>JBBRNM010000026.1:0-29955 GCA_038230295.1 Candidatus Limnocylindrales bacterium
ACGCCTCACTCCTGGCCCTCATCGATCGCCTCGCGGCGATGCTCGACCGCACCGAGCTCACCGAGCTCGAGGTCCAGGTTGGCGCGACAGGCCTCGTCCTCCGAAAGCCCACGGCCTTGGCACCCGTCGTAGAGCCCGCCGTGCTGGCGCCTGCCGACGCGCCAGCGGCCGGCGACCCGACTGCCTCGGACGGCAAAGGAGCGGACGCCAGCCCACCGGCTCGACCGTCGGTCAAGGCGCCTCTCACCGGCATCTGGTACGGCTCGCCGGCGCCCGGCTCGGCGCCCTACGTCTCCGCCGGCGGAGAGGTCGCCGTGGGCCAGGTCATCGGCCTCATCGAGGCGATGAAGCTGTTCAACGAGATCAAGAGCGACATGGCCGGCCGTGTCGTGAAAGTCCACGCCGAGGACGGCAAGCTCGTCAAGGCCAAGCAGCCCCTGCTCGAGGTAGAACCGCTGTGACTCGCGCCCACGTCACCGGCTGGGGCCGCTACGTCCCGAGCCAGGTCCTCACGAACGCCGATCTCGAGCGGATCGTCGACACGTCCGACGAGTGGATCGTCAGCCGGACGGGGATCCGCGAGCGGCGCGTCGCGGCCGCCCATGAGACCACCGCCTCGATGGCCGCGGTTGCGGGCCTCCGCGCGATCCGGACGGCCGGCATCGAGCCGGACGACATCGACCTCATCCTGCTCGCGACACTGACCCCCGACTACTGGATGCCATCGACGGCCGCCCTCGTGAAGGAGGCCATCGGCAACACCCGCGCCGCGGCGATGGACGTGATGGCGGCCTGCTCGGGCTTCGTCTACGCGTATGCGAACGCCCAGGCGTGGATCACGAGCGGGCTCGCGAAGCACGTCCTCGTGATCGGCGCCGAGCTCCTCACCCGCTTCCTCGACTACACGGATCGGCAGACATGCATCCTGTTCGGGGATGGTGCCGGCGCCGTCGTCCTCTCGGCGAGCGAGGAGCCAGGCGGCAGCCTCGGGATCGAGCTGACCACCGAGCCCCAGGGCGCTTACATGATCTGGCTGCCGTCCGGCGGCGCAAAGAGCCCGCCCTCGGCCGAGACCGTGGCGCGCGGCGAGCACTACGTCCGGATGGAGGGTAAGGAGACGTACCGATTCGCGACCCGGACCCTCGCCTCCACGGCCCTCGCGTCGGTCAAGAAGTCCGGCCTCGAACCGTCGGACGTCGACCTGTTCATCCCGCACCAGGCGAACATCCGGATCATCGAGGCGGTTGCGAAGGGCCTCGACCTGCCGATGGACAAGATGTTCGTGAACCTCGACCGCTACGGGAACACGTCCGCGGCGTCGGTCCCCATCGCGCTGGCGGAGGCCGTCAACGAAGGCCACGTGGAGATTGGCGACAACGTCTGCATCGTCGCGTTTGGCGCCGGATTCACGTCGGGCGCCGTGACGATCGAGTGGACCGCCGATCCGGCGCGTGGGCGGGCCGGGGATGCAGCGGTGGATCCGTCCGAGGTCCACGTCCGCCTGCCGGTCGACTGGGATTCGGTCGATCCGATCCCGGACGCGCTGGCCGCGATCATGGCGAAGCCCGGCACGGTCAACCCGCCGCTGGACGACGTCGTGCCCGGCGAGCCCGAGCCCGCAAGCGGGAGCCTCGTTCGATGATCGACCTGAGCGGGAAGAGCGCCGTCGTCACCGGCGGATCGCGCGGGATCGGCCGGGCGATCGTGCTGCGGCTCGCGGAGCAGGGCGCCGACGTCGCGTTCAGCTATCGCGGCAATGAAGCCGCGGCGAAGGAGACGGCAGCAGCGGTCGAGGCGCTCGGTCGCAAGGCCCTCCCGGTCCAGGGCGATGTCAGCCAGCCCGAGGCGGCCGACGCGCTGGTCAAGGCGGCCCTCGAGGCGTTCGGCAAGGTCGACATCCTCGTCAACAACGCCGGGATCACCCGCGACGACCTCATCATGCGGATGTCGATCGAGGATTTCCGGGTTGTCCTCGAGACGAACTTGTTCGGCGCCTTCTACGCGATCAAGGCCGTGACCCGACCGATGCTCAAGGCGAAGGGCGGCCGGATCATCAACATCACCTCCGTGTCGGGCCAGGCCGGTCAGACGGGCCAGGCGAACTACTCGTCGGCGAAGGCCGGGCTCATCGGCCTGACCAAGGCGACGGCCCGCGAGCTTGCCTCCCGCGGGATCACGTGCAACGCCGTCGCACCGGGCTTCGTCCTCACTGAGCTGACGAAGGACCTGCCCCAGAACCTCCAGGACCAGATCACGGCCCAGACGCCGCTCGGCCGCTTCGGCACGACCGAGGAGGTCGCGAACGCGGTCGCCTTCCTCGCCTCCGCGGAGGCCGCCTTCATCACGGGCCAGGTCCTCGCCGTCGACGGCGGCCTGGTCATGATGTAGGAGCGGCTCACCTCAGCCGACGGAGACGCCGAGCAAGCCGAGCACGCCGACCCCGATCAGCACCACGTCCAGGACCACCACGAGTCCCACCGCGGACCAGGCGAGAACGTTCGCGATCCGGCCGTTGCGGTGGCGGCCCATGATCCGCTCGTCGTTCACCAGCAGGACCATGAAGACGAGCACGATCGGGAGCAGCAGGCCCTGCACGTACTGCGACCCGACGATGATCGGGATCAAATCCAGGCCGGGGATCAGGACCACCAGGGCGCCGATCGCCAGCACGAACGTATAGATCGAAAAGAACGCCGGGGCGTCGCCGAAGCGCTTGCCAACGCCCGACTCCCAGCCGAATGCCTCGCAGATCACGAAGGCCGTCGAGATCGGCATGATCGTCGCGGCGAGCACCGACGCCCCGAACAGCCCGAGCCCGAACAGCGCCTCGGCGAGCTTGCCGGCGACCGGCTCGAGCGCCCGGGCGGCGTCGGCCGCGGTCGAGATGTGGATGCCGGCAACGAACAGCGTCGACGCCGTGGCCACGACGATGAAGACCGCGACAACGTTCGTCCAGATCGCGCCGCCGATCGCGTCGGCCTGCTCGAGGCGCAGCTCCTCCTCGTCGATGCCCTTCTCCGCGACCGCGCTCTGGAGGTAGAACTGCATGTACGGCGTCACGGTCGTGCCGACCAGGGCGACCATCAGGAGCACGACAGACGGCGAGACGTCCAGGTGGGGAGTGACGAGCGCGGTCCCGACCGCGCCCCAGTCCGGGTGGGCGAGCAGCGCCGACACGATGTAGCCGATGAACACGAAGGCGGTCGCGAGGAACACCCGCTCGACCGTCTTGTAGTTCGGCGCAAAGAGCACGAGCGCCCAGATCGCGATTGCCACGATCGGTACGGTGAGATACCGCGACATCCCGAACATCTCGGTCGCCGCCGAGGCGCCGGAGAATTCGGCGACCGTGTTCGCGACGTTCGCCACGAGCAGCACGAACATCGCGAAGACCGTCCAGCGCACGCCGAACCGGTCGCGAATGAGATCCGACAGGCCCTGGCCCGTGACCACGCCCAGCCGGGCCGCCATCTCCTGCACGATTGCGAGGATGACGATCGTGATCGGGAAGAGCCAGAGCAGGCGAAGGCCGGTCTCGGCCCCCAGGACGCTGTAGGTCGTGATGCCGCCGGCATCGTTGCCGGCGATCCCGGCGATGAGCCCGGGCCCCATGACCGCCAGGAACGCGACGAGCCCGCGCCGGCCACGGAATCGGCCTCGGAGCCGGAGCCAGCGGCGGATCCGGAGGGCGAAACGCGGTCGCGGCAGCCGCTCGTCGAGCGCGGTCCGCCAGGACATGGGCTAGCGCCGCTCGGCGAGTCGGGGCAGTCGCTTCCGCCAGGCTTCTGGAAGGATCGCGTCCATCGCGTCGTCGACCGTGACGATGCCCTCGAGATGGCCCGCCTGGTCGACGACCGGCACGGCCAGCAGGTTGTAGTGGGCCACGACCTCGGCAACCTCGTTCTGGCTCGCGAGGACACCGACCGTGACGGGCTCCGGGATCATCACCTCCGAGACGAGCGTCGTCGGCGGCGAGACGATCAGGTCCCGGAGCGAGAGGACGCCCACCAGTCGCTCCTCGTCGTCGGTGACATAGACGTAATAGATCGTCTCGGCGTCGGGCTCCATCTCCCGCAGGCGGTCGATCGCCTCGGCGCAGGTCAGCGACGCGTGGACCGTCACGAACTCGGTGGTCATCATCCCGCCCGCCGTGTCCTCGGGGTAGGCGAGCAGCTCGCCAAGCTCCTCGGCCTCGTCCTTCTCCATCAGCGCCAGGATCTCCTGGCGCGATTCGTCGGACAGGTCGGCGACGAGATCAGCCGCGTCGTCCGGTGACATCTCCTCGAGGATGTCGGCGGCGCGGGCGGGTTCGAGGTCCTCGAGGACCTCGACCTGGGTCTCCGGCTCCATCTCCTCGAAGACGTCGGCCGCGGCTTCGTCGTCCAGCGAGGCGAGGACCCCGGCGCGGTCCTTCGGGGCGAGCTGGTCGATGATCGTCGCGAGATCGGCCGGGTGCAGCTCGGCGAGGCCCTGGTGGGGGACGCGAAGCTTGATCGAGGCGATCGAGGTCTCGACGGGGTCGACGTCCTCCCAGTCGATGTAGCGCTCGGGGACGGGTATTCGCAGGTTGCGCGCAAGGACCCGATACGGGCCCTCGATCCCGAGGCGGCGCAGCAGGCCTGACGCGCCAACGTCGACCGCGACGACGTGCAGCACGCCCTCGATCTCGTCGAGCCGGAGGTCGTTGACCCGGACGACCTTGCGACCGTCGATGTCGACGATCTGCTTGTCCATCAGGTCTTCCTTGAGCCGGATCTCGTTTGGGCGCTGCTGGAACTTCGCGATATCGATCGAGCTCGTGGCGAGGCGGGCTCCAGCGGCGTCGAACGAGGCCACGGAGGTCCAGGGCAGGAAGATCTTGCGGCGATCGGTCTCGACGACGAGCCCGGTCACGGGCGGGTAGCGATCGCCGACCGTCACGAGCAGGTCGGCGACCTTGCCGATGGGTTCGCCGTTGCCGTCGAGCACGGGGCGACCGATGGCCTGGCTCAGGTAGAGCATGTGAGGTCCTCCGTGCGCGCCGATGGCGCCGGTCGACGCGTCCGCGTCCGCGTCGCCACCCAATGGTACGGAAGTACCGGGTGGACGGGGGCATCGACTGCGGCGCATCCTTTCCCTGACCGTGCGCCTCGGCCCCACCGCCCGACCACGCCGCCTGGGACCCGAGGATCCATCCATCCGTCGGACGTGGTGGCTCCTCTCGGGGGCGTTCCTCATCCTCGGCGCCATCGCGGTCTTCCGGCTCTTCTCGTCCCGCTCCCTCGTCGACGTGATTCCCGTGTTGATTGTCGGGGTTGCCGCGGTCGCTGCGATCGGCCATCGGAACGCGGTCGCCGGCCTCGAGGCGCGGGGCCGCGGGGAGGCCGAGAGCTTTGCCCGGATCCTGCGCGGCCTGTCTCGCTCCGTCTCGTCCGACGCCGTCGTGGCCGCGATCATGGACGACCTCGTCGATGCGACCGGCGCCGATCACGTGGTGGTGGTGCGTCGCCGTCAGGACGGCACGGCGCTCGAGGCGACGCTCGTGACCCGTCGGGCTGGGGTTCCGGCGACGACGTCGGTTTTGCCGATCACGGACCTCGACGGTCCAGTGGAGCTGCGGCCGGTGCTGCAGTTTCCGGTCGGTCCGGGAGCGCCAGCGGGCGATGGGGGCCGGCGAGCCGGGGATGCCGAACCCATTCCGGGGGCCGAGCCAGCGCTCGAGCCGGGCGCCCAGCCGGTACTCGCCGGCGCGGCCGCCGCCGTGGCGATCGAGTCCAGGCCGCTCGTCAGGCGCGCGCCGGCGCCCGGTCGCGACGCGATCCCGGGGCCGTTTGTCGATCCCGGCGCGTTCGCCAAGCCGCAACGAGCCGCACCGCTACGTGCCGCGCTGTTGGGGCCGAGTGGCCGCGAGCCATCCGGTGCTGCGGCGCGCTTGGCGACCGCGCGCCACATGGCCGGCCTCGCCCTCTCCGAAACCGGGGCCCTGCTTCGCGACCTCGGCGTGCCCACTCCCGGTCGAGTCGGGCGCCGCCTCGCAGCACCGGCCGCCGAGACGCTCGGCAGCGGTCACGACGCGCTGGTCGCGGAGAGAGTGGCCGAGCGCGTCCGATCCCTGTTCGGGCTCGCCCAGACACTCGCCGCGCCCCTTCGAACCGATCAGGGGCTGATCGGCGCGATCGTGCTGTCGCGCCGCGACCGGGAGCCATGGTCGGACGCCGAGCGGCGGTTGCTTCGGGGCGGCGCGTCCGAGACCGCGAACGCCCTGGCCCGAGCCGATTCGCACCGCGAAACCGAAGCGCAAGCCGCGACGGACCCACTGACCGGACTGCCGAATCGCCGCTACTTCGACGAGTTCTGCACGCTCCTGGCTCGGAGGCGCCGAGCCGGCGACGCGGTTGCGGTGCTCATGATCGACATCGACAAGTTCAAGGTCCTCAACGACACCTACGGCCACCCCGTCGGCGACGAGGTCCTCAAGGCGGTGGCCGGCGCGATCGTCGCCTCCGTACGGGACCAGGACGTTCCGGCGCGCGTCGGCGGCGAGGAGTTCGCGGTGCTCCTGCGGAACCCGGGCCCCGAGGTCGCGCTCGAGGTGGGGGAGCGGGTTCGCGAGTCGGTCCAGGCCCTTGACCTGTCCGCCCTGCGGGTGCCGTCGGTGTCGGTCTCGGTGGGCGTCGCCAACGCGCTCGGGCCGGGCGAGCCAATGCCGGACCTGGTCGGCCGGGCGGACCAGGCCCTCCTCAAAGCCAAGCGCACGGGCCGCGATCGGGTCGTCGCCGCGTAGGAGGCCGCGAGCAGGGGGCCGCGGAGCCCGCCGCTACCATCGCGACGATGGACGATGAGGCCCACGACGGCTCGATGGAGGCCACGGAGGAGACGGCCGGAGGCGAGGGCTCCGACGGCGACGCCGTCGACCTGCCGCTCCTCTCGAACGGCGAGCTGGCCCAGATCTTCCACGAGATCGGCGACCTCCTCGAGGTCAAGGGCGAGCTCGTCTTCAAGACCGTCGCCTATCACCGCGCAGCCGATGCGATCGGGCGGCAGCCGGTGGACGTCGCGCAGGCCTACCGAGAAGGCCATCCGCCGGAGATCCCGGGCGTCGGCAAGGCAATCTCGGACAAGCTGGCCGAGGCCGCCACGACCGGGAGCGTCGTCTATCACCAGAAGCTCCTCGCCGAGTTCCCGACGACGCTCCTCGAGCTCCTGCGCCTGCCGGGGCTCGGCCCGAAGACGGTCCGCCTGATCTACACCCAGCTCGGCATCTCGACGCTCGACGAGCTGCGCCTCGCGGCCGAGGCCCACCGTCTCCGTGACCTGCGTGGCCTCTCGGCCAAGACCGAGGAGCTGATCCTCGCTGGGATCGCCGGCCTCGAGCATCGCGAAGGGCGGCTGCTGCTCCATCAAGCCCGGGCGATCGTCGACGAGCTCTCCGGCCAGCTGCTCGACGTCCTGGGCGTCCATCGAATCGTCCCGGCCGGCTCGTACCGGCGCCGCAAGGAAACGATCGGCGACCTCGACCTGCTCGCCGAATCGGACGATGCCGAGCGTGTCGTGGCGACCTTCACCGGGCTCCCGTCGGTGGCCTCCGTCATCAATCGTGGCGGCCACAAGGCCGCGGTGACCCTCGGCGGCCGCGGACCGCAGGTCGATCTGATGCTCATGCCGCCCGACGAGACCGGCACGTACCTCATCCACTTCACCGGCTCGAAGGAGCACAACGTCCGGCTCCGGGCGATGGCCCGGGATCGCGGCTGGAGCCTGTCCGAGTATGGCTTCCTGAAGATCGGCGAGGACGGCGAGCCGCTTACCGGCGACGCGGCGGAGCTCCGGACCTTCGCGTCGGAAGCTGAGGCATACGCGTTCCTCGGACTGCCGTTCATCGAACCGGAGCTGCGAGAGGACCGTGGCGAGATCGAGGCGGCGCTGGCGGGGAAGCTGCCGAACCTCGTCACGATCGAGGACCTCCGCGGCGACCTCCATTCCCACTCGGACTGGTCCGACGGGACCACGTCGGTCGAGGTCATGGCCGAGACGGCCCGCCGCCGCGGCCACGCCTACCAGGTCATGACCGACCACTCGCAGTCCCTTGCGATCGCCCGCGGGCTGAGTCCCGAGCGGGTCGCGCTGGAGCGGCAGCTCATCCGCGCGCTCAACGAGCGCTTCGCGAAGGAGGAGGATGCCGGCACGGCGCCGCCGGAAACCTCGCCCGAGGGCTTCCGGCTGCTCCACGGCTGCGAGCTCGAGATCCGAGCCGACGGCCGGCTCGACTACAGTGACGAGCTCCTCTCGACCTTCGATCTCGTGGTCGCCTCGCTGCATGTCGGCCGGCGCCAGTCGCGGGCCGAGCTGACGTCGCGGGTCATGACCGCGCTCCACAACCCGCACGTCGACGTCATCGCCCATCCCGCGGGCCGGATGATCGACACCCGGGACGACCTCGATCTCGACTGGGAGGCCGTCTACGCGGAGGCGGCGCGGACGTCGACCGTCCTCGAGATGAACGGCTCGCCGCATCGCCTCGACCTGTCGGCGGATCGGGCTCGCCACGCGATCGCGGTGGGCTGCCTCGTCTCGATCGACTCGGATGCCCACAAGCCCGCCGAGTTCGGCCATCTCGAGTGGGGCATCTCGCAGGCTCGCCGGGCGTGGGTCGAGCCGGGCTCGGTGATCAACACCCGATCGCGGGCCGACCTGCTGGAGTGGCTCCGCGTACGATCGACGGCCGAATGACCGCACCGTCGGGCGATCGAGATACATCGCCGGGCGGTCGAGAGCTCGTCCTCGCGGCGACGATCGTGATCGGCCTGTCCCGTTTCGTGGACGGCCAGCTGCCGTGGGTCATCGCGGCGCTGCTCCTCGGGGCGATGCTGCTCGCCGGGATCCAGATCATGGGCGACGTCGATCCGGCGGCCCAGACGGCCGGCGTGCCGATCGAGTCCGTCCTCCTGCCGGCGGTAGCGGCTTTGGCGGGCGTCGGCATCCTCCGGGAGGTCCCGATCAACCTGCTGCTGATCCCGGTCCTCGCCGCCGTGGCCTGGTTCCTCGAGCTCACGCTGACGATCGAGCTCCGGCTCGCCCGGTCCACCACGCCGCCATCGGGCGCGGATCGGACCGCGGTCCTCATCCTCTCCCTCGGCGCGGCGCTCGGGGCCTTCATCGGAATCGCCCTCATGGTCCCCGCCGGGCTGCCGCTTCCCGCCAGCGCCACGCCGTCGTCGCCCGCCCCGATCGCCGACCTCACGATCCTGGCCATCGCCGATGGCGTGATCGCGTTCCTCCTCGCCTACCGGATCGCCGCGCTCCGAACGTCGAACATTCGTGACGTCGGCTGGGCCGCCTCGACCGCCGCCGCCGTCGTCGCGATCGCCGCAGCGGCATTTCGCACGATCGAGATCCCGAGCCTGCTCGGGCCGGCGCTCCTCGTCCTGGTCCTGTTCCTCTGGGACGCGGTGCACGGCGGAGCCCCGGCTCGGCGGCGAGATCCGCGCCGCCGGCTCGAAACGGCATTGCTCGTCGTGCTCGGGCTGGTCGTCGTCGGCTGGAGCCTCGGCCTGCGGGGGTAAGATTCACGGGCCCTCGCAGGGCCCCGGGTTTGACGGGCCTTCGGGCCGGTGCTACAAACCCTTGCCCCCACCGAAAGGATTCAGCCGACCGTGACCTTCTCCGACATCGACGCCGCATCGAGTCCCGCCGCCGCGACGCGCCTGAAGCGCCAGCTCGCCGAGCAGGCGATCGCGCAGGCCGCCGCCGGCAAGTGGGCCGACGCCGCCGAGACCAATCGCCGCCTGCTCGAGATGGGCCCCGAGGCCGACGCCGAGAACCGGCTCGCCAAGGCGCTCTGGGAGCAGGGCGAGCTCGGTACCGCCCGCGAGCACTACCAGGCCGCGCTTGCGCTGGATCCGACGAACCGGATCGCCGAGCGGAACATCGATCGCCTGCGGACCCTGATCGTCGCTGCCGGCGAGAAGACCGTCCCCGCGGTCGAGGGCAGCCGGGCGCCGGTCCGGATCTTCGTCGAGGAGACCGGCAAGACCGGCTTCGCCCACCTCGTCGACCTGCCGGATCCCCGCAAGCTCGCCCAGGTGAACCCCGGCGACACCGTCGAGCTCACCCCTGAGAACAACCGCCTGATCGCGATGAGCAACGGGATGCAGATCGGCATCGTCGAGCCCCGCGTGGCGGCCCGGCTGCTCAAGCTCATCGCCGACGGCAACAAGTACCTCGCCGGCGTGACGTCACTGGGCGCCGTTGACGTCCGGATCATCATCCGCGAGATCTACCAGGACCCCCGCAACTACGGCAAGGTCAGCTTCCCGACCGCCGCCAAGTCGACGGACCTGCGGCCCTACACGAAGGGCACGCTCCTCCGCGAAGAGGAGGACCTCGAGGAGGACCTCGAGGACGACGTCGAGGACGAGGAGATCACCGATCTCGACCGGGTCATCCCGCCCGAAGACACGACTGACGAGGCGTTCGTCGAGGAGACCGACGAGCTCGACGAGCCGTAGATCCGGCGCCGGCTGCCCGATCTGGAGGGCGTAGCGCCGGAGACGTCTGCCACAATCGCGGCCATGGTCGGGCGATTGCTGCTCTCGCGGGCCGAGCCCGGGTTCACGATGCCCGCGTTCGAGCGGCTCGCGCCGCCTCCGCCGCCCGACCTCGTCCTGGCTCGCCTCGAGGCGAACTCGGCAGCGGGTGACATCGTTGCGGACCTCCATGGCCGGGGCGGCTGGGTCGCCCGTGCGGCCGTCGATCGCCAGCGCCGCGCATTCACCCTCGAGGTCAGCCCGCTCACGCGCCTGCTCGCCGAGCTCGTCCTGCGGCCGCCGGACCTTCGGCACCTCGACGCCGCGTTCTCGGCGCTGTCGGCGTCGCCGCGCGGGGAATCGAGCCTGAAGCTCTCGATCGGGGAGCTCTTTGCCACCAAGTGCGCGACCTGCGGCCGGAACGTCACCGTCGACGAGTTCAGCTGGTCGGCGGGCGATGCGGCGGAAGGGGAGGCGCCGGCGCGGCCGAGCCTGACGAAGAAGCAGTACCGCTGCACGATCTGCCGCGACCAGCAGGGTGGCTCGGAGCACCGGACCGCCGCTCCGGACGACGCCGACGAGAAGCGTGCCCGGCGCGATGTCGGCGCTGCCGCGGTCCGGCGCCGGCTGCGCGAGCGGTTTCCAGTCCCGGACGGGGGCGATGGGCTCGTCCGGGCGATCCTCGACCTGCATACCGATCGGCAGCTGGTCGGCCTCACGGCGATCCTCGACCGAATCGAGGGCGACCTGCGGGCCGCGCCGGTCGAGTCGGCCCTCCGGCTGGCCTTCCTGCACGCCGTTCTACCGGCGAGCCGCCTCGGCGGCGGTCCCGGCCGGATGCCGGCGCTCCGGATCGCCGCGGGCACGATCCGGACCCCGATTCCCGACCCGTGGCGCGAGCGCAACCCATGGCTGGCGTTCGAAGAGGGGTACCGGACCGTTCGGTCGTTCGTCCAGCGCCTCGAGAGCGCCTCGACCGGGCCACTGGAGGCCCGCCTCGGGACCGACCTGCGGAGCCTCGTCGAGGGACCGTCGACGGCGGTGATCCGCGTCATGACTCCAGCTGCCCTCGGCACGCTCGCCGCCGAGGCGCGCGAGCCGCTCCGCGAGCCCGGCGGACGGGCCCCGCTCCGGCCCCGGATCCGACTCGTCCTCGGACAGCCACCGGCGCGGTTCAGCCAGGAGCGGCTTGGTGCGGCCTACCACGGGACGTGCTGGGCGCTCGGCCGGGAGGCGGCGTCGCTGCTGCCGCTCGAGCCCCTCCTTGGCACGGCCATCCGCGCGCCGTGGTCGGGGCAAGCCACCGCGCTGCGCCGGTCGCTCGATGCAGTCGCGCCTCATCTCGCACGCGATGCCCGGGTCGTGCTGCTGCTCGAGAGTGGCGGTCCCGAGGCGCTGGTCGCCGCGGCACTCGGCGGCGTCGGGGCGGGCTACCGCCTCGTCGAGGCGCGGCTCTCCGAACCGGACGAGGAGGTCGGCGGGATCGTGGAGCTCGTGCCGCCGGGCGGAACCCTGCCGCCAGGGCCGCGCACGCGCAGCAACGTGCTCCTGGAATCCGATCCCGGCGATCGCGGCGACCCGGACCTCGTGCCGGGGCCTGGGCTGTTCGCGCCGCCCGAGCGGATCGACGCGCGGCCGTTCTCGGCGGTCGAGGCGGCCCGATCGATCCAGGAGACCGCGGTCGACGTCCTCCGCGCCCGCGGCGAGCCGGCCCGCTACGAGCGGCTCCTCGGCGAGATCCTCGTGGGCCTCGATCGTTCGGGCCAGCTGCGGCGGCTCGTCGCCCCCGAGCGGCACCGCCCAGGTGCGGGTGGGGGGGCAGGAGCGGATGCGGGCGCGAGCGCGTCCGCGGATGCCGATATCGCGCTCCCGCCACCGGAACCACCGGCGCCGCCGGAGCCCAACTTCGGCGTGAGCCGATCGAACGCTCCCGATCCGGGCGAAGTGCCGACTCGCGGTATCCGGGGATCGGCGGCCCCGCGCGGCCGCCGAAGCGTCCGTGAGTCATCCGGCAGGGGGATCTCGAACCTCGCTCACGTGGCGGCACCCGACCCTGTCGAACGCGTCCTGGCCCTCGTTCGAGACGAGCTGACGCGACCCGGCCAGCGGCGCGTCGTCGAGATCGAGACCGGGCGCTGGTGGCTCGGCGAGGCCGAGGACCGGGAGGCAGCCGCCGTCCCCCTCGCCGACCGCGTCGAGTGGGCCGTCTACAGCCTGCTGTCGACCTCCGGTCCGATCGCCGAAACGGCCTTCTTCGAACGCGTCGCGTCGCTGTTCTCCGGGCATGACCTACCGGACGAGGCGCTCGTTCGTGCCTGCCTCTCGAGCTACCGGAGCCCGGCTTCGACGGCGGAGAGGCTGATCACGAACGAGGACCTGCGGGGTCGGACCGCGGAGCACACGGAGCTGCTTGCGCTCCTCGCGAACGGCGGGCACCGGATCGGGATGAACGTCTGGCTTGGGCGGCGCGAGCAGGGCCGCCGGATCGGCGACCGGATCCTCGCCGACTACCTCGACGAGCGCGAACGTGATCCGTGGCTGCCCTCACTGTCGCGAGCGCCGGCCGAGGACATCGAGAGCGTCGACTGCATCTGGTACCGCCGTGGCCACGCAGCGGTCATGTTCGAGGTCGAGTGGACCGCGATGCTCGGCGACGTCCTGCTCCGGCGCCACGCCCGGATCCCGAACGACGACGGCCTGGCCCGGATCCTCGCGATCCCGTCTGAGCGGACCGAGCTCGCGCGGCACAAGCTCGAGGCGTCGCCGGTCCTCCGGGCCGCGATCGAAGAGGCCAACTGGCACCTGATCCAGTGGCCCCACCTTCGCGCCTGGCTGGCCCGCGAGCCGCTCGACCTGGCGTCCCTGGAGTCGTACCTTGGCCTCGATCCGCCGATCGATCGCCGCGGCGAGCAGATGGGCCTCTTCGATCGGCCGGAGCGCATGGACCGGCCCGATCCACCGGAGGCGGTAGGCTAGGAGATATCGCAAAAGGGGACGTCCTTGCCACACCAGAGCTCCGCCGTCGATCAGCTCGCCGACGGCTTCTGGGAGCGATTCCTCGAGCTCAGCCCGATCAGCGCCACGTTCAATGGCGATACCCGCTACGACGATCGGCTGCCCGACCCGGGCCCGCAGGGACGCGAAGACGCGCGCCAATTCGCCCACGACATGCAGCGCGCCGCGGATGGCATCCCGGACGAGGGACTGGGAGTCGAGGACCGGATCACCCGGGACATGCTCCGCGTCATCGCCGAGATCTTCCTGGTCGAGGACGCTCAGCGCATCGACACCCTCCAGGTCGTGGACCAGATGGGCGGCCCGCAGACGCTCCTGCCGCAGCTGTGCCAGTTCCAGTCGGCGGACACGCCGGAGCGGCTCGAGAAGTTCGTCGCCCGGCTCCACGCCTACCCGGCCTACATGGCGGCCAACACGGAGCTCCTGCGCGAGGCCCTCGCGAGCGGCCTGACCGCGCCGCGCATCGTCGCCGAACGGACGATCGCCCAGCTCGAGCGGATGCTGGCCACGCCGATCGAGCAAGCGGTGATCCCGTCCCTCGTGAAGGTCGCCTCGGAAGCGGACCGCGAAGCGATTCGCGACGTCGTTCGCGACGAGGTCTACCCGGCCGACGCCGCGTTTCTCGTGGCCCTGAAGGGCGACTACCTTGCCGCCACGAGAACCGAGCCCGGCATCTGGTCGGCGCCCAACGGCGAGGCCATCTACCGCACCCAGATCCTGCGCTGGACGACGCTCCAGCTCGACCCACGGGAGGTCCACGAAAGCGGCCTCGTCGAGATCGAGCAGATCGAGGCCGAGCGGCGGGCGATCTCGCGAGCCGCCGGCTTCGGCGACGACACGAGCGCCTATCGCGCCTCACTCGTGGCGGATCCCGCGAACGTCCCGACGACGCGCGAGGAGCTCGTCGGCCGAGCGATGGAGGACATCGAGCGGGCCAATGCGGCCGCGCCGTCGATGTTCCGAAAGATGCCTCGCTCGGCGTGCCGCGTGCTCGCGGTCGAGGAGTTCAAGGAGCGTGACGCGCCGTTCGCGTACTACTTCCCGCCCTCGGCCGACACCACCCGTCCGGGGACCTACTACGTCAACGCCTACGACCTGCCGACCCGGACCTATTCGAAGCTCGCCTCCACGACGTATCACGAGGCCACGCCGGGCCACCACTTCCAGATCTCGCTGGAGAGCGAGAACACCGACCTGAACCTGTTCCGGCGGTTCGGCTCGCGGTTCGCGGGCGGCGCCTACGTCGAGGGCTGGGGGCTCTATTCGGAGCGGCTCGCCGACGAGATGGGGATCTACCGCAACGAGGCCGAACGCTTCGGCATGCTTGACGCCCAGGCCTGGCGCGCTGCGCGGCTCGTCGTGGATGCCGGCCTGCACGCCCTGCGGTGGACCCGCCAGCAATCCATCGACCAGCTCCTGTCGGCAGGTCTCACCGAGACCGACGCCGTCATCGAGACGGACCGCTATATCTGCTGGCCCGCCCAGGCGCTGACCTACAAGGTCGGGCAGCGCGAGATCGAGAGGCTGCGGCGCGAGATCTCGGCCCGCGACGGCTCCGAGTTCGACCTCCGCGAGTTCCACGACCAGCTCCTCGGCCACGGCTCGCTCCCGCTCGCGACGCTGGCGCGCGAGCTGCCGAACTGGGTGGCCGCGCCCGTTTGAAGCGCGGGCGCCCGGATCGCGCGTATCACGCTGTGAATGGTCCGGTTGACTCGGTAATTCGCGCCGCGTGGCGCCATACGGTGCGAATCTCGACGGAATCGCGGCCGTATGGCACGATGGGGTCCCGGAAACGAGGAGCCCATCCCGATGCCCAAGCAACCGAGCCTGTCCCGCGCCCGCCAGGCGGCGATGTATCGCCGCGCGCTGAAGGCTATGCCCGGCGGGACCGATTCGAACTTCCGGACCTGGGGCGAGGACACGATCTACGTCGACCGCGGCGAGGGCGGCCGCGTCTGGGATATCGACGGCAACGAGTACGTCGACCTGCGGATGGGCTACGGCCCGGTGATCCTCGGCCACGGCGACGGCCGCATCGACGACTACGTGAACGAGCGGATGCGGCGCGGCGTGAGCTTCTCCCTGACCTCGGAGGACGAGGTCCAGGCCATGGAGCTCCTGAAGGAGCTCACGGGCTGGGTCGGCAAGGCGCGGATGACCGTCTCGGGGACCGAAGCGACGATGCATGCAATGCGCATCGCCAGGGCCTACACCGGCCGGACGAAGATCGTGAAGTTCGAGGGCCAGTATCACGGCGTCCACGACTACGCCCTGATCTCGGTGACCCCGAACGACATCAGCGATCTCGGCTCCGAGGACAACCCGGTTGGCCTCGCGTGGGGCCGGGGCATCCCCGAGGCGATCACGAAGACGGTGATCCCGGCGCGCTACAACGAGATGGAGGTCCTCCGCCGGATCTTCGAGCGCGACGGCGCCGACATCGCCGCGATCATCGTGGAGCCGGTCCTCGGCAACGCCCAGGCGATCATGCCCCGCGCCGGATTCCATGAGGAGATGCGCGCCCTCACCCGGGAGTTCGGCTCCCTCTTGATCTTCGACGAGGTCAAGACCGGCTTCCGCTTTGCCCGCGGTGGCGCAGCCGAGTTCTTCGGCGTCACGCCGGACCTCGCCACGTTCGCCAAGGCGATGGGCAACGGCTATCCCGCCGCGGCGTTCGGCGGCAGCGACGAGGTCATGTCGGTCCTGCCCGATAAGGTCAGCCACGGCGGGACCTACGCCGGCAACCGCGTCGCCGCTGCCGCGTCCGTCGCGACGCTCAGGATCATCCGCGACACCGACGCGCTCGAGACCATTCACGCGACCGGTCGGGCGGTCCAGTCGGGCCTCGAGCAGGTCCTGTCGAAGCGTGGCTTGGCCCACGTTTTCACCGGCCATCCGTCGATGTTCGGGATCATGTTCACCGAGCAGGCCCCGACCGAATACCGGGATTGGGCCGCCTCCGACCACGAGCTCTACGACGCCGTCGCGACGAACATGCATGCTCGCGGCGCGATGCCCGAGCCCGACTCCCGGGAGCCGTGGTTCTTCTGTGAGGCCCATGGCCGCGAGGACATCGTCGATCGGGTCGTGACGATCTTCGCCGACGCGCTCGATGCCGCCCTCGACGAGCGGGCGGGATCCGGCACCCCGGTCGAGCGGCATGCCGTCGGTCTCGGTCACGAGCTCTCAGCCGCTCACGCAGGGACCGACCCGGACTGATCCGCCGTCCGGTACGCTGCGGGCGATGTCGGACTTCGCCAAGGCACCCTGGCTGGCGTGGGCGCCGATCTTCGAGGATCGGATCCTGCCGATCCTCCTGATCCTCGCGGTCGCGCTGGTCCTGGCGGCTGCAGTGCGGCTCTTCGTCCACAGCATCGTGAAGGCGCTGATGGATCGCGAGGCGACGGAGGGCACCGCCCAGGAGCTGTCCGCGGTCGAGCTCAAGAAGCGAATGGACACGATCGACAATCTCGGGGGCAACGTCCTCCGGTTCTTCGTGATCGTGATCGCGGGGCTGATGATCCTGCGGACGTTCGGCCTCGACATCGGGCCGGCCATCGCGGGGCTGGGGATCGTCGGCATCGCCGTCGGCTTCGGCGCCCAGAGCCTCGTGAAGGACTACCTCAACGGATCGCTGATCCTCATCGAGAACCAGTTCAGCAAGGGCGATGTCATTCGGGTCGCCGGAGTCTCGGGCACGGTCGAGGACTTCAGCCTCCGGCGGACGACCCTCCGCGACCTCGACGGTGTCGTGCACACCGTTCCGAATGGCCAGATCGAGGTCGCGAGCAACCTCACCCGCGTCTGGGCCCGGATCAACCAGGACGTCAGCGTCTCCTACGGGACCGACATCGACAAGGCGATCGAGGTCGTCGACACGGTCGGCCGCGACATGGCGAGCGACCCTGCCTGGAATCGGCGGATCCTCGAGACGCCGCGCGTCGACCGCGTCGCCGGCCTCGGCGAGTACGGGGTGACGATCAAGATCCTCGGGACCGTTCGCGCGCCCGACCAGTGGGCCGCCGCCGGTGAGTTCCGGAAGCGGCTCCTCGCCGCGTTCCGGGCGAACGGCATCGAGATCCCGCGACCCCAGCGGGTCGTCCTCGCGCGCGAGCCGGGTGCGGCGGGGAGCGGTGATGCGGCCGGGGCCGGGGATCCGACCGACGGCGAAGTCTCGAACGGCGACGTTTCCGCGACGGAGGAGGCCCCGTGACCGACCGACGATCAGACGCGATCGAGAACCTCATGTCCGAGCGCCGGACGTTTCCGCCCGATCCGGCGTTCTCGGCCCAGGCGAACGCGAAGGCCGAGCTCTACGAGGAAGCCAGCCGCGATCCCGTCGCCTTCTGGGAGCGGCTCGCCCGCGAGCGGATCACGTGGACGAAGCCGTTTCACACCGCACTCGAGTGGGACCTGCCCTTCGCCAAGTGGTTCGTCGGCGGTGAGCTGAACGTGGCCTACGAGTGCCTCGACAAGCAGGTCGAGGCGGGCCGCGGTGACAAGGTGGCGTATCACTGGATCGGCGAGCCGGGCGACACGAAGACCCTGACCTACGCGGATCTCCTGCGCGAGGTCGGCAAGGCCGCGAACGCCCTGAAAGAGCTTGGGGTCGAGAAGGGCGATCGGGTCGCGATCTACATGCCGATGATCCCGGAGCTGCCCATCGCGATGCTCGCCTGTGCCCGGATCGGGGCTCCCCACACGGTCGTCTTCGGCGGCTTCTCGGCCGAGGCGCTCGGAGGCCGGATCAACGACTGCGGCGCCAAGGTCCTGATCACCGCCGATGGTGGTTGGCGACGTGGCAAGCACGTCCCGCTGAAGCATCACGCCGACGAGGCGGTCGGCCAGGCGCCGACGATCGAGCACGTGATCGTGGTCGATCGGCTCGGCGAGGGAGCCCGCATGACGCCGGACCGGGACATCTGGTGGCACGACATCGTCGACCGCCAGTCCGCCGAGTGCCCGCCCGTCGCGGTCGACGCCGAGCACATGCTGTACCTGCTCTACACGTCCGGGACGACGGCCAAGCCGAAGGGCATCCTCCACACCAGCGCGGGCTACCTGCTGGGTGCGAGCTACACCCACGAGATCATCTTCGACCTCAAACCGGACGACGTGTACTGGTGCGCCGCCGACATCGGCTGGGTCACGGGTCACAGCTACATCGTCTACGGGCCGCTCGCGAACGGCGCGACGGGCGTCATGTACGAAGGCGCGCCGGACGCCCCGACCTGGGATCGCTGGTGGGAGATCATCGAGCAGTACAGGGTCTCGATCCTGTACTGCGCTCCGACCGGCATCCGGGCCTTCATGAAGCAGGGCCCGCAGTATCCGGCGGCGCACGATCTCTCGTCATTGCGGGTCCTCGGCTCGGTCGGCGAGCCGATCAACCCCGAGGCCTGGCTCTGGTACCACCAGCACGTGGGCGGCGGCAAGGCGCCGATCGTCGATACCTGGTGGCAGACCGAGACGGGCATGATCATGATCACGCCCCTGCCCGGCGTCACGACCACGAAGCCCGGCTCGGCGACATTCCCGTTCCCCGGGGTCGAGGCCGACGTCGTCGATGCCGACGGCAACTCCGTCCCATTTGGCGGTGGTGGCTATCTCGTCCTGAAGCGGCCCTGGCCGGCGATGCTGCGCGGCATCTACGGCGATCCGGAGCGATACCGGCAGACCTACTGGAGCCGCTTCCCGGGCATGTACTTTGCCGGCGACGGAGCCAAGCGCGACGAGGAAGGCTATTACTGGCTCCTTGGCCGGGTCGACGACGTCATGAACGTCGCCGGCCACCGGATCAGCACGACCGAGGTCGAGTCGGCCCTCGTGGATCACCACTCCGTCGCGGAAGCCGCGGTCGTCGGGGCGAAGGATGACGTCAGCGGTCAGGCGATCTTCGCGTTCGTGATCCTGAAGGCGGATCAGGAGGCGTCCGACGAGCTGGGGCAGCGGCTCCGGGCCCACGTTACGTCGGTCATCGGGCCGATCGCCCGGCCGAAGCACCTGATGTTCGTGCCCGACCTGCCGAAGACGCGATCCGGCAAGATCATGCGGCGCCTGCTCAAGGACATCGCGGAGGGCCGCCCCCTGGGCGACGTGACGACGCTCGCCGACGCTGGCGTGGTCGAGACGATTCGCGAGAACACCGGCACCGCCGAGGAGTAGCGGCGGCGTCGCGGGCCGCGCACCATCGGGCCCGCAGGCGCGCCGGTCAGCCCTGTATCGGCGCCTTTCGGCCGAAGAGGCCACCGAGCGCGAACCGTGAGGGCGCGGGAGCGCGCACCGCCTCGCTCTGTCCGGTCACGAGGAGCAGGCGCTCGGCAAGGTGGTCGAAGTCGGCCGTGACCTTCTCGCGCGGGTACTTGTCGATGAGGGTCTTGCCGGCATTCGCAGCCCAGACGAGGAAGAGGCCGGCTGATCGGATCTCGGCAAACGCGGGCATGCCAGTCGTCTCCTGGATGTCGTCGACGGAGATGCCGCTCCCGGCGCGATTGACGACGAGCAGGAGGCGGTCCCGCACGCCGAGCTGGCTGGCGACCTCGGTTAGCTGGACGGCGGCGCGGATCGCAGGCAGGTCCGGCGTGACCGGAACGATGATCTTGTCCGCGATCGCGAAGATCGCGAGGTTGACATCGCTGTAGGACGGATGCAGGTCCACGATGATCGAGTCGACGCCGGAGCGCGCCTTGAGCAGCGTGTCGACCACGCGCTCGGGATCCAGGTTCGGCAGGGCGAGCGGATTCGAGGTCAGCGCAGCCACCCGCACACCCGAGCTGTGGGTCGTGGCCAGATTGAGGATGGGCTCGCTGACCTCACCCTCGGCCTCGTCCGCCCAACCGTCAGCGACCGACTTGCCGCTCGGGAGGCCGAGCGAGAGCATCACGTGGCCCGTGACGGTGTCGGCATCGACGAGGAGGACCTGGCGGCCCTTTCGCAGCTGGACTGCCGCCGCGAGGTTCGTCGCGATCGTCGTCTTCCCGACCCCGCCTTTCGGATTGAAGATCGCGAAGATTGGCGATTGAGCGGCCCAAGCGGCGTCCACGTGTCCTGACCGGAGAACGGTGTCGGACTCAGCGTGCTCGCGGGGCGCGACCTGGGCGCGGATCGCCATGGCCTCGACACGCCAGCGAAGGGTCTCGAAAGCGAGCGGTCGCAGGAGGATCTCGTCGCCGTCGCGGATCCCGGCGGCCTCGAGCTCATCGAGGCCCTGATCCGTCGTGACGTAGAGGACCGGCACGGGCGTCCCGCGGCGGGTCAGCTCGGCAAGGACGGCGGCGGCCGACTTCGGATCGTCTTCGACATCCAGGACGGCGGCCGACACTGGCACGCTCATCGCCGCGAGCTGTGGCAGGTCCCGAGGGCCGTCGATGAGATAGGTGGAGAAGCCGAGCTCGGTGAAGGCCGCGCCGATCACCTCGCGTTCACCGGGCGGGAGCCCGATCGCGATGCTCGAGCGCGGCGCGAGGCCTTCGATGGTATCGGCGAGATCCATGTCAGTTGGGCTCCGCAACGGTGAATGAGATGACGTCGCCGTCATCGAGGGTCATGTGCGCGTCGAAGCCGGCGAATGCCGGAACGGCGCGCCTCAGGTCGGTGGTCGACGCGTGCCCGACGGCGAAGACGAAGTCGTCGTCGCTCCCCGTGCTGACGCTGACGGTGGTCACGCCGGGCACTTGCCCGAGCGATCCCTTGAACGCGGAGATGCCGGCGACGCTCTTGAGTCCGCCCACGATGACGCGGGTCTGCCAGTCGGCGTCCGTCGCCGCGTCCCCGTCCGCGGTGTCGTCGGCCGATCCGGTGTCGATTCCGAGCAGGCCCTCGATCTCCTCGGGGGAGAGAGCCTCGGGGGAATCGATCTTCGGTGCCGTCTTCAGCACGGTGGCGAGGTTCGCGGAGCCGCCTCCGTCGCCTTGAGCCGAGTCGTGGTCCAGGTCGGCGATCGCCTCCGCCTCCGCAGCTGCGGCGGCATCGGGTCCGAGGCGGGCTTCCGTGACGTCGGCCTCGGATGCGGCCGCCTTCGGCCCGCTGGATCGTCCGGTTGGGGCCCTGGACTTAGCGGTGCCGTTCGCGCCCGTTATGCGCGCAGTCGGGAGTCGCTTCAGGGAGGGCAGGTCGCTGAATATCGGCGCATCCGGCACCTGCTCGGCAAGCGCTGCCAGGCGAGCCGGATCCTCCTCGGCGAGGAGGACCTCGAAGAACTGCTCCATCTCGGCTTCGAACGTCGTGGCAACCTCCTGGACCTGCTCGACGAGTCGCTCGATCTCGATCGCGTGGCCCTCGGTCTCGCGCGTCAGCTGGGCTCGCCGCTCGGCGATCCGTTTCTCTGCCTCATCCCGGATGCGGGCGATCTCGGCCTTCGACCATTCCCGGATCCCGGTGGCGTCATCGTCGGCGCGCTTCCGGAGCTCGATCGCCTCCCGGGCGCTGCCCGAACGGATCTCCTCGATCCGGGCGGTGGCCTCGGCTCGCATCCGGACGGTGGTCTCCTCACGCGTCGCCCGAGCGGCGTCGCGCATGGCGCGAACCAGCCCCACGACGAGGGGATTGTCGCGGCGAGATGCTCGCGGGCTCGCAGGCACGGCGCCCTCGGCCCCATCGACGACGACGGCGGGTCGAACCGGCGGGAGGCCTGCATCCGAGTCGCGGTGGGTCGACGAGCCGGCGCGATCCACATCCGGCCACGACATCTGGGGATTGCTCACGGCGGTTGCGGCCTCCTTGGCGGTTCCTCGCTCGGCAGTTGGCTCTCGGTCGTCCCGTTGGTCGGAGGCGGCAGTCGCCTCGATCGGAGCTCGGTCGTCACCGCTCCACGGGAGATGGAAGCCGCGTTTCGTCGTGGACGTCATTCCGGCGCGAATCCTCGGGACATGGTTGGTTGAGAGCTGGTGCAGCCCGTCGATCCGATCGTCGCGGTCCAGACCGTTCCGGGGTAGTGCGCTAGTGGTACCCGCCCGTCGAGGCGGAGGTACCGGGTCCGGGTGAATCGCGGCCCGGCGCGCCCGCCCGCGTTCGGAGCGCAGGTTTGGGCGCGGGTTCCGGCAGGGCGTCGTACGCTTCGAGCGTGAGAACGCTTGAACATGGGCAGCGCGCGATCGAGTTCGACGGGCTGCCGGGCCAGGTCGACCGGCTCGGCCGGGCCCTTCGCGACCTGCGAATCTCGGTCACCGACCGCTGCAACTTCCGGTGTCCGTACTGCATGCCGAAGGAAGTGTTTGGGCGGGACTTCGAGTTCCTGCCTCGCGACGAGGTCCTGACCTACGAGGAGATCCGCCGGCTCGCGGGCGTCTTCGTCTCGCTGGGGGTGCAGAAGCTCCGAATCACGGGCGGCGAGCCGCTCGTCCGCCGGAACCTGCCCGAGCTCGTGGCGATGCTCGCCGAGCTGCAGACCCCGGATGGCGCGGCGCCGGATCTCACTCTGACGACGAATGGCTCGGCGCTCCAGCCGCTCGCCCGGCCGCTGGCCGACGCAGGCCTGCAGCGGATCACCGTCTCGCTCGACTCCCTTGACGACGTGGTCTTCCGACGCATGAACGGCGTCGATTTCCCGGTTGCCCACGTCCTCGACGGCATCGCCGCCGCGCAGGAGGCAGGCCTGGCGCCGATCAAGATCAACGTCGTGGTCAAGCGCGGCGAGAACGAGGCGAGCGTCCTGCCGATGGCCCGCTGGGCTCGCAACGCGGGGCTCGTGCTGCGCTTCATCGAGTACATGGACGTCGGCAATGCCAACGGCTGGCGTGTCGACGACGTCGTTCCGGCAGCGGAGATCGTCGATCGGATCGCGGCCGAGATGCCGCTCGAGCCGGCCGACCCCGGGTACCGAGGCGAGGTCGCCGAGCGCTGGCGCTACGTGGACGGCGACGGCGAAATCGGGATGATCGCGTCGGTGACACGGCCATTTTGTGGCGACTGCACCCGGGCCCGGCTCTCGGCCGACGGCAAGCTGTACACCTGCCTCTTCAGCGCCGTCGGGCACGACCTGCGGGATCCGCTCCGGAGCGGCGTCTCGGACGCCGACCTGGCAGACCTGATCGGGGCCGTCTGGACTGGCCGCGACGATCGCTATTCCGAGCTGCGGACCGCCTCGACGAGCCACCTGCCGAAGGTCGAGATGTTCGCGCTCGGCGGCTGACAGCCAGAGTCCCGCAGCCTCGGTTTTCCACGATCTGTCCACAGGGGCGCGGATCTCGTGGACGGAGCGATGGACTCGGTGCCGAAATCGTGGATAACCGCGTTGACCCGCCGTTAGGGCTTTCGTAACGTAGGTCTTGCCCGAAGGGGCCGCCAGGGAACGAGGAGCCGAGATCACATCAAGGTTCCGCGGGCCAGGGTCGGTCGCTTCGGGCGCTTCTGTACCCGGTCGCGATGGCATCCTGATGTCATCCCCGGGGCGCCCGGCGGGACGCGACCGGCATCCCGGTGTCGGTACTCCCGTCGGGTCGCAGAAGCCGCGGGCCCTGGGCCGTCGACCCCTGGACGTTCACCCAGGTGACCCGCGCCTCAGGCATCCTTGACGGATGGACCCGGCGACACCCATTCCCCCTGCCGGCCAGCCTGCCCGACTGGACGCCCTCGAGACTGCCGTTCGCCAGCGATCCGACCTCGTCCCGGAGATCGGCATCGTGCTGGGCTCGGGGCTTGGAGGCCTGACTGGCGGGCTCGACGACGCCGTCGCGATCCCATTCGAGGACCTGCCGGGCTGGCCGGCGGCAACGGCCCCCGGACACGAGGGGCGATTGCTCCTGGGCCGCCTTGAAGGCCGTCCGGTCGTCCTGCTCCAGGGCCGGCTTCACCTGTACGAGGGCAACGCTGCCGGCCTCGTCGTGCAGCCGGTGCTGCTCTTCCGGCGCCTCGGTGCCAAGGCCGTGCTCCTGACGAACGCCGCCGGAGGGCTCGACCCTTCGTTCAGACCGGGAACACTGATGCTCGTGACGGACCACGTGAACCTGACCGGTGCGAACCCGCTCATGGGACCAAATGCCGACTCGATCGGGCCGCGATTCCCGGATCTCACCGACGCCTGGTCACCTCGCCTTCGGGCGCAGCTGGCAGCCGCCGCGGCGGCTGAGCACGTCGAGGTCGCGCAGGGCATCTACGTCGGGCTAACCGGTCCGTCCTACGAGACCCCGTCTGAGGTCCGGATGCTCGCCGGCCTCGGTGGCCACGCGGTCGGGATGTCCACGGTGCTCGAGTGCATCGCGGCGCGGTGGGCCGGCCTCGAGGTCTGCGGGATCTCGCTCGTCACGAACGCCGGAGCGGGCTATAGCGGCGAGCCGCTGTCCCACGAGGAAGTGCTCGCCGCCGGTGTCGAGGCCGGCCCGCGGATGATCCGACTCGTCCGCCGCTTCGTCCGGGACCTCGAGCTCTCGAGCTAAGCGACCGCGCGTCTCCGCTGGGTTCCCGTCGGGTAACAGCTGGTCGGGCCGTCGGTCATGCAGGCGCGCGAGACGATGAGCCGGAATCCCGGCATCGTCGAGGCATCGGACCTGGATAGCGCTACACCGGGTGCTCGGTGACGAAATCCATTGGCCGGGACCTGGCCGAGGATCTCGCCTCGACCCGCGGGCGACGCGCGCCTCACATTCCGATCGCAGCGTCGTGGCCGGTGGGGGCCGGCCGGATGGCTAGGTGACCGGCAGCGCCCGACCGGCGGCGCGGGCCGCCTTCGCCTTGTCGGCCCACGCCTCGAGGACCTGGTCCTTGTGCGGCCGAATCGGGCAGTGGCCGTCACGGTTGCCCATCTCGTCGCAGTAGCCAAGGGGCACGCACTTCGGGGCTAGGAACGACCCGAGGAACGGCGATACCGAGAAGATCTCGTGGCGGATGAGCTGGAAGAGCCGCCGAATCTCCCACTGGGCCATCGTGCAGAGCCTGAGCCCTGACATGTGGATCAGGGCCCGGAGGTTCGTCGTCATCACGAGGTTCGTCCGGGTTGCGTTCGGGAACACGAAGCGCGCGTCCTCGCCCGGGATGCCGGCCGCGACGAGCTCGCCGTACAGCTCCATCGAGCCCGCGACCTGGTCCTCATAGCGCTCGCGCAATGCCTCGTCGTCGAGCTCCGCGATCGTGGTCGGTTCCATCGTCGCGGCCTTCTTGTACGTGACGTAGCGCTGGCTCTGCTGGTCGAACGCCACGCCCGCGCGGTGCCGCACGAGCTGGTGCGACAGGGTTCGCGAGACGCCGCTGATTCCGAAGGTGAAGACGATGTGCTCAATCGTGCTGCCGTGGCCGGATTCGATGACCCCGCTGATCAGGCGCTGCATCTTGGCCTGGTCGATCTCGCCGTCGACCGCTCGCCGGAAGATCTCCTCGGGAGTGAGCTCCGAGTAGCACGTCCGGCAGGCCGTGTAGATCAGGGGGACGTAGTACTGCTCGACGATCTCCTTCGACGGGAAGAGCAGCGTGGCCTTCATTCCGAGCTCGCGCCGACCGGGGTTCTTGGGGATGCCCTTGGGCGGGGTCGGGGAGGTCTGGAGGGCCATTCGCGGAGTCTAGGCGCTCGTTCGCGTGGCTGCCCCGCGCAGGCCGATCCAAACGGCGAGGTTTACTCAGGCGGCGAGGGCCTCAACCCGCGGCGCCGCGTCCGCGTCCCGGAACCAGCGCCAGTAGAGCCCGGACGCGATGGAGTAGAGGACGATGATCGTGGCGAAGTTGACCGTGTAGCCCAGATCGAACCCGAGAATCGCCTGGACGACCGAGTAATACAGGCCGGCGATCACCCAGCCCACGGACCAGAGGAGCGACATCGCGGCCGCCAGCGTGGCCCGCTCGCGGGGCGAGACCTGGTCCATCGCGAAGGCGTTGAAGATCGGATTGCCCGCGTTCATGAGCGAGTTCCGGACGGCCATCGCGGCGATGACGGTCCAGAGCACCGGGCTGAAGCCGAGGACGATGAGGAACGGGATGCTGGCGCCCTGGACGATGACCACCGAGCGCAGCCGGCCGAAGCGCCGGGCCAGGGTCGGCTGGAAGAGGATCGCGAGCATCGTGCCGACACTCGTGACCGCGAAGACGCCGTTGAGCGCGGCGAGATCGAGCCCGAACTTCGCCTGGACGAAGAGGTTGAGAAATGGGATCACCTGGCCGGCCCCGAGCGAGATCAGGAATCCGGGCAGGAGGAGGCGGCCGACCATGCGGCGATCGATGATCGTGATCCCGAACCGGCCGGCGGACCATCCGCGCGCCTGGGGCCGGGGGAACGGCGCCGGCTCGCCCGTCTCGAGGATCGTCGCGCGACGGAGGCGCGATGGCCGGTCGTCGCCGAGTCGGAGGATCACGACCAACCCGGCCGCGAGCAGGATCGCCATGAAGGCGAGGATGACGCGGTAGGTGTCGGGGCCACCTGGGGCAAATCCCAGCCGATCGGCGATCGCGCCCGCCACGACGCCGCCGAGCGCGGCGCCGATGACGTTCGTCAGGCTGTTCAGCGCGAACTGGGCGGCGAAGAGCTCGCTCCGATGCTCGGGTTGGGAGTGCTCGGTCATGTACGGCGTCGCCACGACCTGGATCGCCTGCGAGCCCGCGCCATACAGCGCGGCGAGGGCGACGATTGCGAGCGGGTCGGCGGTCACGATCAGGCCCACCGCCGCGACGGCTCCGGCCGCCGCGCCCGCGGCCATCACGAGGCGGCGCCCGATCCGATCTGACCACGAGGAGGCCGGAAAGGCCGCCAGCGCCCCTGCGACCGAGACGACGGTCGCGACGATCCCGATCCGCGAGGCGCCGAACCCGAGCGCCGACAGGTAGAGGTTGAAGTCGATCCACCAGAGGCTCGAGGCAGCGCCACCGACGAGGGTGACGAGCAGGAACCGGCGGGCATCCGGCTCGAAGCCCCGGAAGCGTCCCAGCCAGGGCGTCCGGCGCTCGGGCGGTGCGCTCACGTCGAGGTGGCCGGCTCCTCCTCGTGGGAGCCGATCTCGGCGGCCGAGACGTCGAGGGCGTAGGCCACCGCCTCCTCGAGTGACATCGCCGCGCCTTCCTTCGCGAGGCGCTCGAGATCCTCCTTCGACAACGCGTCGCGGACATGTGGCGCCTGCGCGCCCTCGAGCCAGCCCGCATTGAGCGTGGCCAGGCCCGCCCCGGTGGCATCGACGAGGTTCTGCGCCGCGCCCCAGATGCGCGCTGCGCGCGCCGCGTCGCCATCGGCGAGCGCCTGGGACGAGAGATCGCCGAGCACGAGCGTGACGCCCGCCGCGTCGCTGGCCTCGTGGAAGTGGCGGAGAGCGTGTTGCATGCTCGACCGGGACTCATCGGGGTGGCCGTTTCGGAGCAGGGCGCCGCCGAGCATGTGGAGTGACCAGCCTTCCATCGTCCGATCGCCGACGAGCCGGAACAGCTCCAGGGCGCGCTGGAATTCCGGTGCGCCGCTGTCCGGCCGGTTCGCGAAGAACGCGGCGTTCCCGATGCCCCACAGGACGTTCGCCTCGCCGCGGGCGTCGCCGAGGTCGCGGTAGATCGCGAGCGCCTCCTCGAGGGCCCGAGCGCCCTTGCCATCGGGATCGAGGTTCCCGCGCGGCGCGTCCGGATCGTCGGGCATCGCGAAGATGAACGCGTAGTTGTAGAGCGCGTTCGCGAGCTCGGAGCGATCTCCGATCTCGCGCCAGAGTTCCGCGGCCGCGGTGTAGGTCGGGCCCATGGCGGCGAGGTCTCCCTGCCACCACTGCACGCCACCGAGGGCTTCCAGAAGCCGCGCTCGGAGCATCGGATTCGTGGTCGACCAGGGCGCCGCCGCCATGGCTTCGAGCCGCCGCCGCGCCTCATAGAGGTGGCCGCGCTTCTGCCAGAACCGCCACACCGCGAAGCCGAGCCGGATTGCGGTGTCGCCGTCACCCGCCACGGTCGCCCGATCCAGAACCGCCCGGATGTTGTCGTGCTCGGCCTCGAGCCGTTCGAGCAGCGCGCGCTGCTCGCTGCCACCGAGCTCGGGCGCCACGCGCTCGGCGAAGGCCAGGAACCAGGCGCTGTGGCGGGCGGCCAGCTGGTCAGCCTCGCCGCGAGCCTCGAGCCGTTCGGCCGCGAACTCGCGGATCGTCTCCAGGATCTCGAAGCGCGGCTCGCCGTCGCGCTCGAGCGCCCGGATGAGGCTCTGGTCGGCGAGGGACAGGAGGCCGTCGTCGACCTCGAGGCCCAGCTCGGACGCAGGCCCGCAGATCGCCTCGGCGGCCTCCAGATCGATGCCGCCGGTGAACACGCTCAGCCGGTCCAGGAGGAGCCGGCTCCCCGCGTCCAGGATGTCGTAGCTCCAGGCGATCGCGCCGCGCAGGGTCTGCTGCCGCTCGGGCAGGTCGCGCGATCCGGCCGCCAGCAACGTCAGCTGCTTCTCCAATCGGGCAAGGATCGCATCGGGCGGCAGGAGCTTCACTCGGGCCGCCGCGAGCTCGATCGCCAGGGGCATGCCGTGGAGACGGGCGCAGATCGCCGCGACCGCCGGGGCGTTCTCGTTCGTGACCTGGAAGCCGGGCTTGACGGCGCCCGCTCGAGCGATGAACAGGCGGACCGCTTCGTAGGTCGTGAGAGCGGCGAGGTCGATGGTCCGCTCCGAGACCGGAAGCTGGGCCAGCTCGAGCGCGGACAGCTGGCTCCGATCCGGCGGCGTCGGCAGGCCCGGGACCGGGTACTCCTGCTCGCCGGAGACGCGCAGCGGCGCCCGCGACGTGGCGAGGACGGACAGGCCAGGCGCCACCCGGAGCAGCTCGGCGATGATCGGTCCCGCGTCGAGCACCTGCTCGAAGTTGTCGAGGACGAACAGGACCCGCTTGCCCTGGAGCCAGTCCCGGAGGGTCTCGTCGGCGGTCCGCCGCGCAGCCTCGACGATCCCGATCGCCGAGGCGAGGCGGGAGGCCACGAGGCTCGGGTCCCGAACCGTCTCGAGGGCGACGAAGAAGATCCCCTCGGGGTACGCGTCCGCGGCCTCCGCGGCCACCTGCAGCGAGAGCCGGGTCTTGCCAGTTCCCCCTGGGCCGGTGAGCGTGACGAGCCGGTTGGTGGCGAGGAGGGCGCCGGCTTCGGCGAGCTCTCGCTCCCGCCCGACGAACGAGGTCAGCTGTGTCGGCAGGTTGTTGGGCCTGGCATCGATCGAGCGCAGCGGTGGGAACTCGGTGCCCAGGCCCTCGGCCGCGACCTGGAGCAACGCCTGCGGCTCGCCGAGGTCCTTCAGCCGATGCCTGCCCAACGGCCGCAGCTCAACGCCGGCCACCGGCGCGGCTTCGACGAGGCTCCGGACGGCATCGGAAACGACGATCTGGCCGCCATGGGCCGCCGCGCTGATCCGGGCGGCACGATTGATCGCGAGGCCCACGAGGCTGCCACCGACGAGGCTCGCCTCGCCCGCGTGGAGGCCCATCCGAACGCGAACGTCCGTGCCGCGCGGCTCCCACGTCTCGCTGCCGAGGGCGCGCTGGGCCTCGATCGCGGCCGCCAGCGCGTCCGCGGCGCTCGG
>JBBRNM010000027.1:0-27966 GCA_038230295.1 Candidatus Limnocylindrales bacterium
ACCGTCCACATCAACTCGAACTACGCCGACGGGACGAACCTGTCGAACACCGCCACCATCGCCACCAACGCCACGACTGACACCGGCCCCGGCGCCAACAGCAGCACGGCGACCGTCCAGGTCAACCGCGTCGCCGACCTCGGGATCACCAAGGTCGACCAGTGGACCGGCCACAACTTCGACCCGGTCACCGCAGGGACCGACGGGGCCTACCTGCTGACCGTCCACAACTACGGCCCGTCCTCGAGCTCCAGCTTCGCTGTAACCGATACGCTACCGACGGGCTTCACCTTCACGGCCACGGGCTCCGATGCCAACTGCTCCTCAAGCGACGGCACGACCGTCACCTGCACACGGCCCACCGACCTTGCGCTCGGCGCAGAGGCGAGCTTCGTCGTCGCCTACCACGCGGCCAACTCCATCACGAACGGGACGATCAAGACCGACACGGCTACGGTGGCTGGCGTCAACACAGACACCAATGCCGCCAACAACGTCGCCAGTCAGTCGACGACCGTCATCGCCCGAAAGACGACGACCAGCGTCCTCTGCATCCCTGCCACCGTTGTCATGAACGATGTCAGCTCATGCACCGCCACCGTGTCCGATGCTGACGCCGGCACCGCCATCGCTCCATCAGGGACGGTCAATTGGTCGCGCACACCCCCGGCGGGCGGCACTGGGACGCTGAGCCCGTCTTCCTGCACGCTGACGACGATTCTGAGCACCACCACGAGCAAGTGCTCCGTTACCTACACGCCCAATTCCGTAGCCGGCGACCATCTCGTGACGGCAAACTACGCCGGTAGCTCGTACCACGTCAGCAGCACGGGCAACGCAACGGTGACCGCGAAGCTGCGAGCGACCACCACCGGCCTGTCGTGCACCCCGGTAGTGGTGCCGCTTGGATCGACGATGAGCTGCACGGCGACGGTCATGGATGTCGAGCCGGCCGGCACGAAGACCAGCCCCACGGGCACGGTCAGCTTCTCGACGGACAACACGACCTCCGGGACCTTTACCCCGGCCACATGCAACCTGGTCGCCGTCAACTCGTATTCGAGCAGCTGCACCGTCACGTACAAATCCACGACGGCCAATGTCGACAACGTGAACGCCGCGTACTCGGGAAGCACCGTCCACAAGGCGAGCGCGACCACGAGCTCCACGATCGTCGTCACCTATGACCCGAGTGGCGGCTTCGTCACCGGCGGCGGCTACATTGTTCAGCCGAACGCGGGTGCCTATCCGAACATCGGTGCTGGCGCCAAGAACAACTACGGCTTCAATGCGAAGTACAAGAACGGCGCGTCTGTTCCGACAGGCGAGCTCGAGTTCCAGTTCAAGCCTGGCAACATCAACTTCCACGGCCAGACGTTTGACTGGCTCGTCATCACGACCCTGTCGAACGGGACCATGAAGGCCCAGGCTCAAGGCTCCGGGACGGTCAATGGCACGGGCAGTTACGGCTTCCTCGTGACGGCGATCGATGGCGGCACCAACGACTACTTCCGGATCCGCATTTGGGATAAGACGACGAACGCGATCATCTACGACAACGAGTCGGGGATCGCCGACAACGTCAGTCCGGTCACCCCAGCCGCCGGCGGTAACATCGTCATCCACGCGAAGTAACCGTCACTCCATCCACCGAGCCAATCGAGGCCGGGCCCCACGGGTCCGGCCTCTTCGATTCCCAGGACCAGCGGGGCGGTCTTGTGCGGTCTGGTGAGACACGTAGACCGAAATTCCGTACTTCGCTCCGTGGAGCTACCGATTGCACACACAGCTGGCTTGGGTACGGTTTCACCGCACTCATTCGTCGCCTCGCCGGGCGATATGGAGCGGAGTGTTCCGGGGGCGAGAACCTCGACGCGAAAGCGTCGGGGTTCTTTGTGTTTCCCCGGCTACGATGCCCCGATGCGCGTTCTGGTCGTGGAGGACGAGCCGGCGATCGCCGAGGCGGTTCGAGCGGCGATCACCGCCGACGGCCATGCCGTCGACATCGTCGGTGACGGTGGCGAGGCCATGGACTGGGCGGCGACCTATCCGTATGACCTCGTCATCCTCGATGTCGTCCTGCCGACAATGAACGGATTCGCGGTCTGTGCGGCGCTCCGCGATCGAGGCTTCCAGGCGCCGATCCTCATGCTCACGGCGCTCGGCGAGGTGGAGGATCGGGTCACGGGTCTGGATCGTGGGGCCGACGACTACCTGGCGAAGCCGTTCGCGATGGCCGAGCTCCTCGCCCGCGTCAGGGCCCTCCGCCGGCGGCAGGCCGATGAGCGAGCCCCGCGGATCACCGCAGGCGATCTCGAGCTGGACCCGGCGACGCTGGGCGTCACGCGGGCCGGTAGGGCGGTGCGATTGACCGCTCGCGAATTCGCCCTTCTCGAGCTGCTCGCCCGGCATCCGGGCCAGATCCTCACCCGCGACCGGATCGTCGAGGCGCTCTGGTCGGCCGACTTCACGGCCGAGTCGAACGTCGTCGAGGTCTACGTCCGCAGCCTCCGCCGCAAGGTCGACGACGGCCGGCGGGACGGCGTCATCGAGACAGTCCGGGGCGCCGGCTACCGGCTGCGTGCCGGCTCGGCGGGCGGGTCCTGATGTTCCGCCGCGCGCGCCGCCGCCTGACGCTGCTGTACATCGCCCTGTTCGCGCTCGCGCTCACGGTGTTCAGCGTCGCGTTCTACGTGGTCTTTTCGACGGTCCTCGCGCCGACCTTCGACATCGCGCCCGAGCTGACCAGCGGGCAGGCGGCCGAGGCCGCTTACCAGGCGACCCTCAGTCGGGTCGGCCTCGCACTCGTCGTGGGAGATCTCGTAGTTCTCGCCCTGGTCGGGGTCGCGGCCTGGGTGCTGGCGTCGTGGACACTGCGACCCCTTCGCGCCGCGCACGACCGCCAGCGGGCCTTCGTCGCATCCGCGTCCCACGAGATGCGGACGCCGCTGACCGCGATCCGCGCCTCGGCAGAGGCGGCGCTGCTCGGTGCCCCGCCCGTGGATCCACTCCGCGAGGCGATCGAATCGATCGCCGCCGCCTCGGCCAGCCTCGCGCGACTCACCGACGACCTGCTCCTCCTGGCCCGCGCCGACGAGGGCCTGCTCGCGCCGCGGACCGAAGTGACGGACCTGTCGGTCCTCGTCGCCGAGGCGCTCGAGACGGTCGCGGCAGGCCTGCCCGATGGGCCGCGCCCGGTCGTCCGGCTGGCGTCGGATCTGGCGGTTCGCGCCGACCCCGAGGAGGTTCGGCGGATCGTCATCAACCTCATCGAGAATGCCTATCGCTACGGCGGCTCGAAGGTCGAGGTCCGGATCACGACGCTGGCCGCGGATCGGGAGGTGATCACCGAGGTCCGCGACGACGGTCCGGGGATCGCGGCCGCGGATGTCGATCGGATCTTCGTTCCGTTCTACCGAGTGCGGCCCGACGCTGCGGGCCCCGCCGGCAGTGGACTCGGTCTGGCGATCGCGCGAAGCCTGGCCGAGCGAAATGGCGGCCGGTTGACCGTGGCCAGCAGTCCGGGCGGCGGCTCGACCTTTCGCCTCTCCCTCTCTCGATCGAGATGAGGCGACGGTAAGGCTTCAGGTGAGGTTCATGTTCGAGGGTCATACCTCGCCCTGACGCGGCACGTCCCGAGCCGCTCGACCAGCGAGGACTCGATGACCGACCGTACGTTGCATTCCCGCGCTGCCCCCGGCCCGCGTGCTCCCCTCACGCGGCTGGGGGCAGCCATCGCCCTTGCGATCGGGCTCGCGGCCTGCGGCGCCTCGACGATCACCCCGCAGCCGACCCCCACCATTCTGCCGATTCCGGGGGCTTCGCAATCGGCACCGACTGGCTCGCCGGAGACTTCGGCCGCGCCGAGCCAGTCGCAGACGCCGGACACCGGTGCCGGCACCACGACCGGCGACGTGCCGGACAACGCGATCTACCTGACCTACCGCCAGGCGGCGCTCCATTTTTCGATCAAGTACGTCGAGGGCTGGCAGCTCACGACCCAGCCGGATGGCGTGGTCATCCGGGACAAGGACAGCAGCGAGACCGTCGCCGTCGTGAATTACGCCGGGGATCCGGGGGCGTACGTCACCTCGACGGACCTGCCCGCGCTGCAGGCGCAGGCCGGGTTCCAGCTCGTGAAGCGGGACATCGTAAAGGTCGGCAGTACGAGCCTCGTCCACCTGGTGTTCCACTTGCCCTCGCCACCGGATCCGGTCACCGGCAAGCAGGTCCCGTCGACGGTCGATCGCTATTACGTGCCAGGTTCCGGGGTCCTCGCGATCGTGAGCCTGGCGACCCCCGATGGCGTCGACAACGTCGATGCGTTCCGCATCATGATCGAGAGCTTCAAGTGGTCGTAAGCCGCGAAGCCATCGGTCGTACCGAGGCGAGCGGTGCTCCCGCGGCCAGCGCGAGCTCCGACCCGATCATCCGGTTGCACGACGTCATCCGGGTCTACCGCGAGGCGGACGTCGAAACGATCGCCCTGCGGGGCATCGACCTCGAGATCGAGCGAGGCGCCGTCGTGGCGATCCGGGGTCGTTCGGGCTCGGGCAAATCGACGCTCCTCCAGCTCCTTGCCGGCTCGGACCGGCCGACAGCGGGCCAGGTGGTCGTCGACGGCGTCGACCTATCGCGCGCCGACGAGCAGGTGCGGGCTGGCCTTCGCGGCCGACACGTCGCGATCGTCTTCCAAAGCGAGAACCTCGTACCGTTCCTGGACCTCGAGGAGAACCTCGCCCTCGCCGGCTTCCTTGCCGGCCGTCCACCAAACAGCGCTGAGATCGCGGCGGCTCTCGCGCTGGTGGGCCTCGCCGATCGCGGGCGCCACCGAGCCCACGAGCTGTCCGGCGGCGAACAGCAGCGGGCCGCCCTGGCCTGCGTCGTCGCCAGCCGGCCGCCGATCCTCCTCGCCGACGAGATCACCGGCGAGCTCGATTCGGCCTCCGGCGCGGCCCTCCTCGACCTCCTCGGTGAGCTCCAGGCACAGAGCGACATGACCGTCATCCTGGCGACCCACGACAGCGAGGTCGCGCGCCGGGCCGACCGGATCGTGGAGCTCCGCGATGGGCGGATCGAGGGCCAGGCGACGACGACGGCCGCATCGGCCGCCAAGACCGCGGCGACGCCCTCGGCGGCCCTCGGATGAGCGCGATCACCTGTCGCGATGTGACCCGACGCTACGAGGAGCGGGGCAAGGCGCCGGTCCTCGCGGTCGCCGACGTCAGCCTCGATGTCGAGCCCGGCGAGTTCGTCGCGATCGAAGGACCTTCGGGCTCGGGCAAGACGACGCTCCTCGGGCTCCTCGCGGGTCTCGAGGCGCCGGATTCAGGGACCGTCACGGTCCTCGGCCACGACCTGGCCCGGCTGAGCCGAACCGAGCGGGCCCGGCTCCGCCAGTCGCGGGTCGGGACGGTCTTCCAGACCTTTGGGCTCATTGCCTCCTTGAACGCCGCCGAGAACGTTGGGCTGCCGCTCCTCCTGGCTGGCCGCCCGGCCGCCGAGATCGAGCGGCGGTCCGCCGAGGCGCTGGATGAGGTCGGGCTCGGGGGCCGCGGATCGGCCCGCATCGACGAGCTGTCCGGCGGCGAGCGCCAGCGGGTCGGCGTCGCCCGCGCCCTCGCGATCGATCCGGCCATCCTGCTCGCCGACGAGCCGACCGGCAGCCTCGACGAGGGGACCGGAAAGCAGGTCCTGGAGCTGCTGATCGACGCCGTGAAGCGCCGCGGGACCAGCCTCGTCCTCGTGACCCACGATCCGATCAGCGCGGCGCGGGCGGACCGCCGCTACGCGATGCGTGACGGCCGGATCGTCGGGTCGACCCCGGCACTCCCGGGGTCCCCGGCATGATTCTTGCCCGGCATGCGCTGCGCCTCGTGGTCCGCGAGCCGCGCCGATCGCTGGCCGCCCTCGTCGGGACGGTCATCGCCGCCGCCCAGATCACGAGCGTCCTCCTGTTCGGTTCGGCCTCCGGGGCGACCGTGACTCGGCGAGCCCTCGCGGATCTTCCCGTCGACGCCCAGGTGATCCTGAGCGTCGGCGCGAACGTGGAGGCGACGAAGACGATCGTCGGGGGCGACCCGGCGGTCAGGAACGTGGTGCCGTTCGATCTCGCCCACTTCGACACCGCCGCGTCGGACCGGGCCGGTACCGCCACCCAGACCAGCACCGGCGTGATCGTCGGCGTGGACGCCGCATACGTGAGCGCGACCGGCCTCTTCCAGGCCTCGTCGGGCACGATCGCCAAAGGGCAGGTCGCGATCAGCCGCGATCTCGCCTCGAACCTCGGCGTCGTCGCCGGAGATTCGATCACCTTCAGCCTGCCCGGTGGCAAGAGCGTCAAGCTCAAGGTCTCGGGGATCGTCTCGATCGCCGGAGCGGACCTCGTACTCGGCCCGATCGACGCGGCCCACCGCGCGGCGGGTGCCAACCCGCCGACGAACGTCGCGGTCATGCAGCGAGCCGATCTCGAATCCCTCGTCCTGTCCCTGATCCCTGCCGGCGTCGTTGCCGCGGATCCCGGCACGACCTCGCCCGGCGGCGCGCCGGTTCCGTCGGCCGGGCCCGTCACCGTTTCGGCCGCCGAGGTTGCGGTCCGGCGCGAGCTGCATCTCCAGCTCGCCGTCGCCCAGATCCCCGGCGATCCAGCCGCCGCCCAGCTCTGGCTCGACACGGTTCGCCGTCGGATGGAGATCCAGGGCGCCGGTACATTTCAGGTCGTCGACGACGCCCAGGCGGCGCTCGAGCCGATCGCGTCGGACCTGGCCTGGGGCCAGATTCTGTTCATCTTCCTGGCATTGCCGGGCATCATCCTCGCCCTCGTCCTGTCGCGACTCGCCGCGGATGCGACGGCCGATACGACCCGCCGCCACGTCGCGCTTCTCCGCGCCAGGGGTGCAGGTCCGCGGGATCTCCGGCTCGTGTTCGGCGGCGCGACCGTCCTGACGGCTCTCGTCGGCTCGGCCATCGGCGCGCTGATCGGCGCGTTGATCGGTCTCGTGCTGTTCGGCGGGCTCCTCGGCGGCGGCGATGCGGTGGCTGCGGCCATCCGAGCGGCGCTCATCGCGACGGGCCTGACCACGATCCTCGCCAGCTTCGCCGCGATCCTGCCGTTGCGCGGCCAGCTCCGCGAGGAGATCGCCGCCGGTCGCCAGCAGATCCAGCGCGCCCGGCAGCCGCTCTGGCAGCGCCTCTACCTCGACGTCGTGGCGCTCATCGGGGCGGTCGCGGTCGACCTGCTCGTGGGCGGCCAGATCCGCCCGGTGATCAACACCGAGGGCGTGACGACGGTCTCGCTCGCGCTGACCTCGTTCGTCGCGCCCCTGCTGTTCTGGATCGGGGGCACGCTGCTGCTCCTGCGGATCCTCGGCCGTCTCACGCCGCGCACCGGGCGCCTGGCCGCGGGTCTTGGGCGGCTCCTCGGGCCGGGGGGCCAGCTCGCCGGCCGCTCGATCGCGGCCCGGTCGTCGGCCGCCTCGCGGGCGATCGTCGTCCTCGGGCTCGCGATCAGCTTCGCGACCAGCGTCCTCATCTTCAACGCGACCTACCTCGCGCAGCAGCGGGTGGATGCCGAGCTCACGCTCGGAGCGGACCTGAAGGCGGTTCCCAACGCACCGACCGATGCGAGCGCGATCTCTGCCCTCGCGGGGCCGGGGATCGCGTCGGTCACGCCGTTCGTCGATCGAGTCGTGTACGTCGGGCCCGAGGCGCAGGACCTGCTGGGGATCGATCCCGCGGGGCTGACGAGCGTCTCGCCGCTCGCGGACAGCTTCTTCCAGGGTTCGACCGCGACGGCGGCGATGGACGCCCTCAAGTCACGCCCGGACGCGATCCTGGTCTCGGCCGAGACGGCCAAGGACTACAGCATCGTGCCGGGCGATCGAATCCGGATCCGGGTGCCCGATGCGGCGGGCGTTCTGAAAACCGTCGACTTCCACATGGCCGGCATCGCCCTCGAATTCCCGACAGCGCCGAAGGACGCGTTCCTGGTCGCGAACCTGGCCTACGTCGCCGCCCAGACAGGCGACAGCCGGGTTTCGTTCGCCCTGGCTCGGGCCGGCACCGACATCGGCGATGCGGCGCGTCGCCTGGCCGCGCGTGCCGGACCAGGCTGGCAGGTCAGCGATCTCTCGACGACGACGGCCCGGCTGGCCAACAGCATCACCTCGGTCGATCTTCAAGGCGTTGTGCTCATCGACCTCGCGTTTGGGGTCCTGATCGCCGCGGTCGGCACCGCGCTGTTCCTGCTTGCCGGGCTCGCGGAGCGGCGTCGCGAGCTGGCGACCCTGGTGGCCGTCGGAGGGGAGCCCGGGCAGCTGCGCGCCTCGCTCGTCGGCGAGACCTTGATCGTGGGGGTGTCGGGGCTCGCGATTGGGCTGCTTACCGGCGCCCTGGTGGGCCTGGCGTTCCTCCAGATCCTTGCCGGCATCTTCGACCCGCCGGCGAACCTGCCGGTGCTCCCGATCGCGGCCATCGTGGCCACGGCCGGTTGCGTGGCCGCGGCCCTGGTCCTGGCCGTCGCCCTGGCCGATCGCGGTATCAGCCGGCTCGACGTCGTCGGCGCCCTTCGCGAGCGATAGCGTTCGATTCGCAACCGTGCCTCAACACGGCCCTTAGGCCAGGACGCACCACACAATCTGCCAGCCCGCATCGACCGAAGGTACGGCCCCCCAAATCAGCGCGATGGGCGCATGCTTGGGGCGTCCACCCGGCGGCCGCGCCGTCGAACACACCGGAGGAACGCCCGACCATGCCACGTCTGCCAAGCCGTGATTCCATACGTCAACCGCGTCGCATCGGCGCGGTGCTCGTCGGCGCGTCGCTCGTCGCCTTGACGCTCGGCTCCGCTGCCGCGCACGCCGGCCCGTTCGCGCCACGCGCTGCATCCCAGGTCGTCTTGGGCGTCGATGCCAGCGAGGCGCCGGACCTGACCGATGCGCCCGAGGCTAGCGACGCGGCCGAGGCAAGCGATGCGGCTGAGGCATCCGACGTGCCCGATGCGTCGGACATCCCGGAGGCGACCGACGGCCCCGAGGCCACGGATAAGGTCGAAGCCACGGATGGCGCGGACGTGACCGATGGCCCGGATGCGACCGACGGGCCTGAGGCCACCGATCCGCCTGAGAGCCAGGATGGCGACGCTCTGGGCGGAGATTCGAGTGGCAGTGCCCCGAAGGACGGTTCCAGTTCCGGCGGCGGCGATGGTTCCGGGGACGGCTCCGATTCGGGCGGCGGCGACTGACCTAACGTCAATTTCGCGCCCGCGCGCGGGCCAGCACGTACGGAGCGGCTGCCGAAAGGCGGCCGCTCTTCGTATCTGGGCCCCGCAGGGGTCGGCGCCGTCCCGAGCGGCGCGCCGACGTCCGACGCCGAAGTGCTTTTCGGCTAATCGTCATCCGGGGACGGTTAACCGAGTTCGAGGCTCTGATTCGCGGCTCGCGCGGCCTTGCAGGGACTCCGGATCCATGGCGCTGAGCACGAACTGGGATCGGGCCAGGAGTGCTGCAGGTCGTTGACGGGCGATTGCTCGGCTTTCAATTGGGTTAGTCGTCCACCGCTGTCGATTAGCGGATATGTGGGGGTCACGATGGTCGGGGGGCGCCGGGGCGAGCTCAGCGAACTCGGGGCTCGGGGAGACCTGCCGGCACGCGTTGCGTGGCGCCGGACTCGCTGGCTCGCCGGCACGAATCGCGGCTGTGCCTAGGATTCAACCCGTGACCCAGACCGCGCCGGCGTCGACCGGCCTCGCTGCGACCCTCAAGAACCTGCCCGACCGCCCCGGCGTGTACCTGATGAAGAACGCCCGGGGTGACGTGCTGTATGTCGGCAAGGCGCAGAGCCTCCGCAGCCGGGTCCGGAGCTACTGGCAGAAAGACTCGCCGAGCGCCGACCACCACCTGATCCGGTCGGTGATCGATCGGGTCGCCGAGGTCGAGTACACGATCACGGACTCGATCTCCGAGGCCCTCCTGCTCGAGGGCAACCTCGTCAAGCGCTACCAGCCCCAGTTCAACGTCCGGCTGAAGGACGACAAGTCGTATCCCTATATCAAGATCACGCTCGGCGACGATTTCCCCCGGATCGAGCGCACCCGCCGCCTGCCGCAGGACGGCAGCCGCTATTTCGGGCCGTATGCGTCGGCCTCGAGCGTCGACGAGGCGATGAACCTCGTTCGCCGGCTGTTCCCGTTCCGGACCTGCACGATCGACATCAAGGACGGCGTGCGGGCCCTGCAGAGGCCCTGCCTCCTGTACCACATCAAGCGCTGCCAGGGCCCGTGCATCGAGGCGATCGACAAGGCCGCTTATCGCGCCGACATCGAGCAGGTCGAGCTCTTCCTCGAGGGTCGCCAGGAATCGCTCGTCAAGGCGCTCCGCGACGACATGACTCGGGCATCCGAGCGCCAGGAGTACGAGCGGGCGGGCGGGCTGCGCGACAAGGTCAAGGCCATCGAGCGGACGATGGAGAGCCAGAAGATGGCCGCGTTCGCGCGGACGGATCTCGATCTCGTCGGCCTCACCCGCCGGGACAACCAGGCGGCCGTGCAGCTGTTCGTGATCCGAGGCGGCAAGGCGATTGGCCGCGACGTATTCCTCCTGGACACCCCGCGCGGCACGACCGACGAGGAGGTCCTCTCGGGCTTCCTGCTCCAGTACTACGCCCAGGCGACGAGCATCCCGCGCGAGATCGCGGTGCCCTTCGAGCTGCCGGACCGGGAGGATCTCGAGCGATTCCTGGCCGATCGGCGCGGCGGTCCGGTCGATGGCGCGGACGGCCAGGCGCCGACGGCGACCTCGCGGCTCGAGAATCGGAGCGTACCCCGGCCCGATGCGGTCCCGGGTCGGCGTCGCCCGCGGTCCTCGGGCAGCCCGAAGCCGGTCAGCCTCGTCGTGCCGCAGCGGGGCGAGCGGCGGCAGCTCATGACCCTCGCCCGGCGGAACGCCGAGGAGATGCTCGCGCGCGAGCAGGCGCGCTGGCTCGCCGACCAGGGCAAGACCCTCGGGGCGCTCCAGGAGCTGGCCGATGCGCTCGGCCTGCCGACGCTCCCGGCCCGCATCGAGTGCTACGACATCTCGAACTTCCAGGGCAGCGAGACGGTCGCCTCGATGGTCGTCTTCGAGGACGGCAAGCCCCGGACGGGGGAGTACCGCCGCTTCCGGATCCGGACCGTCGAGGGCCCGAACGACTTCGCCAGCCACCAGGAGGTCCTGCGGCGCCGCTTCCGGGGCGTTCGCCCGGGCGACGAGGGCGCGGCGGAAGAGCGTCGCTGGGCGATGCCCGACCTCGTGATCGTCGACGGCGGCCGGGGCCAGGTGAGCGCCGCCAAGGAGGTCCTCGACGAGCTCGGCCTCCATGACCTGCCGCTCGCGGGACTGGCGAAGGAGCGCGAGGAGCTGATCCTGCCGGACCGACCGGATCCGATCCTCCTGCCGACGACCTCGCAGGCCCTCTACCTCGTCCAGCGCATCCGCGACGAGGCCCACCGGTTCGCGATCACGTACCACCGCGACCTCCGCCGGAAGGCGTCCGTCCGCTCGAAGTTCGATGACCTGCCCGGCATCGGTCCACGCCGCCGTGGTGCGCTGCTCCGCGTCTTCGGATCCATCAAGCGGGTCCGGGAAGCGCCCGTCGAGCAGATCGCCGCCGTGCCCGGCATCGGCCACGCCCTCGCGGCGAAGATCAAGGCCAACCTCGAGGCCTGACGCGGCGGCCCGAATGGGACCCGATGTGCGGCCCGGCGCCAGATGTGTGGCCCGCCGACTCGACTCGACCCGCTGTGTCCAGGGGAGCACAATCGGGACAAGTTTCGTTCCGTTTCGCGACAGCGAGGCTCAAAGCTGGCTGAGCGGACCCGCAGTCCGGCCGTCATGTGCCCGCCGAGGCACAGTTTCGACCTTTAAGGGCCTGCATTCACGTCGCAAGCGCCACGATCGCGTTCGTCGCGCCTAATTCGCTGCGGTTGTGCTCGCTCCGACACATCTTGCGAACGGGGCGCCGAGCCCGCGAACCGCGCCGAGCCCGCGAACCGGGCGGGGAGCGGTCGGGCGGGCCACCCAGGCGAGCCCACGAACGGGGCAGCAGCCACGAAGGAGCGGGCGCTCGGCACTTCCGAGGCGGCCCCGGCCCGAGCCAGGCCGTCACGTACGTAGCCGCGCTCGCGCCTGTATCATCCGCCGCTGATGCGCAGAACCGGTCCCATCCTCATCGCCGTCATCGGCGTGCTCGCCCTCCTGGTCGATTTCCTTCCCGGCATGAGCGTGCCCGGCGGGCCGGACGGGTCGCGCGTTCTCGAGACGAAGCTCGGCCTCGACCTCCGCGGCGGCCTGAAGGTCGAATACCGCGTCGATCCCGCCGGTGGCAAGAACCCGGCCCTCGCCGACACCGAGATCGTCAAGGGCATCATCGAGCGGCGCGTGAACGCGACGGGCGTCTCGGAGCCCGTGGTCGTGACCTCGGGCACCGACCGGATCGTCGTCGAAGTGCCGGGCGTGACCGACACGGCTGCCATCCGGAAGCTCGTCGGCGCCACGGGCCGGCTCGACTTCGTTCCGCTTCCATCCTCCACGTACGGGAGGGCATCCGCCCGCGGGCCCCAACAGGCAACGGCGGGTCAGCCGCTGCCGACCATCGAGACGCCGCTCTTCTCTGGCGACCAGGTCTCGAGCGCGAACGTCGGCGTCGACCAGCAGCAGGCGCGGGCCGTGGACTTCACGCTCAAGGACCAGGGCAAGCAGCTCTTCGCGTCGTACACGTCAGCCCACATCGGAGAGTTCTTCGCCATCGTCCTCGACGGGCGGGTCATCTCGGCGCCGTCGATCAACAGCGCGATCACGGGGGGCAGCGGCCAGATCACCGGCGGGGGCCTCGGCGGCTTCTCCCAGGCCGACGCGACGAACCTCGTCAACGTGCTCCGGTTCGGCTCGCTGCCGTTCCCGGTCGAGGAACTCTCGAGCGACACGATCGACCCGACGCTTGGCCAGGAGTTCCTGACCCGGAGCCTCCTCGCCGGCGGCATCGCGATCTTCCTCGTGATGCTGTTCATGCTCGTCCACTACCGCCTGCCGGGGCTGATCGCGAGCCTGGCCCTGATCTTCTACGCACTGCTCGTCCTGGCGATCTTCCGCCTCGTCCCGGTCACGCTCACCCTCGCCGGCATCGCGGGCTTCGTGCTCTCGGTAGGTATGGCGGTCGACGCCAACATCCTGATCTTCGAGCGCTCCAAGGAGGAGCTCCGGACCGGCAAGTCGCTGCCGCAGGCGATCGAGGCCGGCTTCGCGCGCGCCTGGAACTCCATCCTCGACTCGAACGTGTCGAGCCTGATCACCGCCACGATCCTGTACCTCGGCGGGAGCTCGACGATCCAGGGCTTCGCGCTGGTCCTGATCATCGGCGTGCTCGTCTCGATGTTCACCGCGATCACCGTGACCCGGACGATCCTGCGAGTCGTGGTTCGCCGCGACTGGGCCCGCAAAGCCTGGCTGTACGGCGTGGGGCCATCGGAGTTCACGGCCAGGCCGCAGGGCCGACGCGCCGTCCGACGCGAGGCGCCAACGCGTGTTTGACATCGTCGGCAAGAAGAAGTGGTTCTTTGCCTTCTCGCTGCTGATCACGATCCCGGGCCTGATCTTCATCCTCCTGACCCCGCTCAGCGGCGGCAAGGAGGGCCTGAAGTTCTCGATCGACTACACCGGGGGCACGGTCTGGTCGATCCGATTCGCCGATGCGAACGTGACCCCAGACCAGGTGCGGGCCGAGCTCGTGGCGCTCGGCCAGCCCGAGGCCACGGTCACTCGAACGGGCCGCGGCTTCTTCGACATCCGGCTGGCGAAGCTCGACCTCCGTGAGGTCCAGCCGACCCCGACCCCGGTCCCGAGTCCATCTCCGGCGGCATCCACCGCGCCGACCCCATCTCCAACCGCCACGGCCACGCCGGCCGCTTCCGGATCGGCGCCGCCCGGGTCGCCGGGGCCGTCGTCGACGCCGGCTCCAACGGCGAGCCCCAGCCCGAGCGCGAGCCCCAGCCCAAGTGGCAGCCCCGGGCCCAGCGGCAGTCCGGGAGCCTCCGGCAGCCCCGGCCCGTCGGCGTCGCCCATCGCCGGCTCGAACACGCAGGTCCCGACCGAGGGTGCGATCGGCGCGATCGCGACCGCCCTCCAGGCGAAGTTCGGCCCGATCGCCGAGCAGGCGAGCTTGAGCTCCATCGGCGCCGTCGTCAGTGCCGACCTCGTCAACCAGGCCGTGATCCTCATCCTGGTGGGATCGCTCGGCATCCTGGCCTGGATCTGGCTGCGATTCCGCGACGTCCGGTTCGGCGTGGCGGCCCTCGTGGCCCTGCTCCACGACGTCATCGTGGTGCTCGGGATCTTCGCGATCCTCGGGACCCTCTTCAACGTCGAGGTCGATGGCCTGTTCGTCACCGCGATGCTCACGGTCATCGGGTTCAGCGTCCACGACACGATCGTGGTGTTCGACCGGATCCGTGAGAACCGCGCCCGCCACGCCGGCGAGCCCTTCGCCGAGATCGTCAATCACTCGCTGCTCCAGACCTTCGGCCGGTCGATCACGACGAGCTTCACGGTCGTCCTGACGCTGACCGCCCTGCTCCTGTTCGGCGGGGCGGCGACGTCGCAGTTCGTCCTGGCCCTCCTCATCGGGATCGTCTCCGGGACGTACTCGTCGATCTTCAACGCGAGCCCGCTGCTCGTCGTCTGGCAGGAGTGGGACGATCGCCGCAAGGCTCGCCTCAACGCCCAGCGGACGCCGCGTCGGGCATCCGCCTGACCCCTCGGAGAGCGCTGGTGAAGCCCGGCGTGGCATCCTGACGACGTGCTGGAGCCGCGGACCCGCTGGATCTTTCCGAGTCCGACCGCGATCGACCCGGCACTGCTCGACGCTGGTCAAAAGCTGAGCCTCACGCCGCGCGTCATCGGCCTCCTCGCCGACCGCGGCGTGACCGACCCGGAAGCGCTTGCGTCCTTCCTCGGCGATCCCCGAGAGGCGCTCCACGACCCGGCGCTCCTGCCGGACGCCGCGATCTTCCGGGGGCGGATCGAGCGGGCCAGGGCGGACGGGGAGACGGTCGTCGTCTTCGGCGATTTCGATGCCGATGGCATCACGGGCCTCGCGGTCCTGACCCTCGCGTTGCGGGCATTCGGTGTGTCGGCGGTGCCGTACGTGCCGTCGCGGCTCGACGAGGGCCACGGGCTGTCCCTGGCGGCCATCGAGTTCGCGGTGACGGCCGGGGCGAGCGTGATCGTGACGGTCGATACGGGCACGTCGAGCCTCGACGAGGTGGGCGCGGCGGTGGCTCGCGGCCTCGACGTCCTCGTGACGGACCACCACCGGGTCCCGCCGCAGCTGCCGCCGGCGCTGGCGGTCGTCAACGCACACCGAGATGACAGCGTCTATCCGGATCGGCGCCTCGCGGGCAGCGGCATCGCCCTCGCGCTCGCTCGGCTGCTGCTCGGCGACGCGGCGCTGGAGCTGGCGGACCTCGCGGCCATCGGGACGGTCGCGGACGTTGCGCCGATCCTCGGCGAGAACCGGGCGATCGTGCGGCTGGGCCTGGATCTCATCCGGTCGGGTGGCAGGCCCGGGATCGCCGCGCTGCTCGCGGGCGCCGGAGTGGCCGCGTCCTCGGTCGAGCTCGAGACCCTGTCGTTCGTCATCGCGCCGCGGCTGAACGCCGCCGGGCGGGTGGGGGAGGCGATGGACGCCGCGCGGCTGCTCCTTGCCGCCGATGCGGAAGAGGCCGCCGGGCTGGCCGCGACGCTGGAGTCGGCCAATCTCGTGCGCCGCGACCTCACGAAGACCGCGATCGCCGAGGCGCGCGTCTCACCCGACGCCGTCGACGCCGCCGCCGCGACGATCCTGCGCGGTCCGTGGCCGGTCGGGATCATCGGGCTCGTGGCCTCCCGCCTCGCCGACGAGCGGGGACGGCCTGCGGTCGTGGGCGCGGACCTGGGAGCGGTGGTTCGCGCTTCGTGCCGGAGCGATGGCCGGGTCCACCTCGCCGACGCGCTCGCCGCCTGCGATGACCTCCTGATCCGGCACGGCGGCCACGCCGGCGCGGCAGGCTTCGAGATCCGGACGGAGGACTGGGCCGCCTTTCGTGCCCGCTTCCTTGGCATCGTCGAAGCGGGCGGCCCGGTCGATCGGCGGCCCTCGCTCACGCTCGACCTCGCCCTTGCGGCCCGCGACGTCGACTACAGCCTCCATCGGGAGCTCGCCCGCCTGGCACCGTGTGGGACCGGGAACGCCGAGCCGCTGGTGGCCGTCCTCGGGCTCACGGTGACGCGCGTAAGAGAGGCGAGCGGCGGCCACACCCAGCTCGTGCTGCGGCGCGAGCGCGACGTGCTCGACGGGATCGCCTTCGGCTGGCCGGAGCTCGCGGGTCTCGTCCATGAGGGCGATCGCATCGACATCGTTGCGCGACTCGCGAGCCGGCGGTTCGGGGGCCTCGAATCCCTCCAGCTCGAGGTCCGTGACGCGGCGCCGTCCGGCCACCATCCCGAGGCCCGGGCCATCCTGGAGCGCGGGCTCAGCGCGGTCGGGCCCGGCGTCGCGATGCAGCTGGCGCCGTCGGTCTGATGGATCTCGTCAACCGCGTCCGATCCGGCGGCAGCGGCGGCTCGCCGAGCCCCCTTACCGCGATTCCCGGCGGCCTTGCGCCCCTCCTCGCGGTGCTCGGCCTGGTGGCTGTGGCGGTCGTCAGCATCTCGCTGCTCACAGGGTCCCTGCCGACGGTCCCCGGCAGCGGCAACGGCGGCCCGGTGCGAACCGCGACCCCGTCGGGCGTGGTCATCACCGACCCACGGGCCAACGTGCCCGGCACCGTCGTCTACGCCAAGGACGGCAACATCTGGCTGCAGACGGGCTCGAAGGCCAAGCAGCTGACGACCAGCGGGTTCGACTCGATGCCGGCCTGGTCGGCGGACGGCAACTGGGTCTACTTCATTCGCTCGATCGAGAGGATCGGCCGCTGGCCGGTCAACGGCGCGCCTCGGCCCTACGAGCTCAGCGTCCCGTATCTCGAGCGGATCCGCCCGGACGGCTCAGGCGCGGTGGTCATCGTGGGTGGGACCTTTGACCGCGGTGCCTTCAACTGGACGTACTTCATCCGGCAGCCGTCGCTCTCGCCCGACGGAACCAGGGCGGCTGTGATCTCCGACGGCCCGAACCCGACCGCCAGCGACCTCGTCCTGAAGTTCATCAACCTGAAGACCGGCGCGATCACCAACCCCGGGCTTCCGGACGTCAGTGGCCTCGGTCATCAGGACCCCGCCTGGTCGCCGGACGGCAAGTCCGTGCTGTACGTGCGCGATGGCCGCGACGGCACCCGAGGATCGCCGGTGATCGTCCGATACGACCTTGGCACGAAGAAGTCCACGGTCCTGACCGGCCCTGGCTACATCGCCCCTGCGTGGTCGCCGGATGGCCGCTATGTCGCGGCCACGAAAACCGATGCGTTCGGGACCGATATCGTCATCCTCGACGCGCGGACCGGTGCGGAGCTCCTGCGTCCGACGAACGACACGAACTCCTTCGATCCCGTCTGGTCGCCGGCCGGCGACTCGATCGCGTTCTTCCGGGTGGATCGAGGCGTGGTGGATCTCGAGCTCGTCAAGCTGAACGGCACCGCCCCCGGGTGGAGCGTCGGCGACCAGCTCGCGCTGACCGTCGCGGCCGGGCTCGATGCCAGCTCCCGCCCGAGCTGGTTCATCCCCGCCGACCAGCTGCCGAAGCCGACCCCGAGCCCCACGCCGCAGTTCCCGAGTGGTCCCGGCGCAACGACGCCGTGAACTGGCCCGGCCCGGCCTACCTCGACCGCCTGGCGACCCGTTCCGCAGCCATCGGGAGCGTCCTGTGCGTCGGGCTCGACCCCGATCCGCAGGCGTTGCCGAAGGGCATGCCGTCCGGGCTTGCGGGCGTCGAGGCGTTCGCCGGGTTGATCCTGGAGGCCGCCGGCCCATTCGCGGCAGCCGTGAAGCCGAACCTCGCGTTCTTCGAGGCCTTCGGTTCGGCCGGGCTCGCGGCCCTCGAACGGATTCGCGCTCGCGTGCCGGCCGGCCTGCTCGTCGTCATCGACGCCAAGCGGGGCGACATCGGCTCGACCTCCGTCCGTCACGCCGCCGCGCTGTTCGATGGCCTCGGTGCGGATGCCGTGACGGTGAGCCCGTATCTCGGCGAGGAGGCCATCGCGCCGCTCCTCGAGCGTGGCGATCGGTTCGCATACGTCCTGTGCCGGACCTCGAACCCCGGCGCGGGTGAGCTCCAGGACCTGCTCGTGGCCGCCGAGCCTGGCGCCCATTCCGAGCCCCTCTGGGCCCGTGTCGCCCGCAGGGCAGCCCGCTGGGGCCCCGGCGGCACCGTCGGGCTCGTCGTGGGCGCGACCGCCCCGGTGGAGCTCGCCGCCATCCGGGAGATCGCCCCGGGGCTCGCCCTGCTGGTGCCGGGCGTCGGCGCGCAGGGCGGATCGCTCGAGGCGGTGCTCGCCAATGGGCCGGCAACAACCGCGCCGGCAGGCGGGAGACCCGGTGGCGGGCTCCTCGTCAACGTCTCCCGCGGTATCGCCGCGGCGGCCCTCGAGGGCGGCTCGGACGGGGTCTCGGACGACCTCCTGGAGCGCCTCGCCGGAGCCGCCCGAACCTGGAGCGAGCGCCTCCCTGTGCTAACCTTGCCGCCGGCCGGACCGGCGGATCCGCCGCGGGCCGAGAGGTAGCGAGCGCATGCCGTTCATCGGAAACATCGGCGCCCCCGAGCTGATCATCATCCTGATCATTGCCCTGGTCATCCTCGGGCCGGGCAAGCTCCCCGACGTGGCCCAGTCACTGGGCAAGAGCGTCCGCGAGTTCCGAAAGGCCGCGACGGACCTGTCCGACGCCGCGAAGCTGGAGCCCGACAAGCCGAACGCGGCGCTGCCAGCGACATCGACTCCGCCGGCGAACACGCTCGCGGAAGCCTCCGCGCCGAACCAGCTGGGCGCCGCGCCCGCCCCGAAGCCTGCCTCGACCGACGACGGCGACGCTGCCGCCTCGTAGGCGGTCGCGCCCGGGCCTGCCCGACTCCCGGTGAGCGTGGACGAGCCCATGTCGTCCATCGAGCCCACGTCGTCCATCGAGCCAACCTCGGCCGTCGGGCCAACCTCGGCCCCCGAGCCCGGGGCGGTGATGCCCCTCGTCGACCACCTCGCGGAGCTGCGGCGCCGGATCATCTGGTCCGCACTGGCGATCGGCGTCGGTGGCGCGATCGGGTTCGCCGCAGGCGTGCCGATCATCGCCTTCCTGAGCGAGCCGCTGAAAGGCCTGACCAGTGGGCCGCTGTTCTTCACGTCGATGGGCGATCCATTCGCGATCCGGCTCCGGATCGCGCTGGTCGTCGGGATCATCCTGGCGATGCCGGTCCTGCTGTGGCACCTGTGGCGATTCATCGCACCGGGGCTCACGGCGAAGGAGCGGCGGGCGATCCTGCCGTGGATCCCGGCTGCGCTGTTCTTCTTCGTCCTCGGCGTGTCGATCGCCTACGTGATCCTGCCGTTCGCGGCCCAGTTCCTGCTGAGCTTCCAGACCCCGGACCTCAAGGCGCTCCTGACGGTCCGCGAGTACTTCGACTTCGTGACGACGCTGTTCCTCGCCTTCGGGCTCCTGATGGAGTTCCCGATCATCCTCGTGGGCCTGTCGCGGGTCGGGATCGTGACGTCGGAGCGCCTCCGGCGGGCGCGCAGGATGGTGATCCTCGGGATCGCGGTCTTCTCGGCGATCGCGACACCCGGCGGCGACCTCGTGAGCCCCACGGTCCTCGGCTTCACGCTCTACATCCTCTTCGAGCTGTCGGCGATCGTGATCCGCCGCAGCGGTCGGTAGACTGCGACCATGGCGATCGCGCCGCAGCCCGAGGTCGAGTCCGAGGCGAGCGTCCACGTCGTCCTCCTGAGCGGCCTCTCGGGCGGTGGGAAGACGGCCGCGGCCAAGCTCTTCGAGGACCTCGCCTACACGGTCGTCGACAACCTGCCGGGCGAGCTCCTGCCCCTGCTGGCCGACCTGGTGGCATCGGATCCGGCGCGCTTCGCTCGGGTAGCGATCGTGCTCGACGTCCGGGCCGGCGATGCCGAGACCGCGTATCGAGCCATGCGGGGCGCCCTGGAGGGCCGTGGCATCCGACCCCAGGTCTTCTTCCTCGAGGCGAGCGACGAGGCCCTCATCCGGCGCTACTCTGAGACCCGCCACCGGCACCCGCTCGCCGAGAACCGGAGCATCGTCTCGGCGATCCGCCTGGAACGGCGCCTGCTGGGCCCGATCCGAGCCGAGGCCGACGTCGTGATCGACACGACCGACCTGCCACTGCGTGAGCTCCGGGAGCGGCTGTTCACCCGCCTCGCCGAGCTCGAGCCGGACCGGATGACGATCCAGCTGATCTCATTCGGCTACAAGCTCGGAATTCCGCTCGAGGCGGACATCGTCCTCGACACCCGGTTCCTTCAGAACCCCTACTACGTGCCGGAGCTCCGCGAGCACTCCGGGCTCACCGAGCCGGTTCGCGAGTACGTCCTGGGGCAGCCCGGCGCGGAACGTTTCCTCGAGCTCGTGGACCAGCTGCTCGAGTTCAGCATCCCGGCGTTCGCGGCCGAGGGCAAGAGCCGCCTCACGATCGGGATCGGGTGCACCGGCGGCTTCCACCGCTCGATCGTGCTGGCCGAGGAGATCGCGGCCCGCCTCCGGGCCGCCGGCCACGATCCCGTCGCCGTCCTCCATCGGGAGCTCGAGCCGCGATGAGGTTCAAGCGCTGGCTCCAGCCGGGGATCGGGGTGAAGCGCTGGCTGCTCGTCGTGTTCGCCGGCCTCCTGGTGATTGCCCTCGGGACGGCTCACGTGATCCGCCAGGTCACGCCGACGCTGCAGCCCGGCTCGGCGGCCGACACGATCGTGACCATCGTGACCCTCGGCTTCCTGCCATTCGCGCTGCGCGGATTCCTCGCCGGCGCCTTCGGGGCGGGTCTCGTGGCGATCGGCGCCTGGCGGGTGCTCCTGGCGGTGACCCGGCCGCTGCGAGCCGACGAGGACCAGCCCCTCGTCGAGGTCATCTACCAGAAGCGATTCCTGGCACGCGGCCCCCGGGTGGTCGCCATCGGCGGCGGCACGGGGCTGTCCGCCCTGCTCCGGGGGATGAAGGAGCACACGAGCAACATCACGGCGATCGTGACGGTCGCCGACGACGGCGGGTCGTCCGGCGCCCTCCGGAACGAGCTGGGTATCCCGCCCGTCGGCGACATCCGGAACTGCATCGCCGCCCTCGCCGACGCGGAGCCGCTGATGAGCGAGCTCCTTGGCTACCGGTTCCCCGGGGGTCGCCAGGATGATGGCGTTCCGGTCGAGACCGAGCCGGGCGGGCTCGGCGGGCACGCGGTCGGCAACCTGATCATCGCCGCCCTGACCGCCCTCGAGGGGGGCGACTTCGAGGAAGGCGTCCGCCGGATGAATCGGGTCCTCGCGGTCCGCGGCCAGGTCGTGCCCGCGTCACCGACACCGATCATCCTCCATGCCGGAACCACCGATGGGCTCGTCGTCACGGGCCAGTCGTCGGTGATGCGAACGCCGGGCATCAAGCGCGTCTGGATCACGCCAGGAGAGGTCGCGGCGTCCGAGGACGCGCTCGCTGCCATCGCCGATGCTGAGATCATCGTCCTGGGTCCCGGCAGCCTGTACACCTCGGTCCTGCCGGTGCTCCTCGTCCCGCAGATCCGCGAGGCGGTCGCCAGCGCGAGCGCGATTCGCCTTTATGTCTGCAACGTGGCGACCCAGACCGGCGAGACGACGGGCTACGACCTCTCGAACCACGTCGAGGCGCTGGTGGCCCACACGATGCCCGGCCTCGTCGATCTCGTCCTCGCGAACGACCGGCTCGATCTCGCCGATGCGACGCGGCGCGCGGAGGCCGTCGCGCTCCGCTGGCCGCCCGCGGTTCAGCCGGTTCCGCACCTCGCCACCGACGACGTCGCGGACGACGATGATCCGAGTCACCACGATCCCGCTCGCCTCGCCGCGGCGATCCTCCGGGCGTGCGAACGCGAGGCGCCGTCGCTCCGGCGCGAGCGCGTCGCGCGCTCCGCCTGACGCCGATCCGGTCCGGCGTCCCGTGACGGCCGCCGATCGCGATCTCGTGGCCGCGATGCGAGCCGAGCTCGCTGCCATCGACCCGGTCCGGGCCTGCGATCGCGACGCGGAGCGGATCGGCCTGGGACCCGTCACCGGACGCGGCCGCGATCCGGTGGTGGGGCGCCTCGCGGTCCGTCTGACCCGCGGCCTCACCAGCGGCGCTCGCGCCTCCGAGTCGCTGTCCGAGGCAGCATCCACGCCGGGGTCCCCGGACGCCTTCGACTGGGACGGGCGACCCGACCACTGCCGGCTCGCCTGGCTGCGCGGTCGCTTCCTGTCGCACGGGTCGATGAGCATCGCCAACGGCCGCACGCACCTCGAGTTCACGCTTGCTGCGGAGGAGGCGCCGGTGCTCGCGGAGCGGCTGGCGTCGGCCGGGATGCCGGCGTCGTGGCGCCTCCGCCGTGGACGCGGCGTCGTCACCTGGAAGAGCGCCGAGATCGTGGGGCTGTTCCTGCGGCGGATCGGCGCCGGGCCCAGCCTCCTCGAGCTCGAGGCTCGGCAGGTTTCGCGGACGCTCCGCGGCGAGCTGAACCGGATCATCAACGCCGAATCGGCGAATCTCGGGCGGACGGTCGCTGCCGCCGGGCGCCAGCTCGCCGCGATCGACGCCCTCGAAGCCGACGGCCGCCTCGGCCGCGAGCCGGTCACGGTGCGGACGGTCGCCGCCGCCCGCCGGGAGACGCCCGAGGCGACGATCACCGACCTCGCCGATCGCCTCGGCGTTCACCGATCCGTGGTCCAGCGCTCGCTCGAGCGTGTGGAGCGGCTCGTGCTCCACGCGGAGCGGGGCGGAGGGGAGTCGGGCCGGCGGGCTCTGGCATGATTCGCGGGATGCGCCACGTGATCGTCGCCGGCAACTGGAAGATGAACACCACGCCGGCCGATGCCGCCGAGCTGGCTCGAACGATCGCGACGCGCACGCGCGAGTCGGGCGTCATCCGGGTCCTGTGCCCGCCGTTCGTCTGCCTCGCGGCCGTGGGTGAGGCGCTCAGCGGTCCCGGCGTGGAGGCGCCCGACGGGAGTGGCGTCGCCGTGGGGGCCCAGGATGTCCATCACGAGGCGGCCGGCGCGTACACCGGCTCGATCTCGGCGCCGATGCTGGCGGACCTCGCCACGTGGGTGATCGTGGGCCACTCCGAACGGCGCCGCGACGACTGCGAAACCGACGAGCTCATCGGCCGGAAGCTGCGCGCGGCCCGGGCTCACGGTCTCCGAGCAATCCTGTGCGTGGGCGAGCAGCTCGACGAACGGGAAGCGGGCCGCGCGATCGAGGTCGTCGAGCGGCAGGTCCAGGGCTGCCTCGCAGGTGCCGATCCCGCGCAATTCGGCATCGAGGACGACCTGCCCTGGCTGACCATCGCCTACGAGCCGGTCTGGGCGATCGGGACCGGCAAGACCGCTCACGGCTCGGATGCCAACGAGATGGCCGGCGCGATCCGGGCGACGCTCGCGGACCTCGGCTTCGGGCCGGCGGCCGAGCAGGTCCCGGTCCTGTACGGCGGCAGCGTGACCTCGTTTTCGATCGATGAATTCCTCGCCGAGCCCGGCATCGACGGCGCGCTGGTCGGCGGCGCCTCCCTCAAGCCCGACGAGATGGCGGGAATCGTCGCTCGAGCAGGCGTGACGGCAGCGGCTCGCGCGCGGCAGTCCACCCGGTGACCGAGCCCGGCCACCGCCGACCCCGGCCGATCATCCTCGTGGTCCTCGATGGCTTCGGCATCGGCCGGGACCCGAGCGCGGACGCGATCCGGGCCGCGGACATGCCGGCCTGGCGAGGGCTGCTCGGCCGCTGGCCGCACGCCGAGCTGGGCGCGTCCGAGGAGGCCGTCGGCCTCCCGCCGGGCCAGATGGGCAACTCCGAGGTGGGTCACCTCAACCTCGGGGCCGGCCGTCCGGTCCTCCAGGACCTGCCACGGATCGATGCCGCGATCGCCGACGGGTCGTTCTTCGAGCGCCCGGCGCTCGTCGACGCGTGCGATGCCGCCGTTCGGGGCAGCGGCCGCCTCAGCATCGTCGGGCTGGTGGGGCCGGGCGGGGTCCATGCGAACGACCGCCACCTGGTCGCGCTCGCGGAGCTCGCGGCTCGCCGCAATGTGGCCGAGGTTCGCGTCCATGCCCTCCTCGATGGCCGCGACACGCCGCCTCGGTCGGCCCTCGAGTTCATCCCGGATCTCGAGCGCCGCCTCGGCGCGGCTCACCCGGATGCCCGGATCGCGACGGTCGGCGGCCGCTATTTCGGGATGGACCGCGACGAGCGCTGGGACCGGACGGAGCTCGCCTACGACGCGATCGTGTTCGGGGTGGGGGAGCGCGCGCCGGACGCAACGGCCGCGATCAGGGCAGCCTATGACCGCGGCGAGAACGACGAGTTCGTCAAGCCGACGGTCATCGACGGCGTCGATGGCGGGCTCCACGACAGCGAGCCGATCGTCCACCTGAACTTCCGGGCCGACCGGGCGCGGCAGCTGACCCACGCGCTGGCCGACGCGGAGTTCACGTCGTTCGACCGTACCGGCCCGAACGGCGAGCGGCCGCCCCGCGATCCCCGGATCGTGACGATGACCGAGTACCAGGCCGGGCTGCCGGTCGCGGTGGCCTTCCCGCCCGAGGAGGCCCGGTCCCTCGCCCAGGCATTCTCGGAGGCCGGCTGGCGCCAGTTCCACATCGCCGAGACCGAGAAGTACGCCCACGTCACGTACTTCTTCAATGGCGGCCATGAAGCGCCCTTCCCGAGCGAGGACCGACGCCTCGTCCCGAGCCCACGCGTCGCGACCTACGACCGCCAACCCGAGATGAGCGCGGAGGGCGTGACCGATGAGCTCGTTGCGGCGATCACCTCCGATCGGTACGACTTCATCCTCGCGAACTTCGCGAACCCCGACATGGTCGGCCACACCGGGATGTGGGCGGCGACGGTCCTGGCGCTGGAGTTCGTCGATGGCTGCATCGGCCGCATCACCGACGCGGCGCGGGCCCTCGATTCCCGCGATCCCGATGGCCCCGGTTCACTCCTCGTGATCACGGCCGATCACGGCAACGCCGATCAGCTCAAGGCCGCCGACGGGAGCGTCATGACGGCCCATTCGCTCAATCCCGTGCCGGTCCTCCTGGTGGGCCGGGCGGTCCAGGGCCGAACGATCCACGACGGCGTTCTCGCCGACGTGGCGCCGACGATCCTCGAGCTTGCGGGCCTCCCGCGGTGGCCCGAGATGACCGGGCGTTCGCTCCTGGAGGCGGGTCCCGAATGAGCCCGTGCTACCATCCGACGCCGTTCCCCTGGGAGGTCCTCCGCACGTGAATCCTGCTCTTGCCGTCGGCCAGCTGATCGTCAGCGCCGCGCTCACGCTCTCGATCCTGCTGCAGTCCCGTGGGTCGGGCCTCGGTGGCACCTTCGGCGGCGACTCGGCCGTCTATCGCAGCCGTCGCGGCATCGAGCGCCGGCTCTGGCAGTTCACGATCGTCCTGATCGTGCTCTTCGGGCTCTTCTCCCTCTCGTCCTTCCTGCTCTCTCCGACCGCCGCGTAGCCGCGCCCTCGCGCACGGCAGACCGTCGATGACCGTGCGAGATCGCGGCCTGATCGCCGCCCTGTCGGTCGCGCTCGTCCTCCTGTCGATCGCCGCCCTGGCCCCGTCGCTGGAGGGCAGTCGCGAGGTCGGCGCCGAGCCATCGAGCCCACCCGTCGCGCGGCCGTACATCGAGGGCGTCCTCGGCCACGCGACGAACGCCAGCCCCTTCGGCGCTCGCTCGCCGGCGGACCGGGACCTCGTCTCGCTCCTGTTTCGGGGCCTCGTTCGGCTGGGTCCCGGCAACGCGATCGTGCCGGATCTCGCGATCCGCTGGGAGGTCGATGCGACCGGATCCGCATGGACATTCCATCTCCGGCCCGGGCTCACGTGGCAGGACGGTGAGCCGCTCACGGCCGACGACGTCGTGTTCACGGTCCGCACGCTCAGCGACCCGACGTATGGCGGACCAGGCGCTGCCTCCTGGAGCCAGGTCGTCGCGACCGCTATCGACGAGCTGACCGTGACGTTTCAGCTGGAAACGCCGCTCGGCGGGTTCCTCGTGGCGGCGACGCAGCCCATCGCACCCGCCCACCTGCTCGCCGCCGTCGCACCTGCGGACCTCCCGAACGACCCGTTCGGACGGCACCCAATCGGCTCGGGGCCATTCCGACTCGCGTCCCTGAATGCGACCGGCGCCGTGCTGGACGTGGGCCCGGCGCTCGACGTGCTGCCGGGCGCCGACGGCGGACCGACCTTTCGGACGCCCGTGCCGACGGATTCGCTGGGCTCGAGCCCGCCGACGTCGCCACCAGGTGATCCGGTGCCCTACCTGAGCGGCATCACGTTCCTGTACTACGACGACGTCGCGAGCCTCCGCGCCGCGTGGGACCGGGGCGCGCTGGATGCCGCGTCCGGTCTGCCGCCCTCGGATGCCGCGGCCCTCGGGGCAGGCGCCGGGGCTCGGATCCTTCGCTACCCGGGCTCGACCCTGCTGGCGGTCGAGCTCAACCTCCGAGGCGGCCGGACGGAGTTCCGCGATCCCGTCGTCCGGCGGGCGCTGCTGGCCGCGATCGACCGCGACGCGATCGTCGCCGGTGCCCTCGGCGGCTTCGCGACCCGCGCCGATTCGCTCATCCCGCCGAGCTCGGACCTGTTCGACGCGACGGCGAGCCCGCCGATCGCGTCGGGAGCGGCGAAGGCACGCGCGGCGCTGATCGCCGCGGGCTGGAGGCGGTCCGGCACCAGCTGGATCCCGAAGGGCGCGAAGAAGCCGATCCAGATCGACGTGCTCAGCCCCGTCTCGAGCGCCAATCCGATCGCCTTCGAGGTCGCGACGGACGTCGCGGCGAGCTGGCGAGCGATCGGCCTCGACGCCAAGGTCGTGGCGTTGCCGGTCACCGTGCCGCTCGCGGATCGGCTTCAAACCGGGGGCTATCAGGCAGCCGTCGTCCCGCTCGTCATCGGGCTGGACCCAGACCTGTATCCGTTGCTCGCCTCGAGCCAGACGCGGACCGGCGGGGCGAACGTCTCCGGGCTCCAGGATCAGGGGCTCGACCGGCTGCTCGTGGCGGCTCGGGCCCCCGCTTCCGACGCCGGCCGCCGGGTGGCCTACGCGGCGCTCCAGGAGGCCCTGAGCGCCGGGACATTCATCCTCCCGATCGCCTTTCGGGACGAGGTCGTGGTGCTCCGCGACACGGTGTCCGGACTGGCCGGGAGGCCCGTCGTGACCTCCGGGGACCGGTTCTGGGACGTGCTAACATGGCGCCTCGCCGTCGGCCGATGAACCTCTGATCGGCCGTCGTCTGGATCCAGGCCGAGGTGGCGGAACGGCAGACGCGCTAGCTTCAGGAGCTAGTGTCCGCAAGGGCGTAAGGGTTCAAATCCCTTCCTCGGTACCACCACCCTCGAACCCGGAGCCATTCGACAGTCTCGGCGAAGCACCTGATGCCCAGGTGGCGGAATTGGTATACGCGTACGTTTGAGGGGCGTATGAGGCAACTCATCCGGGTTCAAGTCCCGGCCTGGGCACCACTCCTCCCACCCTGACCCGCTCGGCGCGACCGTCGGCGCTCGCTATCCTTCCCGCGGGCGGTTAGCTCAGTCCGGTCAGAGCGCCTCGTTTACACCGAGGACGTCGGGGGTTCGAATCCCTCACCGCCCACCAGTGTCATGAGTCGCGACATAGGCGACACATGAGTCGCGACATAGGCGACATGTGTGATCAGCCGGTCGCTCGAGACCCCGGCCAGCGGCCGGGGTCTCGTCGTGTGTTGCGCCAGTAGCCCTTGGCGGGCTCGATGCGGTGG
>JBBRNM010000028.1:0-27910 GCA_038230295.1 Candidatus Limnocylindrales bacterium
CGGCCGGATCGTGACCCGGGAGGAGATCCTCGACGCGATCTGGGGAACGGATTTCGTGGCCGAGAGCAATATCGTCGACCGGCATGTCCGGAGCCTCCGCATCAAGCTCCAGGACGACTATCGCCACCCGCGCTTCATCGCGACGGTTCCCGGCAAGGGCTACCGCTTCGTCCCGGCCTTCTCGAATGCCGGCTGGGGCGGCGGAGCGAGCGGGGACGAAACCCCCCGCAACTGATCGTTAGCGGCGCGAGCCGGCAATGGCGACTTGAACGGCCCGGCACCGAAATGACGGACCGTAATGACGAGGGTTGTAGGCTCCGCGACAGTCGTGGGTAGCGGCGATCGAACAGAGGGCGTCTGTCTCGGATCGCTCGCCCTCCCGCGAGGAGGGTTCGTCTTTGGGGGATGGACCTTCCTCGCAACTCCTCCGCTGGTCGCGATGCTCCAGCTCCGTACCGTCGCGGGCGGCGCGGTATCGTCCCCGCATGGCCAGTGAACAGGAGATCGTGCGCGTCGACGGCCGCGAGGTCACGATCACGAACCCGGGCAAGGTCTTCTTCTCCGAGATCGGGGCGACGAAGCTCGACCTCGTTCGCTACTACCTCGCCGTCGCGCCCGGTGCCCTCGTCGGTGCCAGCGGGCGGCCGATGGCGCTGAAGCGATTCGTGAACGGCGCGGCCGGCGAGGCGTTCTTCCAGAAGCGGGCGCCGGACAACCGGCCCGAATGGCTCCGGACCGTGACCCTGGCGTTCCCATCGGGTCGCACGGCGGACGAGATCGTCGTCGACGATGCCGCCGGGCTCGCGTGGATCGTCAACCTCGGCTGCATCGACCTGAACCCGCACCCGGTTCGGGCGGACGATCTCGATCACCCCGATGAGCTGCGGGTCGACCTCGATCCCGTGCCCGGCGTGCCGTGGTCGCAGATCCGGGACGTCGCGCTGGTCACGAAGGAATCGCTCGAGGCCGTGGGCCTCGTGGGCTGGCCGAAGACCTCGGGGTCTCGGGGAATCCATATCAACGTCCGCATCGAGCGGCGCTGGACGTATCCCGAGGTTCGGCGCGCAGCCCTCGCGATCGCCCGCGACGTCGAGCGACGGGCACCGGACATCGCGACATCGAAGTGGTGGAAGGAGGAGCGCCACGGCGTCTTCCTCGACTACAACCAGAACGCGAAGGACCGGACGGTCGCGTCGGCGTACTCGGTTCGGCCGCTGCCGGATGCGCGGGTCTCTACCCCGTTGTCGTGGGACGAGGTCCCAGCGGCCGAGGCGGAGGCCTTTACCATTGCCACCGTCCCGCAGCGCTTCGCGGCGATTGGCGATCCAGGGGCCGGGATCGACGGTGCGGTCGGGTCGTTGGAGGCCCTGCTCGAGCTCTCGCGCCGCGATGAGTCCGAGGGGCTCGGTGACGCACCATGGCCGCCGAACTACCGGAAGCAGGCAGGGGAGCCGCCGCGCGTGGCGCCGTCGAAGCAGCGGCGCGCCGCCGCGGACTACGACTCGCCCGAGGCCGAGGCCGAGCGGGAGAAGAACCGGGCGGCGATGGAGCGGCGGTTCACGGCAGAGCTGGAGCGGCGGACCGTTGCGAAAGCGGCAGGCGTCGGGACGACACCGACGCCGACCGGGCGCCGCCGCAGCTCGATCCCGGTCATCGAGATCTCACGTGCCGCGAAGAAGGACGAGGCCCTCGAAGGCCTGGAGCGCTGGAAGGCCCGGAACCCCGAGGCCGCGGCGCACCTCGAGCCCGCCGACGTGCTGGTCGACGGCATGCGTGGCCGGGCGACGCTCTGGTACCGGGTCCGCGTGAATCTCACGCACGTGCCGGAGGCCGACCGTCCCACCCAGGCCCCGCTCGATCCCGACTACGACCCCTGGGCCGGCTACGAATTTCCAGACCGCGCCGGCCAGCTCGAGCGAGCCCCTCGCAAACGTTCCTGATCCGACACCCGAGGCCGGCGCCGCACGTACCGCGACCGGTTGCCCGAATCAGGCGGCGGGAACCCTGCTCCGCCAGAAGAACAGCAGCGCGACGACGATGTACACGTGGATCCCGAGGGCCAGGATCGAGAAGAGCCCGGCTCCGGCCGACCCGGCCGCGTTCTGGGCGCTGTTCGCATTGGCCAATCCCGACAACCAGATCAGGCCGCTGATGATCCCGAGGATGATGCCGAGCACCCGGGCCCAGTTGCTGTTCCGCAGGACCCCGATCCCGGCGAGCAGGTAGGCGACGCTGTAGGCGACGACCAGGGCGCCAAAGAACGCGACCACCCCGCCGGCCACGGCGCCGGGGCTTGCGCCGTTGAAATTGGGGACGTTCTGGAACCGCGAGAAATCCAGGCTGCTGACGACTGACCCGCCGACGATCGCGACCAGCAACCCGAGGAGGATCCCGCCGATCCCGCCGAGGAGCAGCAGGATGCCTGCGGCCATGGCGAGCGTCGTCCTCTCGCCCTTGGTCGCCACCGCGACGGGCGGAGCCTCCCAGCCCACGGGTGGTGCCGGGGCTGCGGCGGCAGGTGCCGCCGGCACAAGAGGAACTGCTGCTGCCGGAGCGGCCGCCACGAACGGCTCCGTGTCCGAGGAAACGGGTGGTGGGGGTTCCGGGTCCGCGCCCGATGGCGGCTCGGTCCCCAACTGGCCTTCCTCGGTCATCGACATTCCCTCCCAGCCCATCGCGCAACGACACGGGCGTTGCCGTCGAAGGATACGCCCGGTCAGTCTCGGAACGACGGGTCGACCGGGCCCTGGCGGGTCACGAGCCGAAGATCTTCGCTAGCTCGTACGCCGCCGTCTTCTCGAGCTGGTCGTAGCGGCAGTCCGAGGGCTCCTTGTCGGGGCGCCAGCGGACGAATGTCGTCGCGTGGCGGAAGCGGTCGCCCTGGAGATGGTCGTAGGCAACCTCGCAGACACGTTCAAGCCGGAGCGGCTCCCAGCTGAGGTCCTTGCCGCGATTCCAGCGGGAGGTCGCGCCGGGCAGTCGCTGGCCGGACGCGTCCGCCGAGCCCCGGCTCGACCACTCGGCCCACTCCTGCCAGGGGTGGCCTTCGGTGGCGTTGGCGCGGAGTGGGGCCAGCTCCTCCACGAGCGCCGCGCGGCGGTCCCACGAGAACGACGACGTGACGCCGAAGTGGTGGAGTGTGCCGCTGTCGTCGTACAGGCCCAGCAGCAGCGAGCCGACGTGCGTGCCCGGTCCGTTCTTGTGCCAGCGGAACCCCGCCACGACGCAATCGGCGGTGCGCTGGTGCTTCACCTTGATCATCGCCCGCTTGCCGGGCTGGTACGTCCCGTCGAGTCGTTTCGCGACGACCCCATCGAGGCCGGCGCCCTCGAACCGGTCGAACCAATCGAGGGCGAGGGCCCGGTCCGTCGTCGCGGGCGTCAGGTGGATCGGTGGCTCCGCGCTCCCGAGCGCCCCCTCAAGGCGGGCGCGGCGCCGACCCTGGGGGGTCATCCGGAGGTCCTCGTCGCCCAGCGCAAGCAGGTCCCACGCCACGAACGACGCCGGCGATTGCTCCGCGAGCATCCGAACGCGGCTCTCGGCGGGATGGATCCGGAGCAGCAGCGCCTCGAACTCCAGGCCGCCGTCGCCCGCGATGACCACCTCGCCGTCGAGGATGCAACGCTCGGGAAGCGAGGCAAGGAGGGGCGCTTCCAGCTCCGGGAAATAGCGATTGAGCGGCTTCAGGTCGCGGGACTGGATGTAGGTCTCCGGGCCATCCTTGAAGACGATCGCCCGAAAGCCGTCCCACTTCGGCTCGAACAGCCAGCCGTCGCCGTCCGGGAGGGCGTCGGCGGCCTTGGCGAGCATCGGCTCGATCGGCGGATCGAAGGGCAGTCGCATCGCCTCGACGGTACATCGTCCGGCGCCCAGGCCGCCCAGCACGAGAACGAGCCCGAAGACCCAAGAGCATTGACGGGCCCCACGGGTGCGAGAGCCTCGTTTGCGTCAGATGCACGCCCGGGGAACCTTGGAGCAGCTTTGGTGGCATTGAGTCCGCTCTTGAGCCCCGAATCGAGAACGGCCACGCACGAACGGCGGCCCGCGAGTCGTGCCAGGACGTTCCGGGGACCCGAAACCCGCCCTAATGATCCCGTGGGCGGCATATGGCGAAAGTCGGCGGCGACGACGCGGGTCGGCCGCTCCCCGCCGCCCGACCGCTCCCCACCGCTACCATCCGCCCGTGGATCGGATGGCCGAGGGCTACGAGAAGTGGTGGGCGCCGGTCATCCGGCCGGCCGCGCTTCGAGTGCTGGACCTGATCGCGCCCACGGTTGACGCCGGGGCGACGCGGATCATCGACATCGGAACTGGTACCGGGACCCTCGGGATCGGCGCGGTCGAGCGCTGGCCGGCGGTGCGGGCGACCGGCGTCGACGCCTCCGGGGCGATGCTCGAGGTCGCCCGCCAGCGCGCCGATACCCGCCTTTCGAAACGCGATCGCCCGCGCTATCGGACCGCGGTCGGGTTCGCGGATTCGCTGCCCTACGACGACGACAGCTTCGAGGTCGCGGTCTCGTCCTTCGTCCTCCAGCTCGTCCCGAGCCGCGCAGCGGCCCTTCGCGAGGCCCTTCGGATCCTCCAGCCCGTGGCGACGTTCGCGTGGGTCGCCTGGCTGCAGGGTGGCGCCAAGTTCGCTGCGGACGCGATCGCCGACGAGGTCCTGGACGCAGCGGGCTTCGATCCACCGGCGCCCGATGGGCGCAACGGCGACCTGGTTTCGATGAAGGGCGCGGCGGCCGCCATGCGTCGGGCCGGGTTCCAGAACGTCCTCGCCAGCGAAGGCCTCGTCGAGCACCCCTGGGACGCGGAGGGGTACCTGGGCTTCCTGACCGAATACGACGAGGAGTCGCTGTTCGGAGATCTCGAGGACGCCGAGTTCGAGACCATCACCGCCAGCATCCGCGACCGGCTCGCCGCGCTCAGCCCCGACGAGATGACGCTGCGCCTGCCGGTGGTGTACGTGAGCGGCCGAAGCCGCTGAGACGGCCGACCCGCGGCTGGGCCCGGCAACCTGTGGCCAGCACGCCGGGTTCACCCACGGGGGTTACCCCTCGCTCTGTCCGCCCTCGCCGGCCGTTGCGCCACCCTCGGCGCCCGCGCCCTCTTCGGCGCCCTCGGCGCCCTCGGCGCCCTCCTCGCCCTCGACCGCCTCGACCGGCTCCGGCGCCTCCTCGACTCGCGGCGGGAGGACCTTCGCGACGATCTCGCTCGGGTCGTTGAGCAGCGTCGCGTCGCTCGGGATCTCGAGGTCGCTCACGTGGATGAGGTCATCGAACGTCGCCAGCGAGGCCACGGAATAGTGGATCGACTGCGGCAGGTGGTCCGGCAGGGCTCGGACACGGACATGCTCCATGACGTGGAGGAGCGTCCCGCCGTTGGTGTTCACGGCCTCGGATTCGCCGTCCGGCACGAGGGGCACGTCGACCGTCAGCTCCTCCGTCATCCGGACGACGAAGAGGTCCGCGTGGAGCGGTCGCTGGGTGACGCGATGGAGCTGGACCCCGTGGACCAGGACGGGGGCGCCCTTCTCGCCGTCGATCGAGAGGTCGATGAGCGTGTTCGCGCCGGCGCGCCGGCGCAGCTGCTCGAACTCGTGGGCATCCACCGAGACGCTCTCGGAGGAGAGGCCGCGTCCGAAGACGACGCCCGGCAGGCGGCCTTCGCGGCGGATGGCGGCAACCTTCTTGCCGGTGATCCCGCGGCGGGCGGCGGCGAGCGTGGGGCGGTCGGTGGACATGCGGAACAGGGCCTCCGGATCTCGTGGTCGGCGCACACAGTACCACGGGTCGGATGCGGACCCCGGTGTACGATCGGGCGGATGGGCTCCTCAATCCTGATCGTCGAAGACGAGCACGCGGTCGCTCGCGGAATCCAGTACGCGCTAGCCCAGGAAGGCTATGAGGTCACGGTCGCCCGCTCCGGCGAGGAGGGCCTCGAGATCGCGACGACCCAGGCGCCCGATCTGGTCCTGCTCGACGTGCGGCTGCCCGGCATGGACGGCTTCGAGGTCCTCCGACGGCTGCGCGGCGCGGGCAGCAAGGCGCCGGTGCTCATGCTCACGGCGCGGGGCGAGGAGGTCGACAAGGTCATCGGCCTCGAGCTGGGCGCCGACGACTACATGACCAAGCCATTCGGCCTGCGCGAGCTCCACAGCCGCGTTCGGGCGCTGCTCCGACGAGCGTACGGCGACCTCGCCGACGCGACGGGCGGGCGCGTGATCCGCCACGGCGATCTCGTGATCGACCTGGATCGGCGCCGGGTCCAGCGCGGCCAGCGCCGGATCAGCCTCACGCCCACCGAGTTCGAGATCCTGCGTCACCTCGCGAGCCGGCCCGGGCGCGTCTACAGCCGCTCCGAGCTCCTCGATCTCCTCCGTGACTACGAAGCGCTCGACCAGGACGAGAAGACGATCAACGTTCACGTGAGCCATCTCCGCGACAAGCTCGAGGACGACCCGACTCACCCCGCCTTCGTCCAGACGATCCGGGGAGTCGGCTATGCGTTTGCCGAGCGCTGATCGCTTCGTCCCCCACACCTTCCAGGCGCGCCTGACCGGCGCCTTCGTGGCGGTCGTGGCGATCACCGTGGCGGTCGTCGCGGCGCTCGTGATCAACCGCGTCGGGGCCTACTTCGACCAGCAGCAGCGGGACGACCTGGCAGCTCGCGCGCGTGGCGTGGCGGAGTACGTCGCGATCATCGCCGACACGACGACCGGCGGGATCCATCCGGTCGTGAGCAGCCTGAACATCGTCGATCCCGCGGTCACCCTCGAGCTGTCGCACCCGGCTCAGCAGAAGATCCTCGCGGAACGACTCGCCCAGGCCGACGTCCGAATTCGGCTGGGCCAGATGGTCAATAACGAGTTCGTTCCGGCCTCGAACGGCGAGTTCGTGGCACACCAGTCGGAGGCGCCGGCGACGGGCCAGCTCCGGGAGCCGGTCACGAGCGATCCCCTCATCGTGGTCCTGAGCGCCGAATCGCCGCCCTACGCGGTCCAGGTGACGCTCTCGAACCCGTACACCTTCCGAGCGGCCGCCATCGCGAATGTCACCGGCCTCCTCGCGATCATCGGCCTCGCCGCGCTGCTCGTGGCCGTCGTCGTCGCGGCGATGCTCGCTCGGCGGTTCACGACGCCGATTCGTCGCCTGACGGAGGCCAGCCGGGACCTGGCCGAGGGCGACCTCGCCCGGCGGGTGCCGGCAGATGCCCTGGGCTCGGGGGCCGTGGAGCTCACGGAGCTGGCTCTCCAGTTCAACGCCATGGCCGAGCGGCTGCAGCAGAGCGTCGACATCATCCGCCGCGACCGCGACCGCAGCCGCGAGTTCCTCGCCGACGTCTCCCACGAGCTCCGAACCCCGATCGCGGCGATGCGGACGTTCAATGAGCTGCTGGTCGAGGGCGCGGCGAACGACCCGGTCACCCGAAACGAGTTCCTCGAGGCGAGCCGCGCGCAGCTGGAGCGGCTCGACTGGCTCGCCCAGAACCTCCTCGAGCTCTCAAAGCTCGACTCCGGCCTCGTCCTCCTGGACCTCAGGCCAGACGACGTGCGTTCCGCGGTCGAGCAGGCCGTCGAGCAGGTCACGCCGACGGCGCGGCGGCGCGGGGTGAACCTGTCCATCCACCTCCCGAAGGAGCCCATCCGGGTCCGCCACGACCCGGTCCGGATCGGCCAGGTGGTCGCCAACCTCGTGGGCAACGCGATCAAGTTCACCCCTCGGGGCGGCGACGTCCGGATCGAGGTCCGACCCAGCCCCGACGGCGGGGCGACGATCGAGGTCGCCGACAACGGCGTCGGGATCGATCCTGAGGAGCTGCCGAAGATCTTCGACCGCTTCTTCCGTGGCTCACGGGCCAGCGAGGCCCGGGGCAGCGGCAGCGGCCTGGGGCTCGCGATCGTTCGCAGCATCGTCGAGATGCATGGCGGGACGGTCGGCGTCGAGAGTCGCCTCGGCGGCGGGTCGACGTTCACGGTCACCCTGCCCGTCCAGCCGCATCAGCCCGGGAGCGAGCCGCCGCACGTGGTGGAAACTTCACCGTCCATCGGATCAAACCTGAACCCCGAACCGGCACCATGAACGGACCATGACCGATACCCCCGACGATCCGAACCGCGAACCCGACGTCAACCCCACTCCAGACCCCGGCGACGACACGCCGACCACCGCGTATTCCCCGCCGGTCGAGCGGCGGCCCGAATGGGCCAGCCCGCAATGGTCCGCGCCGGCCTGGTCCGCGCCCGCCTCGACGGAGCCGGCCCCTCTCGCGTCCGGTCCGGTCGCCCCGGCCCCCCTCGGCTTCGCGCCGTTCAGCGAACCCACGACCGCGCCGGTCCCCCTCACCCCCGTGACCGCCGCCGATCGGCGGCCTCGTGGCACCGCTTCGGTCGTCGGTGTGGCGCTCCTGTCGGCCGTGCTGGCTTCCGGAGGCACCGTGGCCGTCCTCCAGGGGACCGGCGCGCTCGCGCCGCGCCCGATCGCGGGCTCGGGTCCCGCGGCCGCGAACAACGCCTTGACCCACGTCCCCGTGGCGATCGACGAGTCCTCGGCGATCATCGACGCGGCGGCCAAGGTCAGCCCCGCGGTCGTTCGGATCACGGCCACCGGGTCGTCCGTGGACCCGCTCGGCGGCGGGACGATTCCGTCCACCGGCGTCGGGTCCGGGATCATCTTCGACGCGGCCGGCTGGATCCTGACGAACCGCCACGTGGTCACGACCTCGAGCGGCGCCACCGCGTCGAAGCTCACCGTCGACCTCAAGGACGGCCGGCAGCTGACTGGCACCGTCTACGGCATCGACACCCTGACCGACCTCGCGATCGTCAAGGTCGACGCGACCGGCCTGCCGACCGCCCCGACCGGCAGCTCGAGCGACCTCAAGGTCGGCCAGCTTGCGATCGCGATCGGCAGCCCACTCGCGACCTACACGAACAGCGTGACCAGCGGGATCGTCTCCGCGACGGGCCGAAGCGTGGTCGTCGATACGGGCGTCCGGCTGAACAACCTGATCCAGACCGACGCCGCGATCAACCCCGGCAACAGCGGCGGGCCGTTGCTCGACGCCGGCGGCAACGTCATCGGCATCAACACGGCGGTCGCCCAGGGCTCCAGCGGGATCGGCTTTGCGATCCCGATCGACATCGCCCGCCCGATCATGACCCAGGCCCTCGCCGGCCAGGCCCTGACCCGGCCCTACATCGGCATCCGCTACGAGCCGATCGACCTCCAGCTCAAGACGACGAAGCACCTGCCCGTTGAGAAGGGCGCCCTGATCGGCCCTGGTGCCGACGCTTCGGGCGCGAGCCTCCCGGCGATCACCGCGGGCAGCCCAGCCGAGAAGGCGGGGCTCAAGGATGGCGACATCGTGGTCGCGATCCAGGATCAGGCGATCGACCAGGAGCACCCGCTCGACATGATCCTGTCCGGGTTCGCACCAGATCAGACGATCGACGTCCACATCCTGCGAAACGGCCAGCCGCTCGTCCTCAAGGTCACGCTCGGGACGCGACCCGCGACCCTCTAGGGTCGTTCCCGCTCATGTCGAGCGGCGGCGCCTGACCTCGACCCCGGCATAGGCCAGCGGCCCGCCGAGCTTGACCTGTGGCTTCCGAACGCGGACGACGACCTCCCGGACGAGTTCGTGCTCCGCGAGGATCTCGTGGCAGATCGCCTCCGCCAGCGCCTCGATGAGGTTGAACGTCGTGGACTCGACGATCTGCCGCGTCGTCTCGTAGACGCGGCCGTAGTCGACCGTCCGCTCGAGGTCGTCCTCGAGGCCGGCGGGCTGCAGGTCGACGACGAGCTCGACGTCGACCTCGAAGCGCTGGGCATCGACCTTCTCGTGGGCGGCCACGCCGTGCCTCGCCTGGAAAACCATCGCCGCCAGGACGATTCGGTCGGTCATCGAAGCACCGCATCCGCCATGCGCGCGGCTCGGACGTTCGCCCGGACGTCGTGGACGCGGACGATGTCGACGCTGGCCGCGATTCCGAGGACCGTCGTGGCGAGCGTGGCCTCCAGTCGCTGATCGGCCGGCAGGTCGAGGACCTTGCCGAGCGTCGACTTCCGGGAGGTCCCGAGGAGGATCGGGCGGCCCAGGCGCCGGAGGTCGCCGAGCTCGCGGAGCAGCTCGAGGTTCTGCTCGGCGGTCTTGCCGAACCCGAAGCCCGGATCGACGAGGATGTTCGCCACGGGAACGCCGGCGCCAAGGGCCCGCTCGATCGCCCGCTCCAGGTCGTCGAGCACCTCCGGCAGGAGCGCCCGGTAGCGAGGCTCCGCCCGGTTGTGCATCAGCACGATCGGCACGCCCCGCTCGGCGGCGAGGCGGACCAGCGACTCGTCGTCGCCCACGCCCCAGACGTCGTTCACGAGATCGGCCCCGGCGTCGATCGCGGCCGCCGCCACGGCAGGCTTGGTCGTGTCGATGGAGATCGGCATCGACGGCAGCGCCGCGCGGATCGCGGCGACGATCGGCACGGCCCGCCGGATCTCCTCCTCCGCGTCCACCGCGCGGTGGCCGGGTCGGGTCGATTCGCCGCCGATGTCGAGCACGTCGGCGCCGTCGTCGGCCATCGTTCGCGCCTGGGCGACCGATCGCGCCAGCGGCGAGCCGGGCGCGGCTGGATCGAGGAGCCCGTCGCCGGAGAACGAATCGGGGGTCGCGTTGACGATGCCCATCACGAAGGTCCGGGTGCCCCAGGCGAAGGTGGCAGGCCCGATCCGGGTCGGCTCGATCGCGGCCCGCCGGTCGACGGCGGCCTGCGGCGAAGCGGTCGCGACCGCCGATGCGCTCGTCTGGGGTTCGGTCTGGTTCATGTCGCTCGGATCTCCGGATCGTGGAGCAGCGGATCGTCGTGCCAGCGTCGTCGCGCCTCGCCGACGAGGTAGAGCGAGCCGGCGACGATGACGGGTCCGGCGCCCACCTCGAGCGATCGACGCAGGGCCGCGTCGAGATCGGCGATCGCCTCGACGCGGAGCTCCGGGGCGAGCACCCGCCAGCGCTCCGCCAGCGCGCTCGCGGGCAGGGCGCGAGACAGCTGGATCTGCGTCGCGATGATACGCGCGCCGCGGAGAGCGCCGGCCGCGGCGAGGGCACTGATGATCCCATCGACGTCCTTGTCGGCCATCGACGCCAGCACGAGCGTGAGCGGTGGCGGGTCGGCGCGATCGCCCCCCGTCAGGAAGGGCCGCAGGTCGTCCAGCGTCTCGGCAAGAGCCGCGGCTCCTGCCGGGTTGTGGGCGCCGTCGAGCAGCACGTCGCGGCCAGCGACGTCGATGAGCTCGAGCCGACCGGGCCAGCGAGCCGCGGCGTAGCCTCGCCGGCGGGCATCGGCCGGCACGGTGGTGATCCCGGCCCGTTCGAGCGCGTCCAGCAGCCCATCGGCTACGGCGACGTTCGCGGCCTGATGGCGGCCGCGGAGCCCGACCCGCGTCCGGCCGAGGGACCGCAGCTCGACCTCGATGCCGTCGCGGTCCCAGCCGAGGAGCCGGGCCGGCGATGTCTCGGTCAACGGCACCGACAGTCGCTGGGCGCGCCGCCTGACCACCGCCAGCCCCTCGCCCGTCGCGCCGGTCACGGCGAGGTCGCCACGCATGATGATCGCCGCCTTCTCGCGGGCGATCGCGGGGATCGTGGCCCCGAGTCGATCCATGTGATCCAGCGAAACGTTCGTGACCACCGCGACGCCACCATCCCAGGCGTGGGTCGCGTCGAGGCGGCCGCCGAGCCCGACCTCGACGAGCGCCAGGTCGAGATTGGCCGAAGCGAACCAGCGGAAGATCACGGCGGTGAGCAGCTCGAACTCGGTTGGCGGGCCCAGGCGGCGGGCCACGCGCTCGGCCGCCGGCAGGGTCTCGCTCACGAGACGGGCGAACGTGGCCGGGTCGATCGGCCGGCCGTCGATCTGCAGGCGTTCGCGGTAGGAGATCAGGTGCGGCTTCGGCGTCTCGCCCGTCCGGACCCCGGCGGCCCGGAGGGCGCTTCCGGCCAGCGCGAGCACGCTGCCCTTGCCGTTCGTACCCGCCACGAGCGCGCCCCGAAACGACCGTTCGGGGTTGCCGAGCTCGCGCAGCAGGGCCCGCGTCCGGCCGAGCCCCAGGCGGATTCCGAAGCGACCGCGATCGGCAAGCGCCCGCACGGCCAGCTGATAGTCCCGGCCGGCGTCGCCCTCCGTCACGCTCGGGCCTCGGTCCCGCGTCAACGCACCGACAGGTCTTCCTCGTAGAAGACGCACTGGTTGAACCGGGGCGAGAGACAGACGTCGTTCACGTAGCTCTGCTCGAGGTGGACGCCACCCCGGAGCTGGCAGCGCGAGACGGCACTGTCCTGGCGAACGAGGCCTTTGAGGAGATGCGGAGCGTGGATCGGGATGGCGCCGCGGGCGCCGGTCACGTAGAAGTGGGGGCACACGTTCCGTCGCAGGTTCGGCAGCCCGAACGCGCGGATTCGAGCCGGGTCCGGACCGGAGGTCGTGGCGCCCTGGCCATACCCCAACGCGGGACGCACCCCGAAGCCGACACCGGGTCCGGCCTGTGGATCGCGGAGGCCCATGGGTACGAAGCGGTCCGCCTGTTGTGGCGTGCCGGGGGCCGGGACGGTCGAGACGCGGGCAATCGGGCCAATGCCGAATGCGGGACGACCCGCTACGCGCGGGCCGCGCCCCGGCTTCGGATCGCCACCTTGCACGCTTGGCCTCTCCCCCACCCGCGCCCGTTCGCGACGCTGCCGGGCAGGGTACACCGAGACGTTCCGCCGGTGACAGACCGGCCATGCGACCATACCGCTCGATGACGACCCGCCGCGGCCGCGCCACCCACGTCCGGCCGCGCCCGCCGGGCGGCAGTCGGTCGCTCAAGCCGGTTCGGGCCGAGAAGCCCGATCCCTACCGCGTCCGCCAGCACCGCGGCATCGACGCCCGCCGGAACCGGCTGCCGCTGGCGACGCGCGTCCTGCTCGCGCTTTCGATCTTCTCCCTGGCGGGGGCGGTCTACCTCACGGCGACCGGCGGCATTGGGCCGGTCATGTCGGCGCTGGGAGCGAGCTTCGCGGGTGCGTTCGAGCGGCTCTCCGCGACGCCGGTTCCGAGCGCGTCCGTCATCGTCGCGACGAGCTCGCCGATCATCAGCCCGCCGGCCTCACCGTACAGCCGGGTCAAGACCGTCGATCTGCAGATCACGGTCCCCCAGGACGTGGCGGGCACGACGAACGCGAAGGTCCGGCTGTACCTCGCCCTCAAGGGCTTGAAGCCGGCGCCGATCCAGGACGTGCCGATCACGTCAGCGGTCACGCTCTACGTCCCGGTCATCCTGACGCCGGGTCGGAATGACCTCACCGCGACGGTCATCCGGGACGGCCTGGAATCCGCGCCCTCCGCGGTGGTCACGCTCACCCTCGACACGACTCCACCCAAGGTCGTCATCAAGTCGCCGAAGGACGGCTCGGCCCTGGCCGACCCCAACGTCACCGTCAAGGGCACCACGGAGGCCGGGACGGCCCTCATCGCCCGCAACGCGGCAAACGGCAGCTCGGCCAGCACGACGGCCGGCACCGATGGCACATTCCAGGTCATCCTGCCGCTCGCGCCGGGCCCGAATGCGATCCACTTCGACGCGACCGACCTCGCGGGCAATGCCAGCACCGCCGACGTCTCCTACCTCGTCGGGACCGGCAAGATGGGCGCCAACCTGTACGCCTCCATCTACCGGATCTCGTTCTCGAAGCACCCCTCGTCGCTGCAGCTCACGGTCCTCGTCACCGATCCGACGGGCAAACCGCTGGCCGGCGCGACCGCGTTCTTCACCCTCCAGATCCCGGGCCTGGCCCCGATCTCCGGTCAGGTCATCACGGGCACGGACGGGCACGCTGTCTTCACGACGCCGCTGAATGGAACGATGGGCACCGGCAACGGCCAGGCGACGGTTCTCGTCACCCAGGCCCTCTTCGGCCAGGCCACCGACAGCTTGGGGCTGATGTTCGTTCCCTGATTGGCGCGACTGCCTCGACGCGCGCCCGCGTCGCAGCTACCATCGCCGCATGTCGATGTGGCACTGCCCGAATTGCGGCACACCACAGGCGGAAGCGGCGCGGTGCTGGGTCTGCCGTCGATCATCGACCACCTGTTCGACCTGCCGGCACTTCCGGAAATCGCTGGCGGCGAGCGTCGGCTTCTGTGGCCTCGACAAGCGACGACTGCCGCTGCGAGGGACAGAGCTGCGCGGCTGCTGGACGGCGCCGCTCCCGGGAACGGAGACGGAGCCGCCGCGCATCGTTGGCGAGATCGATCCCGGCGTCCGATTGCGCGGGTTCGTGCCCGTCGAGCTCGTGGTGCGGGGCCCGGACGCGGTCCAGGCCGCGGCGGTCCGGCCAGCGGCGGCCATCCCCATGCCGGTGGTCGACACGTCCGACGGCTGGACGAACCGGACCACGCTCTTTGGAGACGCGGAGGCCTGAGCCTCAGGGTGTCGGTGAGGGCGTCGGCGTCGGCGGCGGGGCTGTCGGCGGCGGGGCTGTCGGCGGCGGGGCCTGCGTAGGCGTCGGCTTCGGTGGCGGCGGTGGCGGCAGGGTTGGCGTGGGCGTCGGCGCGGGCGTCGGGCTGGGTGTCGGCGTTGGGGACGTGCTGGGGCTCGGCTCCGGGCCCTTTGACACGACGTAGTTCACCGCGGTGTTCTTGGCGACGGGCGCGCCGGGCCCGGGATCCTGGCTGACGATCGCACCCGCAGGCACGATCAGATCGAACCCCTCGGTTCGCGTGCCGATCTGCAGCCCCGCCTGGGCGATGAGGTTCAGGGCCTGCTGTTCCGGCAGGGCCCGGAGGTCGGGCACGATGGTGGTCGCGCTGCCGATCGCGATGGTGACCTTGATCGCGGTTCCCGGAATCACGTTCGCAGCCGCGATCGGATCCTGGTTGGTGATCGTCCCGATCGGCTGGTCGGAGGTCTCGACCGCGGCCTGCTCCACGGTCAGGCCGACCGCCTGGGCCAGGGCCTGGGCCTCGGCGAATGTCTTGCCGACGAGGTTCGGGACGACCACCTGGCCGGTCGGTGTCGGTGCGGACGTCACCGACAGGAAGCGGAACACGAGAAACCCGGCGAGCGCAAGGATCGCGAGCGCGAGCAGCGCCGAGGCCCAGATCCAGCGGCTGGGGCCACCGCCGTCGTCGTCCTCGAACTCCTCCTCGGTCACCGTCCGGCGGCCGACGGCGCCGCGACCGGCCTGGTCGTCGACGCCGGCAAAGGCTTCGGGCGGATAGGGCACGCTCGCGTTCGGATTGGGCCGGGCGATTCCAGCCGCCATCGTTGGTGCGCCGTCCGAGATGGCCCTGCCGGCCCCAGCGGCGGCGACGGCCGCAGCCGAGGCGGTGCCCGCTGCCGCGAGCCCGGACAGTCGGCTCTCGTCGCCGACGAATCCCTCGAGCGCCTCGGCCATCGCCTTCGCGGAAGAGAACCGATCGTCCGGCTCCGGAGCGAGCGCCTTCCGGGTGATGGCCTCGAGCTCGGGCGGGATGTCCGGCCGGATCGCGGATGGGCTCGGCGCGGGGCTGCTGAGCCGGGCCGTGGCCACGGCCGCGGCGCTGTCGCCGGTCCACAGGCGCTTGCCCGTGAGCAGCTCGTACAGCACGATTCCGAGGCCGTAGATGTCGGATGCCGGCGTGGCCGGCTCGCCGCGCGCCTGCTCGGGGCTGAAGTAGTGGACCGAGCCCATGGTCGTTCCGGGCATGGTCATCGCCGATTCGGCGAGGACGAGGGCGATCCCGAAGTCCGCGACCTGGACCCGATCATCGGCGGTCACGAGGATGTTGCCGGGCTTCACGTCGCGATGGACGAGGCCGCGCTGATGGGCCGCGTCGAGGGCCCGCGCCGCCTGGGCGACCAGCGCGGCAGCCCGGGTCGGCGGCAAGGGCCCCCGGCGCCGGAGCAGCGAGGCGAGATCCTCGCCGTCGACGAGCTCCATGACGATGTACGGCCCGATCGCGTCGGTGCCGTAGTCGTATACGGCGACGATTCCCGGGTGCCTCAGGGACGCCGCCGCCTGGGCCTCGAGGCGGAACCGGGCGAGGAAATCCGGATCGGTGCCGTACTCCGGGCGGAGGACCTTGATCGCGACGTCCCGCTCGAGCTTGCTGTCACGAGCCCGGTAGACCGTCGCCATGCCGCCCTGGCCGAGCAGCTCGACGAGCCGATACCGGTCGCCGAGGACGGCCCCGATGTCCGGCATCGTCAGGAGCCCAGGTCGAGGGAACGCAGGTGAGCCCGGAACTCGGTCGCGGTGTCGGGCCGCTGGAGCGCGATGTCGACCGTCGCCTGGAGCCAGCCCATCGTGGTTCCGGCGTCGTAGCGGATCCCCTCGAACTCGTAGGCGTAGACCGACTGCTCCTGCATGAGGGCCTCGATCGCGTCCGTCAGCTGGATCTCGCCGCCGGCGCCGCGCTGCGTCTGCTCGAGCTTGTCGAAGATCTTCGGCGTCAGCACATAGCGGCCGATCACGGCCAGGCTCGAGGGAGCATCCGCCTCGGCCGGCTTCTCGACGACCCGGTTCATCCGGCGCAGCCGCCCGCCGTCGAGGGCGCTATCGGGCGCGTCGGTGCCGACCACGCCGTAGCGCGAGACGTCCTCGGGCGGGACCTGCATCACCGCGATCGTGCTGGCGTGCGTCTGCTCGTAGGCATGCATGAGCTGGCCGATGCAGGGCCGATCGGCGATCACGACGTCGTCGGGCAGGAGGACCGCGAACGGCTCGTGGCCGATGAGGTCCTTCGTCATGAGGATCGCGTGGCCCAGGCCGAGCTGCTCCTTCTGGCGGACGTAGGCGATCTGGGCGAGGTCGCTGATCTTCCGGACGATCCGGAGCTTCTCGATCTCCCCCTTCTCCTCGAGCAGGCGCTCGAGCTCGAACGACATGTCGAAGTGGTCTTCGATCGCCCGCTTCTGGCTCGACGTGACGATGATGACCTGCTCGATGCCCGCCGCGACGGCCTCCTCGACCGCGTACTGGATGATCGGCTTGTCGACGAGCGGCAGCATCTCCTTGGGCTGTGCCTTGGTCGCCGGCAGGAACCGCGTACCCCAACCGGCCGCCGGGAACACCGCTTTTCGGACGCGCATCAAACCTCACGCAGGAGACGGGGATGGTCGGGCGAGGATACCACCGGGCCTCGGCGGCTCAGGCTTCGAGGCCCTCGACGAACTCCCGGACCGCGGCCGAAAATTCGCCCGGCCGGTCGACGTTCGACAGGTGGGCCGCGTGGTGAAGGACCTTCGTCGTGACGCCCGGGAGACCCTCGACGAAGCGGCGCTCGCCCATTCGCATGACCAGGTCGAGGTGGCCGTTGATGACGAGGACGGGGCCGCCGTAGGCGACGAGACGCTCCCGGAACCGGCCGCCGTGGAGCTGGCGAATCGCCAGGGCGCCACCCTTCGCGTAGTAGCCGTTGGCGAGGATCGTGTCCGCGACCTGGCGACCGTACCGCCGTCGGTACCACCGCTCGATCGTCCGCCGCAGGATCGATTCCGGGACCAGCCCGAGGGTCAGGGCCACCAGCCAGAAGACAAACCGGAAGGGGCCCGCGGGCTCTCGAGTGGAGCCGGCGAGCACGAGCCCACGGACGCGGGCGGGTGAGCGTCCCGCCACGGCCATCGACACGTAGCCACCGAGCGACAGGCCGACAAGGACGGCCCGGCCGCCAGCCTCGCGATCGATCGCCTCGGCGACGAGGTCGGAGGCGCCGTCGAGGGTGAACGGCTGGGCGGCGAGCGCTCCGTGGCCCGGCAGGTCGATCGTGACGCAGCGGAAGCCCGCGGCCGCGAGCTGCTCGACCTGGGGCCGCCACTGGGCGCGGGTCATGACGGCGCCGTGGACGAACACGATCGCCGGACCGTCGGCCGGACCCTCGACGTCCCAGGCGTCGCTCACAGGCCACCTGGAGCGAGCGCGAGCGGTGCCGGGGCTTCTCCGCCGCGCGTGTCCCGCTGGACGATGACCGCGGCGATGAGGATCGTCACGCCGCCCGCGGCCTGCAGCGGCGACACGGCTTCGGCGAGGAAGATCGCGGCGAGGAGGACGCCGACGACCGGCTCCGCGAGCATAAGGATGCCCGTTCGGACAGCTCCCAGCTGGCGGATGCCGGCGAGGAACAGGAACGACGGCACCGCCGCGGCGAAGATCCCCACGACGAGCAGCAAGGCGAGCAGGGACGGCTCCGCGAACGGCAGGGTCAGCGCGCCTGGGCCGCCGGTAACGATCGTGAGGGCGGCGGCGATGATGGCGGTCCCGGCGAGGATCGCGCCCATCGCCTGGTCGGTCGGCAGGGCCGCGTAGCCCCGGCTCAACAGGACGAATGCGGCCTGGCAGAGTGCGGCAACGAGCGCCGCCCCGATGCCGAGCGCGTCGAGCCGTAGCGTTGCCGCGGGATCCGAGCCGCCGAGCACGACCGCGACCATGCCTGCCAGGGCCAGCCCGAGGGCGACGACCCGGGCGCGGTCGAGTGCCTCGCGGCCAAGGAGGACGCTGGCTCCGGCGACGATCGCGGGGTAGGTGTAGAAGCCCAGCAGCGCAAGGGCGATGCTCGTGTGATCGAACGCGGTGAAGATCGCCAGGTTGAGCGCGGTCCCCACGACGATCGCAACCCCGAGCGAACGGCGCGCGGCCGGCGTGATGCTCTGCCAGCGCACGATCGCGCGACCCCTCGTCCTCGCGAGCGAAATCGCGAGCCACAGGCCGGTGGCACCGACGGCCGCGCGCCAGGCCACGAACGCGAACGGCGTCAGGCCCTGGTCGTAGGCGGTTCGCGACAGGACGCCAAGGCTCGCAAACAGCGACGCCGCGATCAGGACGATGGCAGCGCCGGCCCACCCGGATCGGTCGTTGGACATCGGCCCATCGTAGCGGCGGGCCCCCGCCCGTTCGACGCTAGGTGGCCCGGAGATCGCCCCCGCTGCCGGGCTCGGTCCGCGCGCGGGCAAGGCGGATGCTCGTGAACGGGATCCGGATCTCGCGGAACGCCTCGATCGAGATGAGGAAGCCCACGAAGATCAGGGAGACCCCGAGGAGCTTGCTCAGCTCGAAGATCGCGGTGGCTCCGCCCTTCACCCCGAGATCCGTCCCGGAGATGAGGAGCGCGCCGATCGCGATCAGGAGCGTTGCCGGTACGCGGCTGTGGAGCCGGCCGCGGAACAGCGCGACGATCGCGCCGGGGAGTGAGACGACGAAGTTCACGATGATCGCGACGGGCGCGATGAGCAGGTTGAACAGCATCTGGTCGCCGTTCTGCTCGGGGTCCAGGGAATAGCCCAGGACCCGCCGTTTGGGCATGAACACGTAGGCCGAGAACAGGGCTCCGAGGATCAGTGCGAACCCGCCCGTGATGTTCATGAGCGGGGTCAGGAGGCGCAGGCTGCCCGGGAGTGGATCGAGGACGGGGATCCCATGGTTGTCGAGCGCCATCTGGCCCGCGGGCAGCTGGGCGATCGCGACCATCCCCGTCGCCAGGAGCGTGACCGCGATCACGCCGATCGCGGCGATCCGCGGCCAGCGGTCGTTCTGGAAGTACGTCTCCACCGCAACCGCGATCGCGAGGACGAGCGAGAAGATCAGGTACGGGATCGTCACGGATCCGGCGTCCGGGTAGTGGTTCTTCACCTGGCTCAGGACGGTGAAGATGCCAGCCAGGGCCGTGATGAAGGCGTACGCGTAGCCGAACCGGGTCTTGGCGAGCAGGAAGGCCGTCCCGAGGCCCAGCCAGCCGACGTTCAGGACCGCCCCGGCGAGATACCAGGCCTTGAAGATGCCGACGTTCCAGCCGCCGGCCGCGCCGAGCGCCTCGCAGGCGGCGGCGACGCCGAACAGGAGGCTGCCGATCGCCCAGACGAGCTGGTAGGTCCGCCTGCGCTCCCGCCATTGGTCGAGCAGGGCGAGCGTCATCAGGAAGGCGACGAGGGCGGTCAGCGTGGCCAGGAGCGCGCTCGTCATCAGGCGGACCTCTTCGCTTCGCGGGGTTTGTTCGCTGCCGTCTGGAAGGCATCGATAAGCTGGAGCAGCAGGCGATCGAGCAGGGCCGCCGCCTCGTCGTAGAGGGTCGTGAGGGCGGCCACGTCCAGGGATCGCCGGCGCCCGAGTGCGGCCAGCTCCGCAAGGAAGGGCCGCCGGGCGGCCAGGAACGTCGTGACGACGCCGAGGACGTCCGAGCCGGTCTGGGCGAGCCGTTCGCCGGTCGATCGGACCGACGCGGTCGCGTCGGCCTCCCAGCGCGCGCGGCCGGCCGGCGTCGAGGCGTCGAGGTAGGCCAGCAGCGCGGCGATGAGCCGGCGACCCTCGGCTCGGAAGGCGTCGCGATCGAGGTCGTGGTAGGTCGGGGAGCTCAGGACGTCGCTCGCGCGATAGGAGCGGGCGTAGGCGCGGACGAGGCGCGCCGGCGTGGCCCCGAGCGTGGAGAGCCGGAGTCGCGTCGGCCGGCGCATCTCGACGACCCGCTCGAGATCGGCGCGGCGAAAGCGTCGATGCCCGCCAGGCGTCGTGTAGGCCTCGATGCGACCACCATCCGCCCAGCGGCGCAGCGTGTCCGGGTCGACGCCGACCACGCGACTGGCGGGTCCGAGCGAGAGCCATTCGGCCCCAGGCTTTGGCGCGGCGATGGTTGCGGGCAACGAAAACTCCATGAGCGCCAGCCATGAAATCTGGGCAATTCTGGGTACGAGAGTTGCCCAACGACCGGCGCAGGATAGGAGCATCAACCGGACCTTGTCAACGCCGCCCCGCAGGGTCCGGCCGCCCGTGGATCAGGCGGGGATCAGCTCGTGATCGTCGCGATGGAGGCCGTCGCAGAGGCCATATCGAATGGCTGCGTCGCCATCGCCCGGCAGCGGGATCGGTCGCATGATCTCCCGGACCTCGCCCTTGTGGCAGAACAGGAAGCCCTTCTTCCGCATCCAGGCGCGCACGTGGGTGGCATCGCCGTGAAACTCGAAGGGGCCGGGGTTGATCGGGGGCTGGCCGGCCCATGAGACCGGCGTCTCGGCGGCCACGATGTCGAGGATGTTCATGCGCCAGGGCGTTCCGTCGATGATCTCCAGGCAGCCGTCGCAGCGCACCGACACGTTGTCCTTGATGATCGTCGGGATGCGCACGCCGAGGTAATCCATCGCGCCCGGATGGTACAGCGAGCCTTCCAGGATAGGCGGCCTCGGCGGGACCCTCTGCTAGACTCGGCGACTCTTGGCCCCCATCGTCTAGAGGCCCAGGACGCCACCCTTTCAAGGTGGAGATCAGGGGTTCGAATCCCCTTGGGGGCACTCCCGCTGTCCCTCGAAGAACGGTCGAGCGGGCGGTGTCCAATCAATCGACTCGACAGTGCGGTCGCGCACCACGACCCGTTCGATGCCCGTGGACTATCGCGAGCGGGAGCACAACCTGAGGCAGATGGCATGCGCGATGTGTGGTCGCGACGGTGGCCTGAGTGACTGGGTCGTCATTTACCTCGTGAGACGCGTCATTGCCCGGGATCTCGGTGGCGCCGTCGAGCGGATTTCGGTCGCTCTCGCTGAAGCGCTTGCGTCCCTCCGCGACCAGACCAGAACCGAGACTTGGGCCGATCTGCTTCTCGAGCTGCAGTCAACGCTCGGCGACGAGGGGGCCAGAAGATTCATCGAGCGGGCAATCGCGTTTGGAGACAGGGTGGCGGGGCGGTACCGGCCTTACTATCCCGCGAAGACCATCTTCGAGAGGTGGGTCGAAGCTCGAAAGCAGGACGGCGGGCGAGATTGGTATCTCACGCGCCAAGCTGGCCGTCTCGTGCGTCTGTCGAAGTCGAGAGGCAAGAGTGTTGACCTGTAGGGTCGGTCGGGTGTCTCGCTGAGTCTCGAGCTCCTCATCATGCCGGCGCGGCGTCATACACAGCCGACAAGGCCGCCTGTCTGTCGCGCTTCACGCACCATGGGTTCATGGTGTTCGCCCTGGTGAAGCGATTGCATCTCAGGACGCCGGAGAGGCACCCCTTGACATCCGAGTTGCCGCGGCGTCTCCTCTCGGGCACGGCACGTCCAGCGCCGTGACAAGTATTGCAGGCGGTAGGAGCGATGGCGCAACAGGGCAGCGAGCCTGACGAGGAGACGACGGCGCACTGGAAAGCCATGCTGACCGGAGCCGACCCGTCATTGAATCGAGTCCGTCGAATCTGGGGTCGCGTGCCGTCGGCGCCCCGGTGCAAGGTCTGCGCCGCGCCGTTCAGTGGTCCGGGAAGGTTCGCGACCCGGGTCCTGATGGGGGGTCAGGCGACGACCAATCCGCTCGTCTGTTCCGGGTGCTTCGGCGATCTTCGGAAGCACCGCGGCGGCGCGGAGACCCCATTAAGTGTCCTGTTCGCTGATGTGCGGGGTTCCACAGCCCTCGCCGAGCGGACCGGGCCCGCCGAATACACCCACCTGCTGCACCGGTTCTATCAGGTCGCGGCGAGCGCGATCGACCACGCAAACGGCATTCTCGACAAGTTTCTCGGTGATGGCGTCATGGCTCTCTTCATCCCGGTGATTGCGGGGTCCGACCACGCCGCTCGGGCGATCGATGCCGGTCGAGAGCTGCTCCTCGAAGCTGAAAGGCGGGACCTGACCACGGCCGGCCTGCAGATCGGAGCGGGGGTCCACACAGGCATCGCCTTCGCGGGCGCGCTTGGCTCCGATGATCGACTCGACTTCACCGCGCTCGGCGACACGGTGAACGTGGCCGCCCGCCTGGGCTCCCTCGCCGGTCCGGGGGAGCTCCTCGTGAGCCTCGGCGCGTGGGACGAGGCCCATGCCGCGGGGAGCGCAACCAATGTGCGACGAATCACCATCGCCGGTCGGACAACGCCACTTGAGGTAGCCGCGGTTCAAGTGGCCGCCGAACGCGCGCCAACGGGGACGAATGCCGAGTCTGACCGAGCAGGGCGATAGGCAGAAGGGGATCCGCGTGCAGGACGCCCCGGACGCGCCGGGCATGCCGCCGACGTGGTCGAGCAGTGACAAGGACGTCGTCGGGACGTCGCAGGCGTCGAGCCGCGTCTGGTTCACAGTCGCTCGGACTGAGCGAACGTTCGAAGACGCGGCAAGTCCGGGTGCCGCGTGTCCTCAGGCGACGCCAGCTGTTGGGCCGGCCTCGGCTGATCGCTCGACGGCCGTCGAGCCGCATTGACGACGCACGCTCGAACTGAACGATCAACCGTCCTGGCTGGCCCGGTCTTTGGGTCCGAACCGACTCGCGAGGATTCGGGCGGCTCGTCGATGGTCGCCCGAGAGTTGCCAAGTGTGGGCCCGGACGACATCAGCCGGGTACGCGGCTTGTTCGGCAGCCGCGCTGGTGATCGCTGCCCGGACCGGCTCGAGGTCGACGTCCGCGAATGACCCTGGCCGATCGTCGTCCGGAGCCAGCCCGAGCCAAGCTGTCGTCGTCAGACAGCGGGCGGGTCCCCAAGGCCCCTTGGGGGCACCATCGCCCCCAGCTGATCCGGGCCATCCGTGCGTTGGCGGGTCCGGACGGTCGCTCACGCACCTTGAGGTGCGCTCGTTCCCTAACGGCTCGCTGTGATTCCCGGACACCCTGTTGACCCGAGTTGGTCCCTCAGCCCAGCTTCTGCCAGATACGCCTGGCCGGAGTGTTCGCCAGCGAGATCGCCCCGAATCGGGGCCGCCCGCGCGGCGATTGATGCCGGCGCACGTTCAGGCCGGGTCATTCCAGCGGCCGTCTCTCGTTCTTCTGCTGCCGAACACTCGCACGGGGGGTGGTTGGCAGAACATAAGCTGGCGCGATCTTCGCGTGAATCGCCTATCCGCGAGTGACGCCTAGATCGCCTGGCGGTGTCGGAAGGCTTGCACGCCAGCGAGACCTTCCCTCGCCAGGACGACGCTTGCGACCAGCGCGCCGACGGCATCCGCCCAGCCGATATCGAACGCCTCGGACAGGCCGAGGCCGACCAGGCTGACGAGCGCGAGGAGCGCGGCGACGCCGGTCAGGAAGCTGTCGGCGCGGAGCGCGCGACTGCGGACCTTCGCGGCCACCCGGTACTTCGCAAGGGCGAGCGGCGGCAGCGCGACGATCGAGAAGAGCAGAAGCCCCGTCCCGACGAATGTCGCGTGGGGCCGCGCGCCCAACGCGAGTGCCTGCAGCGCACTCAGCGCCAGATACGTCGCCAGAACGAGGAGGACGACACCCACCAGCCCCTCAGCGATCCGTTCGGCGCGGTCCGCCCGTTGTGGCTGCCGGGCCTCGATGCCGAAGCGCCAGACCAGCGCGATGGAGGCCGCCGAGTCGATGGCGGCGTCGAAACCAAAGCCGAGCAGCGACAGGCTTCCGTTCGCCAGGGCGGCCACGACCGCGGTCCCGCCGACAAGCCCATTCAGGGCGATGCTCAAGGCCGAGAGCACGACGGCACGGCGCACCAGCTTGTCGCGGGTCATCAGCGGTCGCCTTAACTGCTCGACGGTGCTTCGGGTGGTCGGTTGATCAGGCGGATCGCCAGAGCAGCGCGAACACCACGGTGACCGTGAGGCAGCCGATCGCGGCGAGGCCGGCAACGCCGCCGGCGATCGCCAGGGCCATCGCCCGGCCGGTCCGTCCCTTGGCTCCGGCGCGCCACATCTGGATCAGGGCCCCAAGCGCCATGGCCGCGCAGGCGATGCCCAGCACGAGGACGCCCGAGCTCAGCATCGGGATCTGGGTGGCGTCGCGGACCCTGAGGATCGCGTAGCCGATGAACGCCAGCGAGCCCACGAAGGCGATCGCCACGACAACCCGGAGAGGGGTCACGTCGACGGGCCCGACGTGCATCCCGGATCCCCTCACGGAGGCGCCGGCACGCGGAGGCGCCGCTTGCGCTGCAACGGGATCAGGGTCCCAGCCGCTCATCGGCGGGAGCGTAGCAGGCTCAGGCCGGCGGTCTGGATCGGTGGTAGATCGCCACCTTGTACGACAGGCGCGGCCGTTTCAGCGTCGCGCCAAGGTCGGTGCCGGGTTCGCCGAACGCGTCGCCGAGGAACGTCGTCGCCGCCTCGAGGGAATCGAAGTCCCACCAGCAATGGATGACGCGGACGCGGAAGCCCGCCGACAGGAACGGGCCGTTCCGGCGGCTCCACGCCCCCTGCTCGGGTCGCTCGCCGACCAGGCGGGAGACGTCGTCGCGGCCGTAGTCGTGGACGACCAGCAGGCGACCGTCCGGCCGAAGCACCCGGTCGACCTCGGCCAGCTCGCTCGGCTCGATACCGCGGAACGCGGACCACAGGCCGACGACGACATCCGTCGTGGCGTCTGCGACGGGCAACCGCAGCGGCTTCGACAGCGGGACGTGCACCAGCCGCGCGCCGAGGGCGACGAGGCCTTCGGCGATCGAGCCGCGCTCGGCGTCGACGAGCAGCACGTCGCGATCTGCGATCGGACCGAGGGATTCGAGCCCTCGGACGATCTTCGATTCGCGGTCGAGGGCAGCCGACAGCCGGAGCGCGAGGTCTGGCCGGAGGGCGACTGGGAGGGCTGACACCGCGCCGGAGTATAGGCGAGCCCTGTCAGGGCCCCGGTCCGGAGCCCCGCAAGACTCCGCCGTCAGGGGACTCGGACGACCATCGCTGAGCGGCCGGCAAGCTCGACCGCGAGCGTCCCGTTTGCATCGACGATCGGTCGGATCGGGCACACCGCGGCGCCGGCGTAGAGCACTTCGGCAGGGGCAGCGGCCCGGGCGTTGCGGGCGAGCACGAGGTGCGTCGCCTCGACGCCGGCGTTCAGTCCAACGGCGAGACGGCCGTTCGCGTCCACGCGCTCGAAGGCCACGGCGCCGTCGTGGGCGTCGACGACCCCGAGGTCGCCGTGGCGCAGCAGCGGCTCGGCGTGACGCAGCGCGATCAGGCGCCTGACGGCCTCGAGGAGCTCGCGGTCCCAGCTCCCCTCGTCCCACGGGAAGGCGCGCCGACAATCCGGATCGATGCCTCCCTCGACCCCGACCTCGTCGCCGTAATAGATGCACGGCGCCCCCGGCAGGGTCGCCTGGAGCGCGACACCCAGCTCCAGCGCCGCGCGATCGCCACCGAGGATCGACAGCGCCCGCGGCGTGTCGTGGCTGTCGAGCAGGTTGAGCTGCACTGCCGTGACGTCGCGGTCGTACGCGCCGAGCAGCTCCTGTAGGCGCCACGCGAACGAGGGGCCGTCAGAGCGCTGGATCCCCGCGTACTCGCGATGGGACCGAACCAGCGGTTCGTTGAGCGACTCACCCGCCACGAAGCCCAGGATCGCCTCGGCGAGCGGGTAGTTCATCAGCGCATCGAATCGGTCGCCGTCGACCCAATCGGGGGCCACCATCCAGATCTCGCCGACGAGATACGCCTCGGGGTTGATCGCCTTGCAGCGGCGCCGGAACTCGGCCCAGAAGGGCGGATCCTGAATCTCGCCCGGGACATCGAGCCGCCAGCCGTCGATCCCGAAGCGCAGCCAATGCTCCGCCACGGACCACAGGTACTCGCGGACGGCGGGCTCGCCGATGTTCAGCTTCGGCAGCGCGGGCAGGTTCCACCAGGCCTCGTACCCCAGGTGGGCGCGAGATTCGGCGCTCCCGCCGGCGGTCGTGCCGGGCATCGGGTCGTCGACGCCGACCCCGGCTCGTTCGCGAGCGTCCGGATAGGCGTCCAGCGCGATGCCGTGCTCGAGGGCTTCCTCATCGAAATGGAACCAGTGCCGATACGGCGAGGCGACGCCGGACTCCAGCACGTGGTGGAACGGCCAGAAGCCCCGGCCGGTGTGATTGAAGACGCCGTCGAGGACGATCCGGATGTCCCGAGCGTGGGCCGCATCGATGAGCTCACGCAGCGCCGCGTTCCCGCCCAGGAGCGGATCGACCGTGTAGTAGTCGTACGTGTGGTAGCGGTGGTTCGAGGCGGACTGGAAGACGGGGGTCAGGTAGATCGCGTTGGCGCCGAGTCGGGCGATGTGGTCGAGGTGCTCGACGAGTCCGAGGAGGTCGCCGCCCTTGAACCCGTGGAGGGTCGGCGGGGCATCCCAGGGCTCCATCGGGCCCGGCTTCGGCACGCGGTCGCTGGACGCGAACCGATCCGGAAAGACCTGGTAGAAGACCGCATCGCGGACCCAGGCCGGCGTGTCGACGGACATGGGCGCGATCGTCGCATGCGCGGGGCTCGCTCGCCGGGGCTCCGCGCGAGGCAGCGGCCCAAGGCACCAGCCCGCAGCGCGGGCCACGACGCAGCCGACGCGCGAGCGCCGGCCGGGATGCAGAATCCGGCTCGTGACGACTTCGATCCGCCGGATCCCGTGGGGCATCCTGCTGTTCCTTGCCTACGCCGGGCTCATTCTCGTGGCCATCGCCCTCTCGCTCCCCACTGTGATCGACCAGGCGATCAACGCTCCGGTCAGCTTCATCGGCGTGGTCGTCATGGCGCTGCTGGCCTACACGATCTTCACGATCACGCTCGTGCTGCAGCGAAAGACCGCGGCCCGCACCTTCGCCCTGGGGCTGAGCTCGCTGACCGTCCCGCCGATTGCCCTGGCCCTCATCGCCGGCCAGGTCGTCGTGAGCGTGTTCTTCGCGGCACTCGGCATCCTCCTTGTCCGCGGCTTGCGCGATCCGCGAGTCGCCGGCTGGCTCGACCAGACGTGATCTGGCTCGACCAGACGTGATCTGGCTCGACCAGACGTGATCTGAGGGCCCCGAAATCGGCGCGGGGGCGCCGGTGGCGCTACGCTCTGCAATCGTTGCCCGGCGGAGATCGCAGGGCCGCTTGCCTGCCGAACCTGAGCTGATGAACCCGCACCCACGAGGCCAGCCTTGACCACGCCCTCGAGCCGCGCGGCCCAGAAGGGCCGCCCCGGCGTCCGACCCCGCCGCGTACCACCACGCAAATCCTTCATGGAGCGAAACCGGACCCGCCTGCTCGTGGGCGCCGTTGCGGTCGTC
>JBBRNM010000029.1:0-27842 GCA_038230295.1 Candidatus Limnocylindrales bacterium
ATCCCGGCGATGGCGTTCGTGGCCTGGCAGGCATTCCGGCGGCGAAGCGCCGCTCTTGGGCTCGTCGCCATCGCCTTCGCCTGCCAGTGGCTGTCCTGGTCACGGATCGATCGGGCCGCGTTCCAGTACCACTACTACACGGCCCTGCCGTTCGTGCTGATCGCCGTCGCCTACCTCTTCGCCGAGCTCTGGCACGGACCGGCGTGGCGGACCTGGGTCGCGGCCCGGATCGCGGCCGCGGTAACGATCCTGGCGCCGTTCGGCCTGTGGCTCTTCCATCGGCCGCTCTGCGGGTTCGTCCGCGTGACGGATGTCAATCCCGGCTCGCTGGCATGCCCGACCACGATCGGCGATCTCGACGTCTCGTTCCGAGCGGTCGCCATCGCGGTGGTGGTCGGCGTCGGCCTGCTCCTCCTGGCCCGGGTACTCCTGTCGTTCGGCGACGAGGACGAGGCCGGGGGAGACCCGAACGTGACCCGGAACCGCATCGCGACCGCCGCGGTCATCGCCGTCGTCACCTCGATCGCGTTCAAGGTGGTCACGGTGTTCCCTGATCTCGCGCTGCTCCATCTGACGCAGTTCCCCGTCGAGCCGATCGCCCTGATCGTGACGATCGCCCTGCTGCCCGTGGCCGTGTTCGTCGCCACGGCGCGAGATTCGCGACGGTTCGTGCTGGGCGCCCTGGTGGCGATCGGCTTCTGGTTCGTGCTCTGGTACCCGAACATCGCGGCGCTGCCGCTGCCCGCGGCGATCCACAACGCCTACCAGGGCCTGTTGCCGACCTACGTCTATCCCTTCCAGTTCCCCGTCGCGACCGGTGACCGCGTCGCGCCCTCGCTCGTGGACATCCGCGTGGCGGAGCTGCTCGTAGCCATGATGGTCACCGTGGCCGCCGTTACCTACAGTGCCTGGACGTGGCGAATCGCGCTCGCCGAACGGCGCCGCGACGAGGCTGCCTGGACGGACCCGGAGCAGCCGGCACTGACCGGCTAACGAGTCGAGGCGGGCTCCGATTCGGGCGTTGTCGGCGGCGCTGGTTCGGGCGAAGGAACGGTTCGAGGCGGCGACGCGAAGCCGGCCGGGACCGCGCCCGGTCCGAGCGCCTGCCGCGGCGAGGCAGGGACCTCGGCGTGGAAGCCTGGTGGCAGCTGGCCCTGCGCCGCGAGCCGACGGATCACGAAGCCGTAGTAGTCCTCGACCTTGGCCGTCACCCGCTCCCAGCTGAACTCCTCGGCGCGGCGGAGGCCGGATTGGGCCATGGACTCGCGCAAGTCGTCGTCCGAGAGGACCTTCGCGAGGGCGTCGGCGAGGTCCTTCGGATCGTGGGGCGGCACGAGGAGCGCCTCGCGACCGCGCCGGACGACGCCCTTGTAGCCGTGGATGTCGCTGCACACGATCGCGGTCCCGGCCGCCATGGCCTCGAGCAGCACGATGCCGAACGATTCGCCGCCGGTCGCCGGCGAGCAGTACACGTCCGCGGTCTTGAAGAGCGCGTCGCGCTCCTCGTCGGAGACGCGGCCGAGGAACTCCACGCCACCCATGCGGCGGGTCATGAGATACCGCCGGGCCTCCCGCTCCTGCGGCCCGCCGCCGATCACGAGGAGCCGGCAGCGGCAGCCGGTCTTGCGGAGGATCCGGTACGCCTTGAGCAGGTCGAGGAGTCCCTTGCGCGGCTCGAACCGGCCGACGAAGAGGATGTTCCGGGTCCCGTCCTGCCAGCGCGCGATCGGCACCGCCCGCCGGAATCGGCCGGTGTCGACGCCGTTCGGGATGACCTTGTAGTCGCCCGGGAAGAAGCGATCGATGAAGTGGCGGGCCGCCGCGGAGACCGCGATCCGGCCATGGAGCCGGTCGGCGTAGGAGCCCATCAGCCGGGAGCCCAGCTCGTACGCGGGCGAGAAGCCGCCATAGGCATGAAAGGTCGCGATGTTCACGCTCGTGGACTGGCGCAGCACCACGAGCGACAGGAACGGCACGAAGGGTTCGTGGAAGTGGAGGAGGTCGAAGCGCTCGCGGTTGAGCACATCACTGACCTGGGAGACGTAGCGCGGCGAGAGCGTCACGGTCCCGACCGAGCCGTTCGTCGGGACGGAGAAGCCCTTGCCGATCCGGATGACGTCGCCCTCCGAGGCGCGCTGGAGGCCGTGGCTCGAGGTGAGGATCCGGACGTCGTGGCCGCGCAGGCGGAGGTTCTCGTAGAGGTATCGGACGTGCTGGTTCACGCCGCCCGGCAGCGGGTAGACGTACGGCGTGACGAGCCCGATCTTCACGTTCCGGTGCGCTCGTCCGAGGAAGCTCCGGTCCCCGGCCCTGGAGTAGCACCGACGCCCGGGACCAAAGCCGGCGGGTAGCCGAGGTCTCGCCGCGAGCCATCGCCGCGGATCCGGCCCCCGAGGTTGGCCCGAGCGTCACGGCTGTACTTGCGAAGCTGGGCCTGGAACGTGCCGAGCTGCGAGACGGTCGGGTGGAACGTGCCGTGGAAGTGGGTCGAGCGGTTGAGGATCGCGGTGCGCAGCGCGGCGCTATCGCGCCCGCGGAACGTCGTGTGACCCGCGCCGATCGCCTCGAGGGCGTGGGCATCGGAGCTGCCGACCTTCGCGAGGCCGTGCTCGTCGGCGAATCGGACGACCCGGTCGTGCCACGGCCGGCCGAGCGTTGTCGGATTGAACGCCTCGATCCCGTCGGGGTGGAATCGCGGCGCGTCGGCCAGGAGCCGCCGGAGCACGAAGCCCTGCGCGCACAGCGGGTACGGAACGAGCGGATGGGCCGGGATGGCGATCCCGCCGAGGTCGTGGATCTCGGCGATCGTCGAGCGCAGGGATCGGAACGGCCGGATCGGCTGCTCGATCCAGAGCGCCAGCAGGTGCCCGCCGAGCGTCGTGACCTCCTCGCCGACGACGACCTCCACCCGCAGCCCGCGATCGCGGGCGATGGCCCGGCCGGCCAGCGCCGCGTCGACCCGCTCGTGGTCCGTGATCGCGATGACGTCGAGCTCCGTGTTGTGCTCGACGTGGTCGAGGATCTCGACGACGCCCGCCGTCCCGTCGGAGGCGAGCGTGTGGATGTGCAGGTCGGCTTTGCCCAGTGGCTGGGTCATGCGGCCGTCTCCCGCTCGAGATGGCCCGTTCCGGTGGCCGCCCGGGGATCGAGGTCGGGCCAGATCGGCGCGAGCAGGCTCCACCATTGCTCGGGCGCGATCGAGATGGCCGCCTCCATCGCCTTCGCGACGTTCGCCATCGTCCCTTCGACGCGCTCGCGCCGCGTTCCCGCCGCGACGATCTCGACCGGGTAGAGGCGACCGGCGTAGCGGGCGGTGCCGGTTCGCCGAACCGCGGCGAGATAGATCGGCCGGCCGGCCTCGATGGCGAGAAACGCCGGCCCCATCGGCAGCGGGGCCAGCGCACCGAAGAATGGCACCGTCACGGTCCCGCCGGCGACGTTCCGATCGGCCACGAGGCCGATGGTCTGGCCGCCGGCCAGCGCGTCGAGCAGGCCCTTGCGAGCGTCCCGAAGCCCGATGATCTCCACGCCGGCCAGGCCCCGGGTGCGACGCAGCCACTCCTGCATCGGCGGGTCGCCGATCGTCTCCATGGGCGCCCGGATGGGCCGCCCGCTTCGGGCGACCGCGAAGAGCGCCGGGAACTCGACGGCGCCGAAGTGCATCGCGACGAGCACCGCGGGGGCGTCGGGACCGAAGGCGCGGTCGGTGATATCGGGGGTCTCGATCGTGAGGCGCCGATCGAGATCGGCGGCGCTCCGGCCGGGCAGGCGCGCCATGTCGAGGTAATACCGGACGGTCTGCCGGAACGTCGCCCGGAGCAGCCGCTCGAGGGCGGCCCCATCGGTCGCGGCGGCCTGGATCCGAGGACCGCCGAGGCCCTCGCCCGCGAGGTAGCGGACGATGCGCTGGAGGTTCCGGCGCCCGAGCGAGACGCGGTCGCCGCCCGCTCGATACCAGGCGTCGCCGACGACGTTGCCGGCGGCGTCCACGGGACCCTCGGGCAGGATCGTCAGGAGCCGCGACGCGCCGGCCACGAGGCGAGCCCTGAGGCGCTGGACCAGCGATCCCCGGTCCGCGCCGGTCATGCCGGTTCCGCCGGTCATGCCGGCGTCCCCTCCGTGGCAGCTTCCTTTGGGGCCGCGTCGGCCACCGCGCGCGCTGCGCGCCCAAGATCCGCGGCCATCTCGGCCGCGCGACGCTCCAGCTCGACCGCTGCGGCGGGATCCGATGGCCAGATCGGCTTGAATGAGTACCACTGGCTCGGGGCAGCCGCGATCGACGCCTCGAGCGCCTCGGCCAGGAGCTGGGTGGCCGCCAGCTGGTCGGCCGGCGCTGCGGAGGCGACGTCGATCGGCTCGCCGACCTCGACCCGGAACGTCCGGCCGTTGGGCTGGCGCTGGACCCCGATCGGGACGATTCGCGAGCCGGTCTTCGCCGCGAGCGCCGCCGGACCCGCCGGCAGCGTCGTCCAGGCGCCGAAGAGTCGGACGGGGATCCCGTCGGGCCGGTAGCCCCAGTCGACGAAGAGCCCCAGCATCTCCCGGCGCCGCAGCACCGTGTAGATCTCGCGGATGTTGCGCCACGCGATCACGTGGACGCCCCATTGCTCACGCGTTCGACGGAAGTCCTCGAAGAGCTCGGGGTAGGACGAGTCGTCGGCGAGGACATTGATTGGCCAGCCACGAGACGCGACTCCGGCCGCGGCGGCCTCGGCGTTGCCGAGGTGGCCGAGGGCGAGAATCAGACCGCCCCGGGCCTCCTTCCAGATCGGCTCGATCCGGTCGAGGTCGTCTCCGACGATCAGCTTCGATGCTTCCTCGGGCGCGAGGATCGGCAGCCGCATCATCTCGACGACGTAGCGGGCGTATTCGCCGTAGGCAGTCAGCGCGGTCATCCGGACCTGGCGATCACCGGGCGGAAGGCCGAGGACGTGCGAGAAGTTCGCGTTCGACCAGCGCCGTTTCATCGGCCACAGCAGATAGGACAGCTGGGCGCCCCGGGCGATGATCGCCCGGGGGATTGCCGGCGGCACGTGGGCGACGATCCACTCGATCGCCCGATAGCCGACGACGGCCGACCGCTCGAGGCTTCGCGAGCCGGCGGCGGCGCGCCGGTGCGGCGCCTCGAGCTGCCGCTCCCGACTCACTTGGCCGCGGCCGCGGCCTTCGCGCCGGTCGCGACCCGGGCGCTCGCGCCGGCGAGCTTGCGGAGCTTCCGCTTCTCGGGCGCCTCGGTCCCGACGAGCGTCTCATTGTCGTCGCCCTTGATGAAGGCCTCGACCCGGTTGAACGCGATGTCGTCGTGGATCTGGTGCGGTGGGCTCTTCATGAAGTAGCTCGACGCGGCGACGAGCGTGCCCTTCAGCCCGCGGTCCAGGCCCAGCTTGAGGCAGCGGATCGCGTCGGTCACGACGCCGGCGCTGTTGGGGCTGTCCCAGACCTCGAGCTTGAGCTCGATGTTGAGGGGCACGTCACCGTAGGTCGTGCCCTCCATCCGGATGTAGCACCACTTGCGATCCTTGAGCCACGGCACGTGATCCGACGGCCCGACATGGATGTCATCGGGGTCGATCTCGTAGTCGAGCATCGACGTGACAGCGTTCGTCTTGCTGATCTTCTTGGACTCGAGCCGCTCGCGCTCGAGCATGTTCAGGAAGTCGGTGTTACCGCCGAAGTTCAGCTGATAGGTCCGATCCATCCGGACGCCGCGATCCATGAAGAGGCGGGTCAGGACGCGGTGGCTGATCGTAGCGCCGACCTGGCTTTTGATGTCATCGCCGATAATCGGCAGGCCTTCCTCGGCGAAGCGGCGCTGCCAGTACGGCTCGCGGCCGATGAACACCGGGATGCAGTTAATGAACGCGACGCCGGCCTTGAGGGCCTGCTCGACGTACCACTTCGTCGCCTCCTCGCTGCCAACGGGCAGGTAGGAGACCATGACGTCGACCTCGCGCTCCCTGAGGATCCCGACGACGTCGGCCGTCGGGCCGGGCGCCTTCTCGATGATCTGGCTCAGGTACTTGCCGAGGCCGTCGTGGGTCATCCCGCGGTCGACCTTGACACCGAGCTCGGGCACCTGCTGGAAGACGTAGGTGTTGTTCGGCTTGGCGTAGATCGCCTCGGACAGGTCCTTGCCGACCTTGTTCTTGTCGATGTCGAAGGCCGCCACGAACTCGATGTCCCGGACGTGGTAGCCGCCGAGATCGACGTGCATCAAGCCCGGCACGAAGTCGTCCGGCTTGGCGTTCTCGTAGTAGTAGCGGCCCTGGACGAGGCTGCTCGCGCAGTTCCCGACGCCGACGATCGCGACGCGGATCTTGCCATCCTTGCGCTTCGATCCGGCCCAGGTGCCGGTTCCGGCTCCATTCGTGGCGCCGCGGGCGCCGTTCCTGCCGTTGCTCTTGCTGCCGTTGGTGGCCATCTGCTGCTCCTGTGGTGGTTGTGGCTCAGGGTCTCTTGAGTCTGGGATCGTGTTGCTGGAGGGAGATGCGTGTTACTGCATCAAGCGTCCGTGGTGGGCGCGTCGGCTCTCAGCCCTCCTTCGCCTGCGCACGGACGTGGAGGATTCGCTGGATCGTGGTGATGGTCGCGAGGATGACGATGCTCCCAAGCGCCCAGGCGAGGACGGGACTGCCGCCGGGACCTGGACAAGGGGCGCCCACCATCATTGCGCAGACGATCGGACCGATGGGCACGACGCCGCCAGCGGCTCCGGCGGCGATCATGCCGAGCGCCAGGATGACGAGCCTGACCTCGCGCGGCGCGAGTCCGACGACGGCCATCCCGGTTCCGCCAGCGAAACCGAGGCTCTCGGCCTTGGCCCGCGTGTAGCTGACCATGAATGCCGCCGCCATCGCCGCAGCGGCGAGGACCGCTCCGGTCGTGAACTCGGCCTCAACGCAGCCCCAGGCGATCCCGACATAGACGAGGCCTTCGCCCCAGCGATCGAACGTCGAGTCCAGGAATGCGCCGAGCTTGGACACCCGGCCGGTCGCCCGGGCGAGAGCGCCGTCGAAGAGGTCGAAGATCCCGAAGATGACGAGGAGGATGCCGGCAAGCGCCCATTGCTGGTAGACGGCGGCGATGGCCGCGATGGCGGTCCCGACGAAGCCGATCATCGTGAGCGCGTTCGGGCTCAGGCCCAGCGCGCCGAGCACGGAGGCGATCGGCGTTGCGAGATCCCGGACACGGGCGCGAAGGCCGGGTGAGACGATCGAGCCCGTCACGACGCCGCCCTGTTGGCTGAAGCCCCGATACCGAGGACCTGCCGCTCGTAGGCGGCGAACGCCTCGAAGGCCTCCGGCAGGAGGCGGGAGACCGTCTCGCGGCCGGCGCGGCGGGTCTCGATGAGCCCGGCGTGGCGGAGGCGCCCGAGGTGCCACGAGACCAGAGGCTGGCTCAGCCCGACGTGCTCAATGAGCTCGGAGACGCTGGCGTCGCTGTCCGCGAGGCGCCGGACGATTCGCAGGCGGTTCACGTCCGCGAGGGCCTTGTGGACGAGACGGAGGCTGCGGAGCTCGTCGGGCGGATCGACGACCGCGGCGAGCGTGGAACGGAGGTGGGCGGGTGAAGGCGACAGGAGCGATCTCCGGATGCGTCTGGGGATCACCGCCGCGCCAGGGTGGACGCCAACGGATCAATCGCGGTTTATATCAATATCCATTGATCGCACCGGATCTGTCAAGCGCGTGCTTGCGACGGCACCGCCTCTACACTCCGGCCGATGACGCGCGGCTCGGCGCTGGTGCTCCTGGCGATGCTCGGTGCGGGCGCGTTCCTCGCCGGGCTCGAGCTCATGGTGACCGCGGTCGCGCTGCCGTCGATCGTGGTCGACCTCGCCGACTGGTCCGCCCTCCGGACCGCGTCGTGGATCGTGAACGGCTATCTGCTGGCGTCGATCGTGACGATGCCGCTCGCCGGCCGGATCGCGGATCGCTGGGGCCCGCGGCGGCCGTTCATCGCGGCGCTCGCGATCTTCGCCCTGGGCTCGCTGCTTGCCGGTCGAGCCCAGTCGCTCGACGAGCTGATCGCCGCGCGGATCGTCCAGGCCGTCGGCGGCGGCATCCTCATCCCGGTCGCGACGTCCGGGGCCGCGGCGCTTTTCGAGGGCCACGCGCGGCCGGTCGCGCTCGGCGTCATCGGGGGGCTGACGTTTCTCGGCATGGCGGCTGGGCCGTTCGTCGGCGCCTGGATCATCGGCTCCGTTCACCCTGCGGCGACGCTCGATGCGGCGGGGCTCGCCGGGCCGCTTCGCGACGCGCTGGATGCGCCGTGGCGGTACGTCTTCTACTTGAACGTTCCGATCGCGCTCGCCGCGCTGGCCCTCGCGTGGGCAGCTTCGACCGGCTGGCAGGGCGCAACACGAGCTGCGAGGACGGACCTCCTTGGGGCGGCGGCGTTCTCGATCGGGCTAGCAGCGCTCCTCATCGGGCTCACCCTCGCCGGGAGCGATCAGGTCGGCGGCCTCGATCCGGCGCCCGTTTCGGGGCTGTTCGGGCTGACGGCCGTCCTGGGGATCGGGCTCGCGCTCCGCGTCGGCAGCCTGCGGTCCGATCCGTTCATCGATCCGGGTTGGTTCCGTTCGAGATCCTTCACCTCGGCGACGCTCATCTCGATCCTGACGGGCTACGCGTTCGCGACGGCGATCATCGGCGGCGCCGTGTTCGTGGATCGGGTGCTGTACGGCGGGCCGGACGTGCAGCGCTTCGCCCTCGGATCCCTGGCCGGCGCAACCGCCCTCGGCGCGCTGGTCTCGGGCCTGGCCCTGCGGCTCCTCGGGCTCCGGGCAACGACCGCGATCGGGCTGATCCTTGGCATCGTCGCGCTGGTCCGGATGGCCGCCTGGTCGACCGGCACCGGCCTCGCCGAGGTTGCCGGTTGGCTCGCCGTCTTCGGGCTCGGCTTCGGCCTGACAGTGACGCCACGCTCGACGGCGGCCGTCGAAGCGCTCGGCCACCGCGCCTTCGGGATCGCTTCGGCGACCGTGACGGTTGCCCGGATGATCGGCATGGCCGTGGGGCTCGCGGTCCTGAGCGCGTTCGGCTCGACCGTCATCGACCGCCTCTTCGCCGCCGTTCGGGCGACGCCCGACGCCTACAAGGCCTTCATCCCCGAGGCGCTCCGGAATCGCCAGCTGCACGACGGCCTCGTGGTCCAGGCGCTCGAGAGCTGGGCCTCCGCGGAGGCGGCGAAGATCCTCGTCGGCGTGTTCCTGGTCGCCGCGGCGGTGATGGCCATCGCCTTCGTGCCGGCGCTCACCCTCGAGCGGCGTATCCTCGGCGCGGCTCCAGCCGCGATGGACGGCGGCCAGGTCGAGGGGGAGGACGATGGCGGCGCCGCATACGCACTCTGAGCCGCTCATCGACGCGGCGCTCAAGGAAGATCTCGCGACCGTGCCCGGCGCGCCCGAGGAGATCCGGGTCGCGGCGGTCCGGAACGGCAAGCTGCAGGAATGGCAGGGCAAGGAAGCGATCGCGGCCCTCGAGCCAGGAGGCCCGGCCGATCCGAAGACGCCGGGTACGGTCGCCTGGATCGACCTGACGGCGCCCGCACCCGCCTTCGTGGCCAGGATCGCGGCCACGCTCGGCCTGCACCATCTCATCGCCGAGGACATCGTCGAGGGCAACCAGCGGGCCAAGGTCGAGACGACGGACGGTCTGGTGCACGTCGTCCTCTTCGTGCTCGATTACGAGGGCCGCCACGCAGTCACCCGGGAGGTCGACCTCGTGCTTGGCGAGGGCTTCCTCCTGAGCGCCCATCCGGTCGAGTGGGACCCGCGCTCCGGCGGCCACACCCGCGGTGGCCTCGAATCGGTCATGGGAGCGGGCCCGGACCACATGCTGTGGGCCGTTTTCGACAAGATCGTCGACAGCTACTTCCCGTTCGCTGACCGCCTGGAGGAGGTCGTCGACCGGCTCCAGAACCAGGTCGTCGACAGGCCCGATCGGCGGACGCTCGACGAGCTGTTCGCCCTCAAGCGCGACCTGATCGCCGTCCGCCGGGCGGTCTCGCCGGTCCGCGAGATCCTCAACGAGATCACGAACCGGGACCTCGCGCTCATCGACAACGCCGAGGTCATCTACTTCCGCGACATCTACGACCACATCATCCGCCTGACCGACGAGCTCGACACCGATCGCGAGCTCGTCGCGGCAACGGTCGAGATCTACCTCTCGACGATCAACAACAACCTCTCGACGATCATGAAGCGGCTCACCGGCGTGACCGTAATCGTCGCCGGGGTCGGTGCGATCGCCGGCATCTTCGGCATGAGCGAGGCTGGTCTGGCGTTCTCCGGGGGCGAGGCCGCCGGGTTCTGGACGATCACCGCAGTCATCGTGGGGATCACCGTGCTCGCTGCCGCGATCCTCCGTCGGATCGACTGGATCTAGGGCGTGTCTCCGTGTAACACGACAAGCCCCTGTGTCGCGGGGAAGGTCCGTCGCGTGCTGATGGGGCGCGGTTGATCGTGGAATCAACGCTCACTGCCCAATCGGTACTCTTCCGCAATGCGACCCCTTCGGTATTCCATCGGCGTCACATTGGATGGGTGCTGCGATCATCGTGCGATGGTCGCGGACGAAGACCTGCATCGTCACGCGGCCGAGAACCTCGTCCAGGCCGATGCCCTTCTCTTTGGCCGGGTGACGTACGAGATGATGGAGGCAGCGTGGCGGCTGCCGGCGCCGACGGGAGCGAGGCCCGATTGGATGGAATCGTTCGCCCGGACGATCGACGCGGCAAAGAAGTACGTCGTGTCGAGCACCCTGGACCGGGTCGATTGGAACGCGGAGCTCGTGCGCGGGGATCTGGGAAAGGCCGTTCAGCAGCTCAAGCGAGAGCCGGGTAAGGGACTGTTGGTGGGCGGCGTGAAGCTTCCGCTGGCGCTGGCGGAGCTGGGATTGATCGATGAGTATGAGTTCGTCGTGCAGCCCAGGCTTGCGGGCCACGGGCCGACGTTGTTCGCGGGGCTATCGAGGCATGTCGATTTGAGGCTCGTGAGCCGGCTGGAGTTCGGCTCGGGGGCGGTGGCGATGCGCTACGAGCCGAAAAGCTAGCTGATCCAGCCGGCCTCAGGTGCAGATTCGGGGGTGCGCGGCGGGATGCGCGCTGGCGGGATCCGTCTTCGATTCCGACAGGAAGTTCGCCACGACCTGGAGCTTGGGGGCGTTGCTGTACGGGCCCTCCGAGGTCTGGAGCCAGAGCCGCTCGGTCGTTGCGGCAAACGCCGCGGAGAGGTCCTTCACGTGCCGCTGGACCTCCGCGATCGTATACAGGAACACGTAGTTGTCGCTGGTGAAAACCTCGACGACGTAGCCGATCATCTGCTGGCCGTTGTTGTCCTGCGAGGCGATGAGGAGGGGCAGGAACATCCCATCCCGAGCGTGGGCGTAGATGTAGGTCGCCCGGCCCTGCCCCGGCTGGCCCAGCAGTGGTTGGTAGAGGGCCACGTCGCACAACGGGAACTCGCCGTAGTTCGCGGTCTGGAGCATCACCGGCAGGTCGATCTGGAGCTTGGGGATCACGACCCGCGTCGCGACCCGATCGGGCGGGAAGCTCGGAGCGTTCTTGATGTTGCCACCCGGCAGCACGGCCGCGTTGATCGTCGGCAGTGGCCGGTAGGACGCGAGCGGCAGCGCAACCGGCCCGGACTCGACGGCGCTCGTGTACGTGAGCAGCCCGTTCGCGAGCAACGCAACGCCGAACGCCGTCAGCAGCGCCGGCACGAGGCGCGTTCGGAAGCGATGGGCGATGGCACTCACGTGGAAGAGCCTAGCGCAGGTCCGGATTCGACCAAAACGACCCGCTGGTCCCGGTGGCGATCAGCCGAAGGTGACGGTCAGCTGATGGCCCTGGCCGCCTGGCTGACGACGTCGAGAAGCGGGCCCGGCACGAGCCCGAGGAGGATCGTCAGGACGGTGGCGGCGACGAGGCCGCCCCACAGCAGGCGTCCATGGCCGAGGGCCGGCAGCTCGGTCTGTGAATCGCGCATGAACATGTAGACGACGACGCGGAGGTAATAGAAGGCCGCCGCGGCCGCGTTGAGGACGGCCAGGACCGCGAGGAAGCCGAGTGCCCCGTAGCCAGCCTGAAACGCCTGCACGGCGGCGAGGATCACGTACGCCTTGGCGAAGAAGCCGGCGGTCGGCGGGATCCCGGTGAGGGACAGCAGGAACAGCGTCATGAGGATCGCGAGCCAGGGCTCGCGGCGACCGAGGCCGGCGAACGTCTCGAGGTTCGAAGTCACGCCGGCTCGCTTCTGGAGCGCCGCCACGACCGCGAACGCGCCGAGGTTCATGAAGGAATAGGCCGCGCCGTAGTAGAGGAGGCCCTGGAGGCCCTCGATCCGGCCGGCCGCGAACGCCGCCAGCCCGACGAGCATGTAGCCGGTGTGGGCGATCGAGGAATACGCGAGCATCCGCTTCACGTTCGTCTGGGTGAGCGCGACGAGGTTGCCGAGGGTCATCGTCAGGACCGCGAGCACGACCACGACCTGGAGCCAGTCGGCCTTGAGCGGGCCGAGGGCTTCGACGAACAGCCGCAGGATCAGCGCGAACGCGCCGATCTTCGGACCGACGGAGAGGTAGCCCGTCACGGGCGTCGGCGAGCCCTGGTACGCGTCCGGGGTCCAGTAGTGGAACGGCACCGCGGCGATCTTGAAGGCGACGCCGGTCGTCATGAACGCGAGCCCGAGCGCGAGCCCCGGCGCCAGCGACGCCGAGCCATTCGCAATCGCGACGAGGGCGTCGCGGACCTCGTCGATGCGAGTCGTGCCCGTGAGCCCCCACACGAACGCCAGCCCGAACAGGAAGATCGCCGAGCTGAACGATCCGAGGAGGAAGTACTTGATCGCCCCCTCGGTGGAGTAGCCGTCGCTCTTGTGGTAGCCGGCGAGGAGGTAGCCCGGCAACACCATGAGCTCGAGGCCGATGAAGAGGACGAGGAGATCGGCTGAGGCCGAAATGAGCATCGCCCCGGTCATGGCGAACAGGAGGACGACCGTGAACTCGGCGAGCGGCAGTCCGCGCGGCTCGAGGTAGTCGGGCGCGAAGACGATCGTGAACGCGATGATCGAGATGAAGAGGAGGTCGAGGAAGGTCGTCAGCGCGTCGACGCGGTAGGACCCGCCGAAGGCCGTCGCCGCGGTTGTGCCCGTGGCGAGGGTCAGCACGGCCACGAAGGCGAGGCCGACGAGCGACACGGCAAGCACGGCCCCGCGACGTCCAGGCAACGCGATGTCGGCCACGAGGACGGCCACCGCGACCAGGACTGCCAGGACGAATGGTCCGGCGATCGAGAGGTCCGCCAGGGTCACGGCCGGACTCCGGGCCTGTGTCCTGCGGCCGTTCCGCCGCGGCGCTCCGCCGCAGTGTGGGCGGCCCTGGTCACGAGTGGCTCTCGACGACCAGGCTGCTCGTACCCGCAGCCGCGCTACTCGGCGCCGCCGAGCCCCCCGCCGGCCGCAGGGTCACGAACCGGATCACCACGATCGCGACGACGATGCCGATGCCGATTGCCACGAGAACGGGGTCGACCGTGATGGGCGCCGCGTCCGCAACGCCGGCGAGGGCGGTCGTCGCCGGTCCCGAGATCAGGTTCAGGACGATGCCGGGGAAGAAGCCGAACACGACGACGAGGGCGCCGAGAGGGGCGAGGGTGAGGATCTCGGTCGCGGTGATGTCCGTCAGGTGGCTGCCGAGCCCGAGGAGGAACGCGGACGGCTCGCCCATGACGATTCGCTGATACATCCAGAGCAGGTACGCGGCGGCCAGGATCATCACGAATGTTGCGACGACCGCGAACCAGGGGTTCACGGCGAACGAGCCGACGAGCGTCAGGAACTCGCCCACGAACCCGGACAGGCCCGGGAGCCCAGCCGAGGCGAAGACGAAGAAGCCGAAGATGGCTGCCCACACTGGGGTGAGTGCCGCGAGGCCGCCCATCTTCGCGATCGTCCGGTCGTGGGTTCGTTCGTAGATGACCCCGACGAGCAGGAACAACGCGCCCGTGATCAGCCCGTGATTGACCATCTGCAGGATCGCGCCCTGCATCGCCTGCTGCTGGAACACGAAGATCCCGAGCGTCACGAAGCCCATGTGGCTGACCGACGAGTACGCGACGAGCTTCTTCAGGTCGGGTTGGACGAGGGCCACGACGGCGCCGTAGGTGATGCCGATCAGGCTCAACACGATGATCAGCGGCGCGTACGTGTGTGACGCCTCCGGATACAGCGCGAGGTTGTAGCGGATCAGGCCGTAGCCGCCGAGCTTGAGCAGCACGCCCGCCAGGATGACCGAGCCGGCCGTCGGCGCCTCGACGTGGGCATCGGGCAGCCACGTGTGGAACGGAAACATCGGGACCTTGATCGCGAACGCGAGGAAGAACGCGGCAAAGCCCAGCAGCTGCAGGTTGTCCGCGAATCCGGACGTGCCGGCAAAGCTCCGGAGGGCCTCGTAGTCGAACGCGCCGATCCACGATCCGCCGTGGGCGGCCTGGAACGCGAACGCGGTGGCGAGGATCGCCACGAGCATCAGCAGCGAGCCCACGAGGGTGTAGAGGACGAACTTGATCGTCGCGTAGATCCGGTTCGCGCCGCCCCAGATCCCGATGATCAGGTACATCGGGACGAGCACGACCTCCCAGAAGATGTAGAAGAGGAACGTATCGAGGGCGAGGAACACGCCCGTCATTCCGACCTCGAGAATCAGGAACGCGATCATGTATTCCTTGATCCGGGTCTGGATCGGCCGGAAGCTCGCCAGGATGCTGATCCAGGTGAGGGTCGTCGTGAGGACGACGAGGGCGAGCGACAGCCCGTCGACGCCGAGCTTGTACTCGATCCCGAACGTCGGGATCCAGCTCACCTGCTCGACGAACTGGAATCCCGCGATCGCCGGCAGGAAGCCTGCCGCGAGGAGCAGGGACAGCGCCCAGGCGACGAGCGCCGTCGCCAGCGCGATTGGGCGCGCGTACCGCGCCGGCAGGAGCCCGAGGACGATGGCGCCGACGAGCGGCACGAACGTCACGAGGGTGAGGATCGGCAGGCCGGCGATGAGGTCGTGCATCGGTCAGTGAGCCGCGATCACGAAATAGGAGCCGGCCATCGCAATGAGCCCGATCGCGATCCCCAAAGCGTAGTTCTGGACCCGGCCGGTCTGGACGCGGGCAAGGCCGCCGCCGCTCCGCCGGGTCAGGGCGCCGATTCCGTTCACGATCCCGTCGACGATGTTCCGATCGAACCAGGCCGCCCCTTCGGCGACCCGGCCGCCGATGACGATGAACAGGAGATTGTTGATGTCGTCGAACCACCACTTGTTCAGCGAGGCCCGGTAGAGGAAGGGAGCCCGGGCGGTCAGGTCGCGCACCACGTCGGGGCGTGATCGGTCGCGGAACGGACCCAGCTCGACGCCGAACAGTCGCCACGCGGCAACCATCCCGAGCACCGCGACGACGACGCTGATGACGAGCAGGCCGCCGTCGAGCCCGAAGATGCGGAAGGGTTCCTCGGGCCGGTTGAGGATCGCGAGGCCGGGCGCGAAGACCGGCTCGAGCCAGCTCGCGAGGAGACCCGTGCCCTGGATGCCGAAGAGCGGTCCGAGCGGCGGCCCGGGCCACGAAAGGACGAGGCCGAGACCCACCGACGGGATCGCGAGGAGCCACAGCGGGATCGTCATCACCGACGGCGACTCGTGGATCTTCGGCTCGACCTCGGGATCGACGCGGCTGTCGCCCCAGAACGTGAGCCCGATCAGGCGGAACATGTAGAACGCGGTCAGAATCGCGACGAAGATGCCGATCCCCCAGACCCAGTAGAACTGGTTCCTGAATGCCTCGCCCAGGATCTCGTCCTTGCTGAAGAAGCCAGCGAGCGGCGGGATCCCCGAGATCGCAATCGCCCCGATGAGCATCGTCATGTACGTCTGGGGGATCTTCTTCGCGAGCCCGCCCATCTTCCGCATGTCCTGCTCCTCATGGACCGCATGGATGACCGAGCCCGAGCCGAGGAACAGCAGGCCCTTGAAGAAGCCGTGGGTCATGAGGTGGAAGATCGCGGCCGTGTACGCGCCGACGCCCAGCGACGCGAACATGTAGCCGAGCTGGCTGAGCGTCGAGTACGCGAGCACGCGCTTGATGTCGGTCTGGGTCATCGCGATCGAGGCGGCGAGGATCGCCGTGAAGATGCCGATCGCGGCCACGACCGTCATGACCTGCGGCGCGCTCGCGAAGATCGGGTTCGCGCGGGCGACGAGATAGACGCCGGCGTTGACCATCGTCGCGGCATGGATGAGGGCCGAGACCGGGGTCGGGCCCTCCATCGCGTCGGGCAGCCAGACGTGGAGCGGGAACTGGGCGCTCTTGCCGACGGCGCCGGCGAAGACGAGCAGCGCCACGATCCAGATCGGGATGGCCAGGCTCGCTCCGGGTGCGGTCAAGGCCGCGATCGAATCGCGGATGTTCAGCGTGCCCGTGTTCACGAAGATCGCCATGATCCCGAGCGCGAACCCGACGTCGCCGACTCGGTTGACGATGAACGCCTTCTTCGCCGCGAGCGCGGCGGAGTTCTTGCGGTACCAGAAGCCGATCAGCAGGTAGCTGCTCAGGCCGACGAGCTCCCACGCGACGAACAGGAGGAGCCAGCTGTCGGCGAGGACGAGGAGCAGCATCGAGACCATGAAGAGGTTCAGGTAGGCGAAGAATCGCCAGCGGCCTGGGTCGTGGGCCATGTAGCCGATCGAATAGACGTGGACGAGCATCCCGATCGTCGTGACGACGATCAGCAGGGCAGCCGTCAGATGGTCGACGAAGAACCCGGCCGCGACGTTGAACGTGCCTGCCGGGATCCATTGCCAGAGCGTCAGCCCGTGGCCATCCTCGCCGAACGGCGCCGCGTTCGAAAGCGCGCCGGTGACGACGAGCATCGCCACCGCCCACGAAAGGATGGCCGCGCCGACCGGGATCCAGTGCGCCTGGGGGCCGAGCCGGCGCCCGAAGGCGGCAGTGATCAGGAAGCCGGCGAGCGGCAGCGCCGGGATGAGGACGATGAGCAGGTCGAAGCTCATCGCCGCATCGCGTCGTACTCGTCGACGAGTGGCGTCTTCCGGTTCCGGAAGATCGCGATGACGATCGCCAGCCCGACGGTCGCCTCGGCGGCCGCGACGGCAATGACCATCAGGGCGATCACGGCGCCGCGATCCTTGAGCGCCGGGATGAACGCCCCGAACGCCACGATGGCGAGATTCACCGCGTTCAGCATCAGCTCGATCGACATGAGCATCGAGATCGCGTTCCGGCGGGCGAGGAAGCCGAACGTGCCGATCGCGAACAGGGTGCCGGCGAGCTCGAGATAGGTATCGAGGGAGTCCGCGAGGCCCATCAGATCTCGCCTTCGCTCGGGTCTTCGCGCTTGGCGATGAAGACGCCGCCGACCACGGCGGCGAGCAGCAGCACGCTGACGACCTCGAACGGGAGCGTGTAGTCCTTGAACAGGATCGTGGCGAGCGCGTCCGTGGCGACCCGCAACCGCGAGGTCACGGCGTGCCAGTCGGTGCCGATCGCCGCCAGGGAGATCAGCACGGCGAGGATGATCGCCGCGATCGCCGCCGGGACGGCCTGCGTCTGGAACACGAGTCGCGACGGCGCGACCTTGTCCTGGGTCAGCATGATCGCGAAGAGGATCAGCACGCTGATCGCGCCGATGTACACGAGGACCTGCGTGGCCGCGACCATCGGCGCGCCGAGGACCACGTAGATGCCGGCAAGCGAGAGGAAGCACACGATCATCGCGAGGCCGCAGCGGATGATGTCCTTCATCGTCACGACGGCCAGGGCGGCGACGATCATCAGGGTCGCGAGCGCCGCGAGCAGCGCGTCGTCGGTCGAGCCGCCGAAGAGGAAGAACACGAGGATCGCCGGCGTGGTGACGATCCCACCGGCGATGGCCGCGGCGATGAGGTAGAGCCAGGCCCGCATCGTCGAGCTACTTCGGGTGGATGTGCGCGCCGGGTTGGCCACCACCTGGCTGGCCGCCGCCGGCTGCATGGCCGTGACCGTTGCCGTTGCCACTTCCGTTGCCGCTCGTCAGCGATGGCGGCAGGACCGGCAGCAGGCGGCCCTCGTCGATGAAGCGGCCGGCCTCGATGGCGCGCTGGAGCCAGTCGCGCTCCTTGCGGATGTACGTGACCTCGGTCTCGCGGTCGATCGCGGCGAGGGCCATGAGATCGACCTCTGGATCCTCGCGGCTCGCGCTCGCGAGCTCGAACTCGCCGCCGTCGCGGAGGGCGTCGTACGGGCAGGCATCCACGCAGATCCCGCACAGGATGCAGGTGCTCTCGTTGACCTCGAACTTCTGGAGGACGCGCGGCTTGGGCATGAGCGCGCCCGTCGGGCAGGTCTCCGCGCAGCGGCCGCAGGACACGCACGGCGTGTCGTTGAGGCTCATGTCGAGCGGCGTCGTGACGAGCGTGTCGAAGCCGATCCGCATGAAGTCGTAACAGGCCGCCCCGACCACTTCGGCGCAGACGGTGGCGCAGCGGCCGCAGTCGATGCAGCGCGACGGCTCGCGCAGGATGAAGGCGTGCGAATCGTCGCGGATGTAGTCGTGGTTGACGCCGGTGAAGCGGTTCTCCGTCACGCTCCGGTAGCCGGCGCCCTGGTTGTTGTCGGGCTCGAGCGTCTTGAGGGTCGTGCCGTACTCGATCCCGAGCCGCCGAAGGTCACAGAAGCCGATCGCCTCGCAGGTGCACTGGAGACAGCGCGTCGACTCGGCGACGATCTCCTCCTTCGAATACGGGATCTCGTACTCGACGTAGCTCTTGTTCCGGACCTCGGCCTCGAGGGCCTTGAGGCGGTAGCGCGGCTCCTTGCGCTCTGCCGTGAACGGAACGATCGAGAGGAACTCGGGCTGGGGCTCGGCCAGCGTCTGGCGGGTCTTCAAGGCGCCCAGGTCCTGGCCGCGCAGGAAGGCGTTTGCGGCGTAGGCGGCGCGGCGGCCCTCGGCGATCGCCTGGACGACCGTCGCGGCGCCGACCCGGACATCGCCGGTCGCGAAGACCCCCGGCCGGCCCGTCTCGAAGGTGACGGCGTCGGCTTGGAGCCGGCGGTTCTTCGTCGCCTTTGGACCCTGCGAGCCCGGCCCGATCCAGTCGAGCTCGGGGCCCTGGCCGATCGCGAGCAGCACCCGGTCGCAGGGAATCGTGAACTCGGTGCCCGGGGCGGGTTCGGGGCGGCGCCGGCCGGACGCATCCGGTTCGCCCGGGACCATCCGGATGAACTCGATGCCCGTGACGTTGCCCTTCGCGTCGGTGATGACGCGCGTCGGACCGGCCTGGAAGATCGCGGTGACGCCTTCCTCGATCGCCTCGTGGACCTCGTTCGAGGCGGGCATGTCCTTCATGTCGCGGCGGTAGACGAGCGTCACCTCGGACGCGCCCTGGCGGATTGACGTCCGTGAGCAGTCCATCGAGGTGAAGCCGCCGCCGACGACGACGACCCGCTTGCCCTTGTGCCCCGGGTACGGCAGCCCGAGGGTGGCAGTCCGGAGGTACTCGAGGCCGTCGAGGACCTCGGCGGCGTCCTCACCTGGCACGCCGAGCTTGTTCGTCTCGTAGCAGCCGATCGCGATCAGGACCGCGTCGTAGCCCTGGAACTGGAGGTCATCGAGCGTGAAATCGCGGCCGAGGCCCTGGTTGCAGACCATCTTGCCGCCCAGCCGCGTGACGGACTCGTACTCGGCCTCGAGGACCTCGATCTTCGGCAGGCGGTACTGCGGGATGCCGTAGCGGAGCATCCCGCCCGGAGCCGGGTCGCGCTCGTAGATCGTGACGTCATGGCCGTTGATCAGGAGGTAGTAGGCCGCGGCCATGCCCGCCGGCCCGGAGCCGATGATCGCGACGCGCCGGCCGGTCTTCGACTGGACCTCGAACGGCAGCGGCGGATCGATGCCCTCGTCGAGCATCGCCTTGATGACCTGGTCGCCGGCGTAGCGGTGGCTGTCGCGGATCGCGATCGCCTCGTCGACCTCGTCGCGCCGGCAATGGTCCTCGCACGGCGCCGGGCAGACCCGGCCGAGCACCGAGGGGAAGGGGATTGTCCGCTTGAAGATCCGGGTCGACTCGCGGAAGTTGCCCTCGGCGTTCTGCTTGAGGAAGCCCGGGATGTCGATGTGGCTCGGGCACTTGTTCTGGCAGGGCGGCAGGCAATACGCGTTGTGGTCGCTGAAGATCAGCTCGAGGTTCGTCCGCCGGAGGCGCCGGATCTCCTCGGTCTGGGTCTGGACCTTCATCTCCGGCTCGGCGGCACGGGAGCAGCTGATCGGCGGGTGCTCCTCGCCCTCGACCTCGACCACGCACATCCGGCAAGCCCCGAACCCGGGCAGCTTCGGCTCGTAGCAGAGCGTCGGGATCTCGATCCCGTTGTCGCGGCAGACCTCGAGGATCGTCTGGCCCTCGAGGCCCTCGACCAGCCGGCCGTCGACCTCGATCCGGATCCGCGGGGTCGACTGCGGCCGCTGTGGCGCCTGGGTCGTGATCAGCTGCTCGGCCAGCGTGTTCTCGAGCGGCATGCGGGTGTCGTGCTTGATCGGTTGGTCCGGGCGGCTCTCCGGCGAGCGCTCCGGCACCGAGGGCCGGCCGTCGGGGCGGACGATCAGGTCGGTCATGACGCCATTGTCGGTTGCGGCGCGGTCGGCGCGCTGGCCGCGAAGTGAATCGGGCGGCAGACCCCCGCCGGACACTCGCCCCGCTCGACGTGGGCCGCGACCTCGGGGCCGAAGTAGCGGAGCCCGCTCATGAGTGGCAGCGTCGCGAGGCGCTCGTGATCGCAGAGTCCGGATCCCACGATGTCGTCGGCGAGGTCCGTCGCCAGCTGGACGTCGCCGGCGCGGGACGTGCCCGCGCTCATCCGCTCGCCGATCTCCGCGAGCCGCGCCGTCCCGATGCGACAGGGAATGGTCTTGCCGCATGCCTCGTCGGCGCAGAAGCGGGTCAGCACGCGGGCGAGATCCACGACGCAGGCCCGGTCGTCCGCGACCATGATCGAGCCGGATCCGACGTGGGCACCGAGCAGGCGGAGGGCCTCGAACGTATACGGTGTCGAGAGGCGGTCGGCCGGTAGGATCCCGCCGGACGGCCCGCCGACGAGCACAGCCTTGATCGACCGACCGGCGCCGACGCCGCCCGCGAGCTTCACGATGTCGCCCAGCGGCGTCCCGAACGGCACCTCGGCGACCCCGCCTTGTTCGTTGCCGGCGACCTGAACGAGGATCGTCCCGGGGGTTTCGGCGGTCCCGGTCGCGCGGAACGCGGCGGCTCCATTGCGCAGGATCCAGGCCGCGGAGGCGAGGGTCTGCACGTTCTGGACGACGGTGGGCATGCCGCGGTAGCCGGTCGTGCTCGGATGCGGGGGTCGCTGCTCCGGCTGTCCACGGCGGCCGTCGAGCGCCTTCAACAGGACTGTTTCCTCGCCGAGCATGTACGCGCCCTGGACGGTCCGAACCTCGACCACGAGGCGGCGGCCGGTGGCGAGCGCGTCGTCGCCGAGCTCGCCACGGGAGAGCGCCGCATCGATCGCGCCCTGGAGCGCGGCGATCGCGTCGGTCGAGCCGGCCCGGACCGCGATGATCGCCTCCTCCGCGCCGATGGTCCAGGCGGCGATCGCCACCCCCTCGACGACGGCGTCGGGCTCGCGCTCCACGATGGTCCGATCGGTGAGGCTCGACGGGTCGGCCCCGTAGCCGTTCGCGACGACGTACTTCGCCGGCGCCTCGGCATTGGCCGCGGCCCGCCACTTGTCGGCCGTCGGGAAGCCGCCCCCGCCACGCCCGCGCAGGCCGGCCTCGGCGAGCAGCGCGATCGTGCCCCGGCTGCCGAGCTCGCGGACGCTCCGGCGCAGGCCGTCGAAGGCGGGACCCGCGGCGCCCGCGGCGGCGGCCCTTCGCTTGGGGTCGCGTGCCGTCTCGCCGCCCGTTTCGCCCTCGCGGCGCAGGAGGATCGCCGGCCACGCGGCCGGGGTCTTCAGGATCGCCGTCACGCGTCGCCGCCCGTCCGGCCGTGCAACGAGGCACCGAGGCCCGCCACGTAGGTCGCCTCGGCGGGTCGCCGGCCCGCGAGGGCCGCGGCCTGGATCTCGGCGGCGGGCGGCTCGAAGCGCAGGTGGGAGTAATAGGAGGCCGTCCCGTAGATCATCGCGTACCAGGTCCCGGTCTTCTCGCTGATGCGCTTCAGCGCCGCCACCGGCAGGAAGCCATAGGCGGCCTGGGTCGCCTCGAGGATCTCGAGGAGCGCCTTGGGGTCGTAGTCGTGGTCCTCGAGGATCCCGTCGACCGCCGTGGTGTCGTGCGGCTCGAAGTGCTCGAACGCCCGGTCCGGGACGGTCCGGCCGGATCGCCGCAGCGCGGATTCCTCGCGTCGTTCGCCGTACGTCTCGGGCGGGCCCCAATGGACGTGGAAACGGCCCTTGGTGTCCATGCCGCCCATGTCGATGCACTCGATCGGGCAGGCCTGGGCGCATTGGAAGCAGGTCTCGCACTTCAGCGTGCCCCACTCGTCGTAGAGGAGCTGGAGCCGGCCGCGGAACCTGACGGCGACGTCCGGCTTCTCCTCGGGATAGCGGATCGTCGCCTTCGGCTCGAAGAACCGGAGCAGCGTCAGGCCCATGCCCTTCACGAGCCCGAGACCGGGGATGAAGCTCACCGGATCGCCCTCACCCGCCGACCACCGTGACCGCGATGGCGGTCACGAACAGGTTCAGCAGTGCCGCGGGCAGGAGCCATTTCCAGGCGAAGCCCATGAGTTGATCGATGCGCACCCGGGGCAGCGTGCCGCGCATCCACACGAAGACGAACACGAGGCCGAACGTCTTGCCCAGGAACCAGACGAGCCCGGCCACCCAGTCGAAGCTGATGTACGCCCACAGGAACACGAGCCCGCCGACGAGGACGTTGAACAGCAAGAACCCGATGATCAGCGCGACCCACCAGCGCGTCTTGCTGCGGAACAGGAAGACGGGCAGGCTGAGGACGAGCGTCCCGATCAGCGGCACGAGCGCGATGATGAAGAGGAGCGCGATGCCGAGGCTGCCGAGGTCGATCGCGAGGGCGAAGTGGGGCAGGCTGATCGGCGCGTTCCAGCCGCCCATGTACAGGACCACCGTCAGCGCCGAGACGATGAAGACGTTGATGTACTCGGCGAAGAAGAAGAACCCGAAGCGCATGCCGGAATACTCGGTGGCGTAGCCGGCGACGATCTCCGAGTCCGCCTCGGTCAGGTCGAATGGCGTTCGGTTCGCCTCGGCGGTCGCGGCGATCACGAAGATCAGGAATCCGAGCGGCTGGCGCAACGCGTACCAGTTCAGCAGCGAGCCCGACTGCTGCAGCACGATCTGGTTCAGGCTCAACGTGCCGGCGAGGATGATCAGCCCGACGACCGAGAGGGTCAGCGGGATCTCGTAGCTGACGATCTGGGCGGCCGAGCGAAGGCCACCCAGCAGCGAGTACTTGTTGAAGCTCGACCAGCCGCCCATCAGCAGCCCGACCACGGTCATGCCGCCGATCGCGAAGAAGTAGAGCAGCGCGAGGTTGAAGTCCTGGGCGATCAGCCCGGGCGCGAACGGCAGGACCAATGCCGAGAGCGCGCTCGCCCCGAACACGACCACCGGGGCCCACGTGAACACCACGGAATCCGCCTGGGTCGGCGTGAAGTCCTCCTTCATGAGGACCTTGAGCCCATGGACCGTCGAGAGGAGCGTGCCCCACGGTCCGACCCGATCCGGCCCGATCCGCAGGTTCATCAGGGCGATGACCTTCATCTCCATGTAGATGATCACGAATGCGATCAGCGGCGCGAGCAGGAGCAGTATCGCGACGGCGAACACGAAGCGGACGATCCCGATGTTGAACAGCAGGATGTCGAGGATCGTGCCGCCGAACAGCAGGATCACGACGACCAGCCCGATCGTCAGGACCGCGAGCAGCGGGATCAGGATGAACAGGGCCTTCCCCGGAACCGTGAGCCGGTCCCACGTCCGCGCGATCCCGGTCACTTGGGAGTTCCTTGCACGCGCTCGGGCGCGTGCCTCATTTGTCCACCCCTCCCATGACCGGGTCGAGGCTGGCCATGATCGCCATGGTGTCGGCGAGGAGGTGCCCGGGTAGAAGGGCGCCGACGGCCTGGAGATGGAGGAAGCTCGGGTCGTGGATCTTGAGCCGGTACGGCTGGTCCGTGCCGTCGCTGATCGCGTACGCGCCATACATCCCGCGCGGGCCCTCGAGCGCGGCCCAGGCGCGACCGGGTCGGGGCCGAATGAGACGCGGGAGCTTGGCCATGATCGGCCCGTCGGGCATCTGTTCGAGGCACTGGTCGATGATCCGGAGGCTCTGCTTGACCTCCTCCATCCGGAGCAGGTAGCGGGCAAGCGAATCGCCTTCGGTCCGGGTCGGGATGTCGAAGTCCAGCTCGGGGTAGACCGAGTAGGGATGCGCCCGCCGGATGTCGAATGGGACGCCGGTCGCTCGCAGGTTCGGGCCGGTCATGCACAGCTTCAGCGCCGTCTCGGTGTCGACGACGCCGAGGCCGCTCGCGCGCCGGACGAAGATCTCGTTCTCGTTGAGGAGGCGGGTGTTCGAGTCGATCTGGCCGGCCGCGCGACTCATCCAGTCGCCGAGGCGGCTCATGAACTCGTGGTTCAGGTCGCCGTTGACGCCGCCGATCCGGAAGTAGTTGAAGAGCATCCGGGCGCCGGTCAGCGCGGCCAGCATCTCGACGATCTCGTCGCGCTCGATGAACGACCACAGGATCGGCGTCAGCCCGCCGAGATCGAGCGCGAACCAGCCCATGAAGAGCGCGTGGCTCGCGATCCGATTGAGCTCACCCGAGAGGACCCGGATGTACTCGGCGCGGCGGGGGACCCGGACGTCGAGGAGCTTCTCGTACGCCATTACGGGACCCCACTCGCAGAAGAGCGAGCTCACGTACTCGAGCGGGTCCAGGTGGCTGATCGTCTGGTGATAGTCCGCGTTCTCGCATAGCTTCTCGACGCCGCGATGGAGGTAGCCGAGGACGGGGTCGATGTCGACGACCCGCTCGCCGTCGAGCTTGAGCACGACGCGGAGGACGCCGTGCGTCGAGGGATGCTGGGGCCCGAGGTTGAGGTACATCTCGCCGTCGCCCAGCGTGTAGAACTCGGCCTCGCGCTCGGTCCGCGGCGGGTATGGCGGGATTGGCTCGTACGCGGCGAAGTCGTCGTCGAGGAGGACGTTCGGATCGTCGGCGGATTGGTGGGTCCCCGGCGGGAAGGTCGTCGTCATCGGCTTACGTCCCGGTTCCGGCGCGGCGCGTGGCCGGCAGGGCGTCCACCGGCTCGTGCGTCCGCTCCATGTGCCGGACCCCGCCGCCGGGCGAGCGTGCCGCGTCGTCCGCGAGGTAAAAGTCCTTCCGGAGCGGGAAGCTCGTGTAGTCCGGCGGCATGTAGATCCGTCGCAGATCGCGATTGCCTTCGAAGATGATCCCGAACATGTCGTAGGTCTCGCGTTCCATCCACTCGGCGCCCTTCCAGAGGAAGGTGACCGATGCGATGCGCGGGTCGTCCCGCGACAGGCCGACGGTGATGACGCGGAGCCAATCCGAGGTCGTCGCGCTCCAGAGGTGATAGACGACCTGCATCTCCGTGCCGGTGTCGACGCCGGCGAGGTCGGCCAGCATGGTGAAGCCGAGGCCCGGCTCGTCATGCAGCGACCGCAGCGTGTCGATCACGGCCTCCGCCCCGATGCGGATCTCCGTCTCGTCATGGCGCTGCCGGACGGCGCCCCGGAGGACGTCTCCGAAACGGGTCTCGAGCCGGACCTTGAGCGCGCGATCCACCGGTCAGACTCCGGTGGGGACCGTCGGTCCGACGGCCCGCTCCGGCCAGTGGCCGCGGCGGTCCTTGATGAGCTGCTGGAGCTTCATCATCCCGTAGATGAGGCCCTCCGGCCGCGGCGGGCAGCCGGGCACGTACACGTCGACCGGCATGATCCGGTCGATGCCCTCGACCGTGCTGTAGCTCCGCTTGTAGCGCCCGCCTGAGACCGTGCAGTCGCCCATCGCGACACACCACTTCGGCTCGGGCATCTGCTCCCAGAGGCGAAGGAGGGGGCCGGCCATCTTCGTCGTGAGCGTGCCGGCAACGATGAGCACATCCGCCTGGCGCGGTGAGGCCCGGAACGGGAACGCGCCGAAGCGGTCGATGTCGTTCTTCGAGGTCGCGTAGCTCATCATCTCGATGGCGCAGCAGGCGAGGCCCGACAGCAGCGGCCAGAGGCTGTTCGCGCGGAGGAGGTCGAGGACGTAGTCGGCCTTCGTCGGGATGACCTCGAGGATGCCGGACCAACGGGCGTCGTCACGGGTGGCGATGCCGGACGCCTCGACCTCGGCGAGGTGGGTGATCTCGGCCGGCCGACCGCCATCGTAGGCCAGCGGGTTCGCGGCGGCCCAGAGCTCGTTCCGGACGACGATCGGCTCGGCCACCGCTGTCGACCCCGGGACAACGAGCGCTCGGGGCTGATTGCCCGTCCGATCGGAGCCCGTCGCGGTGACGTCCAGGCCGCCCGTCCCGAGGCCGTCCTTCGGCTTGCCCGTCAGCGCCATGTCAGGACGCCCTTGCGCCAGGCGTAGGCGAGCCCGAACAGCAGGATCGCCACGAAGATGAACATGCTCACGAGGGCCAGGCCCTGGTCGTTGTTCGGGGCGCGAAAGATCAGCGCCCACAGGTAGATGAACACGACCTCGATGTCGAACGCGACGAACAGGAGGGCGTAGATGTAGAACGACAGCCCGAACCGGCCGTGGGTGTCGCCGTAGGTGTCGATGCCCGACTCGTACGGCATCCCCTTGTGGACGTCGCCGCGGTTGCGGTGGGAGATGAGCCATGCTGCGCCGAAGGTCAGGAACGCGAACGACCCCGCCGCGATGGTGAACCCGATGATGTACCAGATGGCGGTCAAGCGATCCTCGCTCCGAGCGCTGACGATCGAGAGCGCTCGATCTTCTGGACAGTGGCGCGTCCCAGCAGCGGGACGCTCGAGAAGCATTCGCGACCCACCGTCGATTGACGGCTGTCGCCCTCGGTCATTCTATCGCGAGGGCCCGGAGCGCCGCCTCACCCCAAACGAGGCGCCGCCGAGCGGTCCGCTAGTCCCACGAGCCCGGGCTTGAGCGACAGCCCGCGGCCGAAGGCGAGCGCCGCGAACCGGCCGGTCGCGCGGGGGTCGAGCATCCGGACAACCGCGGACTTTGCCGCGAGGTAGCTCTCGAGGGTCGTGCCCGGAACAGATTGCAGCTCCACGAGGAGCTCGCCGATGCCCAGGGCAGCGAGGAGCTCGGCCTGGGTGGTTCGGCCGAGTGGGGCGAGGCCGGCGGCGGCGGCCGCGCGCTCGACCGCGGTGAGGTCGACGTGGGCGGTCAGGTCCTGGCGCCCCACCGCGACCAGCGGATCGTCGTGGACTCGGTGGCGGTGATACGCCCGCAGCGTGGAGCCCCGCTGCGGCGAGTAGAGGTCCGCGGCCGGTGCCCCGTAGTCGATCAGGAGCACGAGGCCCCGTTCGAGCGGCTCGACCGCCGTTCGGAACCAATCGTCGACGGCGAGGCAGATCTCGGCGGGCTGGCCCTGTTCGAGGCGGATGCCTTCGGCCTCGAGGCGTGCGGCGATGGCGGGCGTCGATGGCTCACCCAGCTCCGTCGTGAGCTCGCCGGCCGAGCCGAGCGTCACGTAGCGCTCGCGCAGGCCCTGATCCGAGCCCTCGACGCGCTGGACCGGCAGGGCGTCGAGGAGCTCGTTGGCGAGAATCGCGCCAGGCGCGGGAGCCTCGTCGG
>JBBRNM010000030.1:0-27596 GCA_038230295.1 Candidatus Limnocylindrales bacterium
GTCGCGGCAACGAGCGAGCGGGCCCGGGACCAGGGCCGAAGCACGATCGCCGCGATGAGGGCCGCAGCCGTGGCGCCGATCAGGAAGTGCGCGAGACCGGCCCGGACGAGGCCGCTCGGGGTGATCGCCTGGGCCGCGACGATCGCGAGCGCATCGACGAGCAGGATCGCGCCGAGGCGCAGGCCGTCGAACGTCAGCCGGTAGCCCCGGCCGGCCCACCACAGCGTCCCGATCGTCAGCGCGCCATAACCGGCGATCGTCGACCAGCCCGCCCCGACGATACCCAGCCGTGGGATCAGTAGCACGTTCAGGCCGACATTCAGCGCGCCGGCCGCGAGCGTGAAGATCGGCAGGACCGCGGTCCGGCGCTGGAGGAAGATCGGGCTGACCGCCATGAAGTAGAAGCCCTGGACGAGGCATGCGACGGCGACGAGCGGCGTTACGAGCGCGGCGATCGAGGCATCGGCACCCCAGGAGCGGGGGGCCAGGACCGAGACGACCTCGGGCGCGAGGACGCCGACGAAGGCCGTCAGGATCGCGAGCGCGCCGATTGCCAGGGTCGTCATCTCGCGCAGCAGCTCGGGCCCGAGCTCGTGCTCGCCCCGGATGTAGAAGAACGGGACCCAGGCGGTGTTCAGCGCGATGGCCACGACGGCGACGACCTGGCCGAGCTGGTAGCCGAGCGAGTAGATCCCGATCGCGGTCTGGGTCGCGGCGACCGACAGGCCGATCGTCAGGCCGATGACCCAGCGGTCGGACAGGTTGAGCACCCAGCCCGCGATCGAGTGGGGGACCAGCGGCAGCCCGAACCGCAGGCCTTCCTCGGCCAGCTCCGGGTCGAACCCCGGCGGCCGTCGCCGGGCGAGCAGGGCGAGGGTCACCGCGATCACGACGACCCCGGACGCGAGCTGGCCCAGGAGTCCCCCGACTGCGCCTAGATGGAGCCCGAGCACGAGCCAAAGGGTCACGGCCGCGCCGCCGAGGAACGTGGCCAAGCCGAAGATCACGACCCGACCGGGCTTCTCGACCGCCCGGAACCAGGTCGTCGGGACGTACTGGAATGCCATGAGCAGGGCGATCCCGATGGCGAGCCAGCCGTACGGCACGAGCGTCACGCCGGCGAACACGGTGCTGAAGATCGGGGCCGCGACCGCCCCGATGAGCAGGCTCAGGGCGATCCCGGCGACGAGCGTGATCGCCGCCATCGTCCAGTACAGGGCGGCCGTCCGACGGTTGCCGATGTCGAAGTGGAATCGGAGCAGCGCACCATCCAGCCCGAGCCGGTAGAGGATCGTGAGCAGGCCGGCGAGGGTCAGCATCAACGAGAAGATTCCGAACTCAGCCGGGCCCATGCCGAGCGTGTAGATCGGCAGGAGCAGGAAGACCCCGATCCGCGGAACGACGCTGCCGATCGTGTAGAGCAGCGATCCCCGGAGGAGGGACCCGAACGTCACCGCCGCGCGCCCGCGAAGACCCGGGCGTAGTCCTGCTGCGCCCGCTCGTAGTCGGCCGGCTGGCCGATGTCGAGCCAGTACTCCCGGATCGGGAACGCCACGACCGTTCCGCCGCGCGCCCCGACCTCCTGGGCAAGCTCGGTCATGTCGAGATGCCGACCGCGGGCGAGGCCGGCGACGAGCGCCGGCGCGACGACGTAGATCCCGGCGTTGACGAAATGCTGCTGCTCGGGCTTCTCCGTGATGGTCACGACCCGGTTCTCGTCGAGGTCGACCACGCCATAGGGGACCCGGGTCGAGATCTGGCGGATGCACATCGTCAGCTCCGCGCCTTCGGCCGTGTGGAAGTCCATCAGCTGGCCGAAATCGAGGCGTGTCAGGATGTCGCCGTTCATCACGAGCACCGGCGACTCGGGCACGGCCGGCAGGAGCGAGAGCGCGCCCGCGGTCCCGAGGAACTCGTCCTCGCGGAGGTAGTCGATCTCGAGCCCGCGCTCGGCTCCGTCGCCGAAGTACGCCTCGATCTGGTCGGCCCGGTAGTTCACCGATACGTAGAGGCGTCGGAAGCCGTGCGCCGCGAGCGAGCCCATGATCGTCTCGAGGAGCGGCTTCCCGCCGATGTCCAGCAGGGGCTTCGGCGTCGCGTCCGTCAGCGGTCGGAGCCGGGTGCCGAGGCCACCGGCCATGAGGACCGCCACGTTGTCGCGGGCGCGCTCGCGCCGTGGCGACGCCGTCAGGTCATCCAGCAGCTCGAGCGCCGCCATGCGCCCGTCGGGCCCGAGGATGGGCAGCTGATGGACCTGCCGATCGTGCATCCGGGCCACCAGCACGTCGGTCCGGTCGGCGCTCCGCGCGGTCACGGGGTGGGGATTCATGACCTGGGCGACCGGCGCGTCGAGATCGTCCTGCCGCAGGATCGCTCGTCGGATGTCGCCGTCGGTGACGGTTCCGAGGAGGCGATCCTCGGCGTCGACCACGAGCACGATCTGCGTTCGGGCGGAATCGAGCCGCTGCATCGCGTCGCGGACGGTCGCGGCCGGTGGCAGCGCCGCGGAACGCCAGTCGCGCGATCCGCTCACGGGTCGATCAGCTCGTCGGGGCCGTAGTCGCGGGTCGCCGGGGTCCCGAGCAGCGTCCAGTAGTCCATCGGTGAGCGACCGGTGCCCGGTCGCTTCACGGCCAGATTCGCCGGGCTGAACGGCGTGCCCGCCGGGATCGCGGTCGCCGCGACGACGCTCTTGCGCGCGATCGGCGCGTTCCGGAGCTCCGTCGTGCCGGGCGCCTTGCGCCGAACGCCGAGCGCCTGCTCGACCTCGCGGATCTCGGCCACCATCGTGGTGAACTGGTCCGGCTCGATCGAGGCGAGGTGGTCGGGTCCCGGCAGGGACCGGTCGAGGGTGAGGTGCTTCTCGACGATCACCGCGCCGATCGCGACGGCGGCGACCGACACCGCCGTTCCGGCCGTGTGGTCCGAGTACCCGACCGGCAACCCGAACGCCTCGGCCAGGACCGGGATCGCGAGGAGGTTCACCTCGTCGACCGGTGCCGGGTACTCCGTCGTGCAATGCAGGATGCTCACGCGATCGGCCAGTCCCGCGCGCCCCGCGGGCGAGGCAAAGGCGGCCCGGAAGGCGCGATCCTCGGCGGCCTCGGAATCGCCGGTCGTCATCGCGAACGCGAGGACGCCGAGGGCCGCCTCGATCTCGCCCATGGTCGCCATCCCGGTCGAGACGATCACCGGCAGGCCGCTGCGCCCGGCGGCGAGGAGCAACGGCCCGTTCGTCAGCTCACCGGAACCGATCTTGAGGCGCCGGACACCGAGGCGGACGAGGAGCTCGAGGGATGCGATGTCGAACGGGCTCGACATGAACTCGACGCCTCGTTCGGCGGCCCGCGCCAGCAGTGCCCGGTGATCCGCCTCGCTGAGCTCCAGCCGGGCGAGCATGTCGCGCTGCGATTCCGCACCTGTCGTTCGCGTCTGGTAGTCCGCTTTCGGCGCCGCCGACGTGGCGAGGTCGGCCGCTCGAAAGGTCTGGAACTTCACGGCATCGGCCCCCGCCGCGGCCGCAGCGTCGACGAGCTCGAGCCCCAGCGCGAGCCGGCCACCGTGATTCACGCCGGCCTCGGCGATCACGAACGTGCGACCGCTCACGCGAGCGCCTCGTGGAAATGCTTCCTCACGAGTCCCTCAGGCTCGGTGATCGAGCGGATGACCTCGACGATCCGTTCGGTCGCGCGCCCGTCGCCATACGGGTTCACGGTGCTCGACCAGTCCCCGGCGAGGGCCCGGTCGATGCCGGCCCGGATCGCTGGCGCCTCGGCGGCGACATCGATCACCGAGGACGCCCGGAGCCGGCCGGCCTGGCGATCTCCGACGTTGACCGCCGGCACGCCCAGCGTGGGCGCCTCGTAGAGCCCGCTCGAGGAGTTGCCGACCATCGCGTCGACCGCGCCCAGCAGCGCGTGATAGCGCTCGTTGCCGAGCGAATCGAAGACCTGGACGTTGGCCCGATCGGCCGCCCAGTCGTCGATCCGGGCATTGATTGCGCGTCCGCCCGGATCGGCGTTGGCCTTCGTGACGACGATCCCCGCGCCGGGCCCGAACGAGTCGACGGCCTGCAGGATCTCGTCCAGCTGGGTCACCGGGTCACCGCGATCCAGTGTGGCCGGATGGAAGGTGAGGAGGAGGCTCGGCTGGCCGAAGCGGACGCCAAGCTCCCGGGCGAGGGCCGCCCGTTCGGCTGCGCGATCGACGGGCAGCCGCCGCACGAGCTCGTCGATCGCCGGGCTGCCGACGACGTGGACCTGTGCCGGATCCTCGCCGAGCTGCCGCACGACCTTCGCTGAGGCTTCGTTCGAGACCAGATGCACCTGGGCCAGCTTCGTGATCGCGTGACGGATCGATTCGTCGAACGCGCCCTCCGTGCGGTCGCCGCCGAAGAGGTGTACGACCGGCAGGCGCAGGAACAGCGCTGCCTGGGCGGCTGCGAGCTGCTCGAATCGGTCGCCGACGAGGAGGACCAGGTCTGGTTTGAACGCGAAGAACGCCTCGGCGATCGCCGGGATCGCCCGGCCGACGGCCCGAGCCACGCCGAGGCCGGAGTCGTCGGCCGACTCGAGGATGTCGATCCGGGCCTCGATCGGGAGCCCATCGGCCTCAATCGCCTCGACGGTCCGCCCGAACGCGTCGGCGAGATGTGTCCCGGTCACGACGAGACCCACCTCGAACGCCGGATCGCCGTGCAGTGCCTGCAGGACAGGCCGCATGAGCCCGTACTCGGCGCGGGTGCCGGTGACCGCGATCAGCCGGGTCGGCATGCGGCTAAGGATGGTCCTCTCGGCCGAGACGAGCGCTGCTCGGGATGTTGATCAGGCGGGCCTCGATGCTCTCCGACACCGGCAGGTCCATTCGCGGTGCATCCGCGTACATCGGCAGCCGGTGAATCAGTCGCCAGACCGGCCGGGTCATGAACCCGGCGTCGTTCGTGGCCTGGAGGATCGGGTCGCGCAGCCCGGCCTGCTCGGGATCGAGGAGGATCGCATTGAGCCAGTAGTTGCTTCTTCCGAACTCGGGCTCGCGGACGACCTCGAGGCCCGGCACGTCCGCAAAGGCCTCGGCGTAGCGATCGGCGAGCCGGCGCTTGTCGGCGAGGAAGCCGCCGAGCTCCTCGAGCTGGGCGCAGCCGAGCGCCGCGTTCAGGTTCGGTAGCCGGTAGTTGAAGCCAACCTCGTCGTGGAAGAACTCCCAGCGGTGGGGGAGCTTGGCGGTCGTCGTGATGTGCCGGGCTCGCTCGGCGATCGTGGCATCGTTGGTCACGATCGCCCCTCCGCCACCGGTCGTCGCGATCTTGTTGCCGTTGAAGCTGAGGCCCGAAACGAGGCCGTGGTTGCCCGTGTGGCGGCCCTTGTAGTAGGAGCCGAGCGACTCGGCGGCATCCTCGACGAGCGGGATCCCATGGCGCCGGCAGACCTCGAGGATCAGGTCGAGATCGACCGGGTGGCCGAACGTGTGCATCGGCATGACCGCCCCGATCCGGCGGCCGGTGAGGCGGTTCACGGCGTCGTCGCCGCGGCGCTCGAGGATGTCGCCGAGATAGGCGTCGAGTCGCACCGGATCCATCCCCAGCGTGGCTGTCTCCACGTCGACGAAGTGGGTGATCGCGCCGGCGAAAGTGACCGCGTTGGCTGTGGCGACGAACGTCAGCGACGGCAGGATCACCTCGTCGCCGGGCTGGACGCCGGCGAGGATGAGACAGACATGGAGCGCGGCCGTGCCGTTGACGACGGCGATCGCGGCCTTCGCGCCGACAAATGCCGCCAGGTCGCGCTCGAAGCGCTCGACGTAGGCGCCCTTGTACGAGACCCAGCCGGTGTCCAGGCAATCCTTCACGTAGCGCCATTCGTTGCCGGCGAACTCCGGCTCGTGGAGCGCGACCGGCGGCGTCGTCACGCGCGCGAGCGCCGCCACGACGTCCGCCGGAGTGAGGACCGCGGCCTGATCACCGGCCTGGCTCACGCCGGCTCCCCGGCGCGTCGGACCTGCGGCGGGCGGACCATGGGCCGTGCCGGAACGCCGGCCACCTGGCCGTTCTGGGGGACATCGCCGACGACCATCGCGCCGCCCGCCACCACCGACCACGCCCCGATCCTGGCGCCGTCGCGGACGGACGCACCGATGCCGACGAACGCGCCCTCGTCGACGATCACGCGGCCCGCGAGGTGCGCGCCGGGACCGACATGGACATGAGCGCCAACCCGGTTGTCGTGATCGAGGCTTGCGCCGGTGTTGACGATCGAGTTGGGCCCAACGGATGCCCCGACCCCGACGATGGCTCCCGCGCAGATCGACGACCCCGGCTCGACGGCCGCGCCCCCGAGCAGCAGCGCCGAGGGATGGATCGCCATCGCCGGCCGCAGGCCGAGCCCGAGGCAGCGCTCGAACGCCTCCAACCGAGCCCGGTTGTCTCCGAGCGCGACAACGAACCTCGGCGCGTCGTCCTGCCAGTCGAGCCGCGATTCGAGGTCACCGATCACCGCGAGGCCGTCGACGACCCGATCGCCGTCGTCGGGCCGCGGATGGGCCTCGACGAATCCGACTGGCTCCTCTCCGAGCGCCCGGAAGAGGTCGAGCACGACGCGCCCGTGGTCCCCCGCGCCGACGATCACGAGCCGATCCGTGGCCGCCGACGTCATGCCGGAAGGCCCCGCGAGACGCGGAAGTATCGCCGCGCTGCGGCGAGATCGCCGGCATCGTCGACGTCGATCGCCGAGGACCCCTCGACGAGGAGCGCGGCCGGGGCGTCGTCGAGCAGGCGCCCTTCCTCGAGCAGGTCACGACGGGTGACATAGACCCCGCCGGTGAGGCGGACCGCGGCCGGGGCGGCCTGGCGCTGCGAGTCGGAAGTGGGAGCGAGCGCCCGAAATCGGCCGTCGCGGAGCGTGCCGAGGATCGAGGCCGGCAGCCCGATCGGGGTGACGGTGACGGCCGAGCGCACCGTGGAGTCATCGAGGAGGGCGATCGTCGCGTCGATCTCGCCGGGGCCGCGCAGCGGCGAGGTCGCCTGGAGGGTCACGACGATATCGATCGCGAGTCCATGGTCCTCGAGCCAACCGACCGCGTGGCGGATGACCGGGAGCGTCGGCGTCGCGTCCCCGGCGAGCTCGTCCGGCCGGTGGAACGGGACCTCCGCACCGGCCTCGCGCGCGACGCGGGCAATGGCATCGTCGTTCGTCGAGACGATCACCCGGTCGACCCGCTCGGCGGCGAGGGCCGCCCGGATCGTGTGGACGATCATCGGAACGCCACCCAGCAGGCGCAGGTGCTTGCCCGGCAGCCCGCGAGAACCAGCCCGCGCTGGAATGATGGCGACGGACAGCATGGCCCGAATTCTAGGTCCCCGGGCAGTGGGCAGAGTCGGGCCACGTGTTGTCGATATCATCGGCCGATGGCAACCCTCGGGCCTGACGGCAGCAGCGCTGCGACCTCGACCGCCTCGGTTCGCGGCCGGACGGTGCTCGTCACCGGCGCCGATGGCTTCATCGGCAGCCATCTCGTGGAGCGGCTCGTGGCCGACGGCGCAAAGGTCCGCGCGTTCTGCCTGTACAACTCATTCGGGTCGGCGGGTTGGCTCGACGACGTCGATGCGGCGACCCGCGCCGAGATCGACGTCCGGCTCGGCGACATCCGCGATGCCCGGTTCGTCGAATCCGCGACCGAGGGCGTCGAGATCGTCTTCCACCTCGCCGCGCTCATCGCGATTCCGTACTCGTACGTGGCGGCCGAATCCTTCATCGATACGAACGTCGGCGGCACCCTCAACGCCCTCGAGGCCGCTCGGCGGGCCGGCGTGACGCGCTTCATCCAGACCTCGACGAGCGAGGTCTACGGAACGCCCGAGGTCCTGCCGATCACCGAGCGGCACCCGATGCAGGCCCAGTCGCCCTACGCCGCGTCGAAGGTTGCCGGCGACCAGCTCGCGCTCGCCTTCCATGCGAGCCACGGGGTGCCGGCGGTCGTGATCCGGCCCTTCAACACGTTCGGCCCGCGGCAATCGGATCGGGCGGTCCTGCCGACGATGCTGCGGCAGCTCCTCGCCGGCCAGCGGACCGTCCGGCTCGGGCGGCTGGACCCGCGCCGCGATCTCACCTACGTCGGCGACACGGTCGACGGCTTCGTTCGAGCCGCACTGGCGACCGGCATCGACGGCGAGACGATCCAGCTCGGGACCGGGCGGAGCGAATCGATCGGCGAGCTCTTCGCGGTTGCCTGCCGGCTGCTCGGTATCGAGGCGACCACGATCGAGGATCCGGACCGCCTTCGTCCGGCTGCGAGCGAGGTGCTGACACTCCAGAGCGATCCCGCGCGAGCGCGGAAGCTCCTCGGTTGGGAGGCCACCACCTCGCTCGAGGACGGCCTCGGCCACACGATCGAGTGGCTGCGGACCCATCCCGCGGCCGGGGACCTCACCCGACTCCAACTCTGAGGTGCCGAGCCGGCGCCCCCCGCCCCGAGCGCCCCGGCACCCGGCCCGGATGGTCCCGCCCGGACGTTGCGGTACCATTCGGCGCCCGTCAGCGCGTCGCCCGACATCGACGCGCCCATCAGCCGCCGCCGCCCAGCAGCACCAGCAGGAACAACTGACCCCATGACGTTTCGAGCCAAACCCGTCCAGAAACGCCCGGGCCGTCCGGGCTGGGACGCCGCAGAGCGACGGAACACGCTCATCAACTTCGGGTTCGTCGGGGCGATCGTCGTCTCGGTCCTGATCCTCGCCGGGTACGCCGGCTGGACATGGTTCGACAATCACTTCGGCGCCGCCGGCGCGGTCGACGGCCAGACGATCACCAAGGACGACGTCCGGGCGCGGCTCGTCATCGAGCAGTTCCGGATCAACTACACCCAGGCAGAGGTCCAGGCCCTCCTCGCCCAGGGCCACATCACCCAGACCGTCGCCAGCCAGCAGCTGAACTTGATCAACCAGCGTCTCCAGTCGCTGACCTCCGTCACGCTCGAGAAGCTCATCGACATCAAGCTCCAGGCGACGCTGGCCGCCCAGGCCGGGATCACCGTGACCGACGCCGAGATCGACGCCCAGCTCCTCAAGGAAGCCACGATCCCCGAGCAGCGCCACACCTGGGTCATCGAGGTCGAGCCGGCGACGAACCCCACAACGGGCACCGCCGGCGACGCAGAGAAGGCGGTGGCGCGGGCCAAGGCCGAGGCCGCTCTCGCCCAGCTCAAGGCCGGCAAGGCCTGGGACGACGTCGCCAAGACGACCTCGACGGCGCCGAGCGCGCCACAGGCCGGCGACCTCGGCTGGCTCCAGAAGGACAGCGGCTACGACGGCAAGCTCATGGCTGCCGCCTTCGCCGCCGCCACGGGCACGACGACGGACGTCATCGAGGGCGATGGCGGCATCTTCCGCATCGGCCGCGTAACCGACATCTCACCGGCGACGGTCGACCAGGCGTTCGACACCAAGCTCGATACCGCGGGAATCAAGCTCGCGGACTACCGGCTCGCCGCCGGCGCGGACGTCGTCCGCCAGAAGCTGTCCGACAACGTCGTGGCAGACCTGTCGAAGCCGTCGCTCCAGCGGCACGTCCAGCAGATCTTCCTGAAGGCCGTGACGCCGATGCCCGACGGAGTCCTCGTCCGCCACATCCTGTTCTCACCCAAGGACGACGCCGCCGGTGCCGCGAAGCTGCCCGGCAGCGATCCGGCCTGGGCCAAGGCCCGGGAGGATGCCCAGGCGGCCTACGAGGCCCTCCTCAAGGACCCCTCGAAGTTCGATTCGTTGGCCCGCACGATGTCAGACGACCCAACCGGCAAGACCAACGGCGGGAAGCTCGGGTTCGCGAATGCGAGCACGCCGCTCGACGCGGCGTTCGCGAAGCAGATCCTGAAGCCGGGCCTCAAGCCGGGAGAAATCCTCGCGCCCTTCAAGAGCGCCTTCGGCTGGCACGTCGTCCAGTTCCTGCGGCCCTACGGCGATGGCAACCAGGCCTGGCTCGGGACGCTGAAGACGCAGGCCGACGCCGGGGCGAACTTTCTCCAGCTGGCCATCGATCAGGGCGAGCCCGATGCCACCCACAAGGTCGGTGACATCGGTTGGGTGGCCAGGGGCGAGCTCGGCGACGCCCGCGGGGGCCCGATCTTCGATGCGAAGATCGGAACGACGAGCGTCGTGGTCGACGTTCCGAACGACGGCGATTACCTGTACAAGGTGATTGCCGAGGAGACGCGGCCGGCGACGGCGGCCCAGATCGCCACGTTCCAGCAGACGGGCTTCACGAACTGGTATTCCCTGAAGAAGGCGGCGGTGAAGATCGATCGCAACCTCACCACCGCGGCCACCGGCTAGGCTCGGCGTGCTCGACGCGCTGGTCGCCGAAGCGCGGGACCGCTGCGGGCTCGACCTTACGGCCGGGCTCCAGCTCGTCGCGGCAGAGAGCCTCACGGGGACGCCGATCGAAGCCTCCCGGCCACTGCTCATCGCGCCGGTTGCGCGCCTCGGCGGCGATGCCGGGCTCCGTGGCGAGCCGGGACACGGCGCCGCCCGCACGCCGGCGGTGACGTCCGAGCCGCTGCCCGGGCGGTCCGGACCCGGCGGCTTCCGTCCGCTCGACGTCCTGGGGCGCCTTTATCCGGCGGCGCATGCCGTCGCCCGCCTCGATCGGGCCGGGTCGACGATCGTCGGCGAGCTCGTCGCGGCGGACCTGGAAACCCCGCTGTACCTCGCGCCACTCTCGCCCGAGCTGGCCGTGGCCGGGCCGTGGGCGATGCCGTACATCAGTCATCGCCTGCGTCAGCCGGATGGCTGCCCCTGGGACCGCGAGCAGACCCACGCCTCGTTGCGGAAGCACCTGCTCGAGGAGACCTACGAGGTCTATGACGTCCTCGAGGCCGGCGCGACCCCCGAGCTCGCCGACGAGCTGGGCGACCTCCTGCTCCAGGTCGTGCTCCACGCTCAGCTCGCCGCCGAAGCCGGCGTCTTCGACCTCACCGACGTGCAGGCTGCGATCGCCCGCAAGATCGTCCGGCGCCACCCCCATGTCTTCGGCGACGCCGTCGCGAACACCGCCGCCGACGTGAGCCGGCAGTGGGAGCGGATCAAGGGCGAGGAGCGTTCCGAAGCCCGGGAGCGGGCGGACGCGGGAACGGGCGGGGCCGCGCCCCCGAAGAGCGCTCTCGACGGCATCAGCGCCTCGATGCCGGCGCTCGCCGCCGGCCAGGAGATGCAGGAGCGCGCAGCCGCCCTCGGCTACGACTGGCCGGATATCGCGGGGGTGCTCGACAAGGTCGCGGAGGAGCTCGCCGAGCTCGAGGAGGCGGCCACGCCGGCGGCCCGCCAGGAGGAGTTCGGCGACCTGTTGCTCGTGGTGACGAACGTCGGCCGGAAGCTCGGGATCGAATCCGAGGCGGCCCTTCGCGCGGCGAACACGAAGTTCCGGGAGCGGTTCCGACGCGTGGAGCGAATGGTCGCCGAGCGCGACGTCGCCATGCGCGACCTCGACTTCGCCACACTGGACGAGCTATGGGACGCTGCCAAGGCCGAAGAGCGCCTTGCGATGGCGGGAAGGGAGCGCAACGCATGACGATCCGGAGCCACGCCCGATGAGCATCGGCAACCCGCCGGCGAGGATCCGCGGCGACGGCCGTGCGCCCGGCGACCTCCGCCCGGTCACGCTGACGCTCGGCGTCCTGAAGTGGGCCGAGGGCTCATGCCGGATCCGGGTCGGAGACACGGAGGTCCTGTGCGCCGCGACGATCGGCGACCGCGTGCCGCCGCATCTTCGGGGCAAGGGCACGGGCTGGGTGACGGCGGAATACGCGATGCTCCCGCGGGCGACCGCCGAGCGCTCGGATCGCGAATCCGTGAAGGGCCGGCTGGGCGGCCGGACCCACGAGATCCAGCGACTCGTCGGGCGGTCGCTGCGTGGCGTCGTCGACCTCGGCAAGCTCGGCGAGCGCACGGTCACGGTCGACTGCGACGTTCTCCAGGCCGACGGCGGGACGCGCTGCGCCTCGATCACGGGCGGCTACGTCGCCCTCGCCGCGGCCCTGATGACCTACGGCATGGAGCGCCTGCTCGTCGGCAAGGTCGCGGCCGTCTCGGTCGGCGTGATCGACGGCATCGCGATGCTCGACCTCGATTACCCCGAGGATTCGAAGGCCGAGGTCGACTTCAATGTCGTCGCGACCGACGCCGGTAAGTACGTCGAGCTGCAGGGGACCGCGGAGGGCAAGCCCTTCGATCGGGCCCGCGTCGACAGCCTGCTGGATCTCGCCCAGACGGGTCTCGAGAAGCTCTTCGAGGCGCAGGCCGCGGCCCTCGCGACGGTTCGCCGCTGACGGCGATGCCGGCGAGGGTGGCGACATGACCCAGACGCCCGAGCCACCGCGCGTCGTGATCGCCACGCGCTCGCCGCACAAGGCCCAGGAGCTTCGCGAGCTGCTCGACATCGACGATGTCGACCTCGTCTCGCTCGAGGATCTCGGCGTTCCGGGCGAGCCCATCGAAGACGGCCTGACGTTCGAGACGAACGCCCGAATCAAGGCCCGATTTGCCGCTCGGGCGACCGGCCTGCCGGCCCTGGCCGACGATTCGGGCATCGAGGTCGACGCGCTCGGTGGCCGGCCCGGCGTTCGAACCCGTCGTTATGCTGGGCCGAACGCCAGCGACGAGGAGAACAACGTTCGACTGCTCGGCGAGCTCGAGGGGCTGCCTCCCTCACGGCGCACGGCCCGCTACGTCTGCGTGCTGGCCCTCGCGACCCCGGACCCGGCCGCGCCGGGCGGGCTGCGGATCGTCGTTCGGCGGGGGACGACGCGGGGCCGGATTGCGGATAGCCCGAGGGGCAATGGCGGATTCGGTTACGACCCGATCTTCGAGCCCCAGGCCGAGCCACCCGGTGGCCGCACGTTCGGTCAGTACGCCGCCTCGGAGAAGCACCGGATCTCCCACCGCGCCCGCGCCGCGCAGCGGATGGCGCCGATCCTCGGCGCCTTCGAGTGCTGAGCCTCGCCGTCGCCAGGTCTCGCGTCGGGACCGTACCCATCCTTCTCGCCATCGTCGGCGTTGGTGTCGTGGCTCGCGTCGTCGCCATCACCGGGCCCGGCATGCATTCGGACCTGATGACGTTCGGCCAGTGGGCCGAGCGCGTGGCCCAGCACGGGATCCGGCACTACTACGAGACGGGCGGCAACGCGGACTACCCAGCGGTCCTGTACCTGTTCTGGCCCCTCGGCAAGCTCTTCAACGACGACATGCTCCGGACCGCGATCCGGACGCTCTCGATCCCCTTCGACGTGGTGATCGGCCTTCTCGTGTTCCGGCTGGCACGCACCGCCGGGAGCGAGCGCCAGGGCCTGTGGGCCGCCGGGCTCTACCTGCTGAACCCGGCCGTGATCCTCGCCGGGCCGCTGTGGGGCCAGCTCGATGCCCTCGGGGCGCTGCCGATGCTCGCCTCCATTGCCGCGACCGCGTCGAAGCGGTTCAACATCGCAGCTGTCCTGGCTGTCGTCGCGATCCTGGTGAAGGCGCAGTTCGGCATCGCCGCGCTGATCCTCGCGGCAGTGCTCCTCGGATGGATTGGGGAGCCCGGTGGGTTGCGACGGTTGGTTCTCGCCGGCGTCGCGGGCGGGGCGACGGTCGTCGCGATCCTGGTGCCCCTCGGGCTGGGCATCCGGCAGTACGTTGGGATCGTCGTCCAGTTTGCCGACGCCCACCACTTCGGATCGTCCTATGCCTTCAACATCTGGGCTCTCGGGGGTTTCGCGGCGGACGATGGGCCGTGGTTCTTCGTCGGGGCCGTGGCCCTTGTCGTCGGCATCCTCGGCGCGCTCTGGCTGCTGCGACGACGACGCGACCTGACGGGCTTGCTGGCGGTCGGTTTCCTTCTCGGGCTGGCTGTGTACTTCCTGCCGACGCGCGTCCACGACCGGTACCTCTTCGGGGCGATCGTGCTGTTGGCACCGCTCGCCGGGATCTACCCTTCCCTGCGCATGCCGTACGTTGCGATGAGCACGGTCTTCCTCGTCCCGGTCCTGTACGTCCTGGCGCGCTCGGGCGCGCTCGGGCCGTCGCTCGTCTCCTTCGAGCTATCTCGGTCGGCGATTGCCCTCGGCGTCGCGACCACGCTCGCCGCGGCCGGCTGGTGCCTCCTCCGCCTCCGGCTGCCGTTCGGATCACCGGACGAGCCGGCGCCAGTACCGATCCGTCTCGCGCCCGTCGGCGGCTGAACGGTCCGGGAGCGAGGCCGATGACCAGGCAACGGCCATGACCGCGGTCCGGAGCCTGTCGGCCCGGATACGCGTCGGCGCTCTGCGCCCGATGACCCTGATCCAGCTGGCGGCGGTCGCGATTCTCCTCGTGACCTGGTATCGGGTCGCCCTCGATCGCTGGGAGAACGATGCCTACGGCTACTGGATCGCGTGGCAGGGCGGCCTGTACGACGTCCCGTGGCTGGTCCACGGGGCGTACACCTACTCGCCGGCCTTCGCCCAGGCGATCTATCCCTGGACGCTGATCCCGTGGAAGCTCGCCTGGGCGCTCGAGGCGGGGGTCCAGATCGCTGCGCTCGCCCTGATCGCCGGTCCGCTCCTCGCTGTCGTCCTGTACTACGTGCCCCTCAACCTCGTGGCCGGCTATCCGAACCCGGTCGCCGCAACGATCGGCAACGGCAACATCGAGATCCTCGTCGCCCTCGCGGTCGTGGCCGCCTATCGGTGGCCGGGGGCCTGGGCCCTGGTTCTCCACACCAAGATCACCCCCGGCGTCGGCATCGTCTGGTACGCCGTCCGGCGGGAGTGGCGGAGTCTCGCGATCGCGATCGGGGTTGCAGCGGTCATCGCCGCCGTCAGCTTCCTCGTCGCGCCAGACCTATGGTCCCAGTGGCTGGCCCTGCTCCGCACGGCGGGCGGGGCCGACACGGTGAGCCTCGAACCGATCGTGCCGCTGCCCCTCGCGATTCGGCTCGTCCTGGCGGTCATCATCGTCGTCTGGGGTGCCCGCACGAACCGCTACTGGACCGTGCCAATCGCGGCGACGCTCGGGTTGCCGGCGATCCGTCTCGGCGGGCTTGCCGTGCTCGTCGGCGTCGTCCCGTTCGTCCTCGCCCGCTCCAGCCTCGCCGCGCTGATCCCGCGTCCCATCCTCGACCTCTGGGGGCTGCGATCGGAAGCGCGGCCGCGGCCGGAAGCGAGCCTGCGCCCCGAGCCGGGGCTCTCGGGATGACCGTTAGCCGGCCGAGCCAGCGGCCACCGTCCTCGACATGACGCTCGCTCGCCGCGACGGACTCGTCCTTGCCGGCATCGTCTCGCTTGCGGTCGGGCTGCCGGCGATCCTCGGCCTCGCCTCGGGCGCGCTCGACATCCCTCACAACGACGACTTCGACTACCGCCAGGTCGCCCTGGTGTTCTGGTCCGGCGGAACGCTCGAGATGCGTGGGTTCAGCGTGATGTCGCTGATCGGCCAGGTCCTCTTCGTGCAGCCGTTCCTGTGGCTCTCGGGCGGGCAGCCGTGGGCCTTCGCCGCCGCGACGGGTGTCCTCACGGTCGCCGGGCTCGTCAGCGCGTACGTGCTCCTTCGGCGTGTGCTCGACACCGGGCGCGCGGCCCTGGCGGTCCTTGCGGCGGTCGTGGTCCCGGGCTTCCTCGTCAACACGACATCATTCATGACCGACCTGCCGGCATTCGCCAGCATGTTCGTCTGCCTGGCCCTCGGGGCGGTGGCGATCCGGTCGGATGGCGAGATCGAGTGGCGGTTCCTGATCGCCTCGCTGGCGGTCGGCCTCTTCGGGGTGAGCATTCGTGAGTCGGCCCTCGCCGCTCCAATCGCTGTGGTCGTCATCGCCGCGCTGGCCGACCGCGATGGTCCGCGACGCGCCATCGTCGCGGGGATCGTGTTCCTGGTGGCGGCCGCGGCGGTCCACCAGCTGGCGGCGGCGATCCCCGGCCAGGGCTCGCCACGCTTCGATCCCGGGCCGGGCCTCCAGCGGCTGCGACTGGCGTTCTCGACGCTCGCGCTGTGCCTGAGCCCGGCGCTCGTGATGGCGATCGCATGGTGGCGCTCACGCTGGCGGGTGGCGGACGTCCTGCCCGGGCTCATCGTCGGGCTCCTCATCGCGTGGGCGCCGCTGAGCGCGCTCGCGAAAACCGGCCGGCTGCCGTCGATGCTGATCGGCAACCTGTTCACATCCGTGGGTCCCGACGGCGGTGGCGCCCTCGGCGGCGGACGCCCCCTGATCTACCCAACCGAGGTCTGGACGGCCGTCCAGGTGGCTGCGTTCATCGCCACGATCTTCGTGCCCGGTGTCACGACCGGGATCATCGGCTCGACGCTCCGATACGGCGGCCTCGCGCGCAGCCGGATCCGCGAGTGGTCCCGCTCACCCGTGAGCCTCCTCGTGGCATTCGCCCTGTTCACGGCGATGGGCCTGGCGCTCTACGGCTGGGCATACACGATGTTCGACCGCTATCTGTGGCCGCTCATCCTCGTCGGTTCGGCCCTCCTGCTGATCCGGCCGGCCTCCGTCGCGGACGGGACGGCGGACGTCGCTGCGGCACCGGCCCAGGGAGCCGCGCCCGAGCCCGTGGATGACGTCGAATCCGGCCCCAAGCCCGGCCCCAAGCCCGGCCCCGAGCCGTCGCGGCCCGGAAGAACCTTGCATCCTGCGCCGTGGCTCGCCGCGGCTCTCCTCGTGGCGCTCGGCAGCCTCTCGGTCATGCATCTCCTGGCGTCGAATGCGTTCTCGGCCGGTCGATGGGCGTTCGGCGAACGCGCCGTCGCGATGGGGATTCCGGCCGGGCATGTCGATGCCGGGATGGAGTGGGTGGGCTACTACGCGACGGGCGACGCGAGGGTCTACTGGGGCGCTCCCAAGGGCCAGATGTGGTACACGGGCTGGTGGCCGTCGTTCCGTCTCTGCGCCGTCGTGTCGTCGAGCCAGGTGAAGCAACCGGGGTATCGGATCGTGTACGCCGACCCATCCGCCTACCGGCAATACCAGATCGCCGGCCCGCCGCTGCCGCTCTTCCTGTACCAGGTCGACCGGCCGGGCTGTCCCTGAAGCCCCCGTTCCGATCGGCTCAGCCGGCGACGACCCGGTACACGCGCCCGCCCACGAGATCCAGGACGTAGAGCTCGCCGCGATCGTCCTGACCGAACGAGCTGATCGTGTACGTCGTATCGAGCAGCGGCTGCGGCGTGGCCGGTGACATGGCGCCGGCCGAGACCGCCCAGATCCGGCCCGAACACTCGTCGCCGAAGACGTACCAGCCCGCCAGGGCCGCGAACGTCGGTCCGCGATAGACATAGCCGCCGATCACCGCGCAGCCGAGCGAGTGCGAATACTCGAGCAGCGGCATCACCTTGCCGGTCGTGCTGCAGCCCGTGGCCGGGTTGTAGCAGTGGAAGCCTTCCATGACCCGCCAGCCGTAGTTCGCCCAGCGGCCGTTGCCGGCTGTCTTCAGGGCGTGATCGATCTCCTCCCAGTTGCTCTGGCCGACGTCCCCGATCCAGAGGTCGCCATTTGCGCGATCGAAGCTGAAACGCCACGGATTCCGGAGGCCGTAGGACCAGATCTCGTCGGCTCCGTACCGGCTGACGAACGGGTTCGTGCTTGGGATCCGGTACGCCAGTCCAGCGGTCGTGCCGTTGACGTCAATTCGAAGGATCTTGCCGAGCAGGACCGTCTTGTTCTGGGCCCGGTTTCCGGGGTCACCGCCGGAGCCGCCATCGCCGAGGCCGATGTACAGGTCGCCGTCGCTGCCGAACGCGAGCATCCCGCCGTTGTGGTTGGCGTATGGCTGCACGACCTGGAGGAGTACCCGGCGCGTCGCCACGTTCACCCGGTTCGCGTCCCATGAAGACCGCCGGTACTCGGCCACGACCGTGTTCCCATTGCGATCGGTGTAGTTCACGTACAGCTTGCCGTTCGTCTTGTACTGGGGGTGGAAGGCGAGACCGAGGAGCCCGCGCTCGCCGCAGCACGACACGAGGGCGCGGATGTCGAGGAAGGGGGTCGAGATGAGGCCACCGGTGGCCTTCAGGATCTTGATCGTGCCGCCCTGCTCGACGATGAACAGCCGGCCGGTGCCATCGCCCGCGCCGGTGGCGAACAGCGGCGAGTGGAGCCCCGAGGCCACGTACTGGAGCGCGATCCGAGGCGCCGTCGCGGCGCTCGCGGATGACGAAACCGTGGCGAGGCCCAGCGCAAGCGTGGCGGCGATGACGAGCAGGCGGCGACCGAACCGCGACATGAACCCCCCGTTCGAGTGCGAGTCTCCATCGTGGGCCCGGCGTCAAGGTCACTGTTCCGCACCGATCCGGTCACAGCCGCCCGCTGCCGGCGCGTGGGGTACTCTCCAACCTCGGCGGGGCGTGGCGCAGCCTGGCAGCGCGCGTGCTTTGGGAGCACGAAGTCGTGGGTTCGAATCCCACCGCCCCGACCACTTCATCCAGCCGTCAGAGGATACCCTCCACCATGGCCACGTCCGCTCGCCCGCTCCGCGTCGGCGTCCAGCTGCCCGAGGTCGAGCGCGAGGTTCGCTGGCCCGAGTACGTCGAGATGGCCAGGCGGGCCGAGGCCGTCGGCTTCGACAGCCTGTGGCTCGGCGACCACCTCCTCTACCGCTACGACGACGGCTCGACCCGTGGGCCCTGGGAGATGTGGACGATGCTCGCGGCGCTGGCGGCCGCCACGTCGCGGATCCGGCTCGGGTCGCTGGTTGCGTCAACGGCATTCCACGCCCCGGCGATGCTGGCAAAGCTGGCGGCGACGGTTGACGAGATCAGTGGCGGGCGTCTGATCGTCGGGCTCGGCGCCGGCTGGAACGAGCCGGAGTTCCGAGCATTCGGGTTCCCGTTCGACCACCGCATCGATCGATTCGAGGAGGCGTTCACGATCGTCCGGACACTGCTCCAGGAGGGCGCGATCGACTTCGACGGCCGCTACTTCCAGGCGCGGGATTGCGAGCTCCTGCCGCGGCCGTCGCGGCCCGGTGGGCCGCCGCTCCTGATCGGCAGCATCGGGCCCCGGATGCTCCGGATCACGGTTCCCCACGTCCAGGCGTGGAACGTCTGGTACGCCGATACCGCGAATACGCCCGCCGGCCTCGAGCCGCACCTGCGCCTCGTCGACGATATTGCCCGCGAGGTTGGTCGCGACCCGGCCCAGGTCGACCGAACCGTTGCCGTGCTCGTCCAGCTCCCGGAAGGCCGAGGTCGACGCTCGCTGTACTCGTCGTCGACCCCCCCGGCGCCGCTGGCCGGGCCACCCGACCAGATCGCCGAGGGCCTCCGGGCCTACGCCCGGCTGGGCGTCGACGAGGTCCAGCTCGTGGTCGATCCGATCACGATCGAGGCGATCGAGTCGCTCGCGCCCGTGCTCGAGGACCTCGACCGGGGCTGAACGGGCGGTGCTAGCATCCCGCCGATGCGAAATTCGAATCCCGACGAGCCCGCCGGGCGCCGATCTCGTCGCCAGGAAGACCTCTCCGAGCTCGATAAGCGAATCATCGAGCACCTCCAGGAGGACGGTCGTCGCCCCTTCACCCAGATCGCCAGCGCCCTCGCCGTCTCGGAGGCCGCTGTCCGGGCGCGCACGAACCGGTTGGTCCAGCGTGGCTTCCTGCAGATCGTCGGAGTTGCCGACCCGGAGAAGCTCGGCTTCCAGCAGGCCCTCATCGGCATCCGTTGCCAGCCGGGGCGGATCGTCGACGCGGCCGAGGCGCTTGCCGCGCTGCCGGAGGTCGACTACGTCGTGATCACCGCCGGCCGCTACGACATCCTCATCGAGACGGTGTCCGAGGACAACGAGGAGCTGCTGCGGTTTCTTGACGAGCGCCTCCAGCGCATCGACGGCGTGCGCGAGACCGAGACCTTCACGTATCTCCGGTTGGTGAAGCAGACCTATCAATTCGGCACGCGCTGACCCCGGCTCGGTCGGAAATGGGGCGGCGCTGTCTCGGAGAGCCTCCAGCGACTACCATGTACGCCTTCCGACTGCCGGTCGGAAACCGAAACCCGGGGAGGCTGACGCACCTCGTGCCCACCGAGACGGTGCCCACCCAGCGCGCGCCCGGCGATTCCATGCCTCTACATCGGACCCGCTGATGCCCGGCCCCGAGCTGCTGTTCGCCGGAATCGCGGTCGTGACCGTGATCGCGCTCGGGCTCCTCATCGGCCCCGCGGTCGTGTGGACTCGGACGCACGTGCTCGGTCGCGGCGTCGACATTGGGGGTCCGGCTACGAGCGATGCCGTCATGGAGCTCCGCCCGGAGCCCGCCGGGCCGACGAACGGCGTCCTCGCCCGGAGGGATGAACCGAACGAGGGCCAGCGCGCCTCCGCTGCTGCCAGCCTCGCCGACTCGGCGACACAGGATCGGATGATCCGGATCGTCAGCTGGGCCTTCCTCATGGCGGTCGTCGTGATCGCCGCGGCGAGCGGCGTGTGGGCCGCCACCCTGCCGGCAATCGTCATCCTCGTCGCGATCACCGGCGAGGGCATGGTCGTCCTCCATGACATCCTGCCGGCGACCCGGCTCCGGAATGCTCGGGGAGCCCTCCAGGCGGTCCTCGCCATCGGGTTCGCGTCGGCCCTCGTCGCGCTGACCGGCGGCCTCGACAGTCCGTTCACCTTCACGTTCCCGCTCATCGTCGGGGCGGGCGCGCTGCTGGCAGCCCCACGGGTGGCCGTGATCCTGACGCTCGTCGCCGCAGGCTCGTACCTCGTGGCCGGGCTCATCGGCAGCCCCCATCCGGGCACCGGCCCCGTCGTCCAGCTGCTCGTCAACTTGACCGGGATCTTCCTGCTCGCCTACGTCGGCGCGTCGGTCGGGCGGGAGCAGCGCCGGGCGCGAGACGCGGCGATCCGGCTCTCGACGGTCGATTCGCTCACCGGGCTGTTCAATCGCAGCTTCTTCTTCACCGGGCTCGAGCGAGAGCTCGCCCGGGGCGACCGATCCGGGCGCGCGTTCTGCCTGGTGATGCTCGACCTGGATGACCTCAAGACCATCAACGATCGATCCGGGCACCACGCCGGCGACCAGGTCCTCCGCAACGTCGCCGACATCGTCCGAAGCCGGATCCGCAAGATCGATGTCGCGGCGCGCTACGGGGGCGACGAGTTCGTCATCCTCCTCCCGGAGACCGATCCCACCGGCGGCTGGGTCTTTGCCGAGAAGATCCGCCAGATGGTCGCCGAGCAGGGCATGCCCGGCGTCGAGCCCGGTCCGACGATCTCGACCGGGGTCGTGTCGTATCCGGCGGACGGCCGGACGGCAGACGCCCTCGTCATCAGTGCCGACCGGGCCATGTACACCTCCAAGCGAGCGGGGAAGAACCGGGTCGCGCGGTCCGGCAAGGAACCGGTCGTCGTGCCTGTCGAGGCCGAGGCATACGCGGCCGCGGGGTCCGGCAAGCCACCGGGCTGAGGGGCTGCCGAGCGGGCTGACAAGCGGCCTTGGGCCGATCGGGCCCGCCTGCCTGCCGGTGTAGCATCGAAACCGATGAGCGACGATCGCCGCGGCTTCTCGACGCGCGCCATCCATGCGGCATCCCATACCCCGCCGCTCCAGCAGCGGCCCACGTCCGTCCCGATCTTCCAGACGGCGACGTTCAGCGCCGACGACGCGGTTGAGCTCGGCAAGGTCCTCGCCGACAGCCGCTCCGGCTACGCCTACAGCCGCCTGGCGAACCCGACGACCCGCGCCCTCGGCGAGGCCTACGCAGAGCTCGCCGGCGGCAAGGCGGGCTATGCCCTGGCCTCCGGGATGGGCGCCATCCATGCCGCGCTCGCAGCGGTCCTGTCCGCCGGCGATCGTGTCGTCGCGCCCACGACCCTGTACGGCTCGACGCGATCGCAGCTCGTCGACTATTTCGGGCGGTTCGGCGTCGGTGTCGAGCTCGTCGACGTCACCGACCTCGAGGCCGTCGAGAGCGCCCTCCGGGCCAGTCGAACCCGGGTCCTGTACGCCGAGACCTCGGCGAACCCGACGACCTTCATCGCCGACCACGCATCGCTCGCCGAGCTCGCCCACCGACACGGGGCCCTCTATCTCGCCGACAACACCTTTGCGTCCACCTACGTCTGCCGGCCGCTCGAGCTCGGGGCAGATCTCGTCATCGAGTCGGGGACGAAGTATCTCGGCGGCCACAGCGACCTGATCGCGGGCGTCGTGGCCGGCGATCCGGCGCTCGTCGACGCCGTGGCGAAGACCCAGGTCGACACCGGCGCAACCCTGGGCCCGTTCGAGGCGTTTCTCGTCCTGCGTGGCCTGCTCACCCTGGCCGTGCGGATGGACCGTCATGCCGCGAACGCCCTCACCCTCGCCGCCTGGCTCGAGGAGCAGGACGGCGTGAAGCGGGTCCTCTATCCGGGCCTGGCCAGCCATCCGCAACGCGATGTCGCAGAGCGGCAGTTCCGGCCCGGCAACGGCGGCGGCATGCTGGCGTTCGAGTTCGCCGGCGGGCGCGATGCGGGCCGGACCATCATCGACTTGCTCTCGATCACGGAGCTCACTGCGTCGCTCGGCAGCGTCCACACGATGGTCGTCCATCCACCATCGACCTCGCATCGCCAGTTGAGCGAGGCCGAGCTCATCGCGAGCGGGATCACCCCGGGCCTGCTGCGCGTGAGCGTCGGACTCGAGGACGTCGAGGACGTGATCGAGGACTTCGGGCGCGTGCTCGCGGCCGCTCGCGCCAACGCGTCGGTGACTGCCGGGGCCTGACCGGCTCCCGCTCATGGCGACCCTGATCGGCGACCGGTCGGGCGACCAACCGGCGGCAGTGGCCGCGGTCGGCGCCGCGCGCCGGACCACCGCGAGCGGGCTGGCGCCCGATGCCCCGAACGCCGCCGCCCGAGTCGGGATGGCCCTGTGGCGCCTCTTCACGTCGGTGAACTTCGCGGTCGTCCAGATCATCATGCTGGCGCTGCTCGCGGTGGTCGGGATGACGGTCCGCCAGCTGCCTGGGTTCGCGTTTCACTCGGCCGGTGACTACGCCAACGAGATGGCCAGGCTCCGGGCGATCTACGAACCGGCCCTCGGCGCCGGCGTCGTGGACCTGATGGAGCGGCTCCAGCTCTTCCGGGTCTTCACCTCGACGTGGTTCAGCCTCGGGCTCGTGCTCCTCGTCGTCTCCATCGTCATCTGCACGCTGGATCGAACGCCGCGCCTGTGGCGCCAATCGGCCGTCATCCGGGTCGTCCAGCCGGATGCGTACTTCGACCCGAGCCTGCCCGACCGGGTGTCCATCGCGCCCGGGGCGGGGCTGACGCCTGCCGCCGTGAGCGCGATCCTCCGGCGTCGTCGGTTCGGTGTCCGCGAGGTCGCGGGCCCGGACGGCGAGCGGTTCATCTACGGCGATCGCAACCGTTGGACGAAGCTCGCGACCCTGATCTCGCACCTGGGCTTGATCCTCTTCCTGATCGCGGGCCTCGTCACCGCCCGCCTCGGCGATGAGCAGGGCCTCGTCGTGGCCGAAGGCAACACGCTCACGGTCCAGCCGATCGGCACGCCGGGCCTGCTGCTCGTCAAGAACTTCGGGTTCCGTGCCCCCGGACTCGACGCGGGCGTCGCGACGGACTTCACGACCGACCTCGCCGTCTATCGCGACGGCGCCCTCCTGGCCCGGAAGACGATCCGGGTCAACGATCCGCTGTCGGTCGCGGGCTACACGTTCCACCAGAACGGCTTCGGACCTGCCCCGGACCTCGAGATCCGCGATAGCGGCGACGGCTCGATCCTGTGGTCTGGGCCGGTGCCGCTCACGGACTCCGAGGGTGGCCTGCCGGTCGGGGCCTTGCCCGTGCCCGGACGGGCCATCGGCCTGCAGCTCCTGCTCGCAAAGGACGCGGCCGGCGTGGGGACGCTTCTCGTCGTCCCGTATGCCGTGACCGGGACGAACGCCGACGGGACCGCAGCGACGGTCACGGGGTTTCCCACGGCGCTGGCGAGCGGCCAGACTGGCTCGATCCAGGGCGCCGCCCTGTCGGTCTCGCTGCGGGGCTTCGGTGATTACACGCTCCTCATCGCGAAGCGCGATCCGGGGCAGGGGATCGTCTGGTTCGCCTTCGCCGCCCTCATCACCGGTCTGGCCATCACGTTCTACTTCCCGCGCCGCCGGATCTGGGCCCGCCTGCACGCCGACGGCCGCCTCGATCTCGTCGGCCGGGCCGACCGCCAGCTCGACTTCGACCGCGAGCTCGGGGCCGTGATCGACGATCTCGTGAAGGTCCGCGGAGAGCACGCAAACCGAGAGCAGAACGCCGCGCTCCGAGATGCGGGCGGCCCGGCTGGTCCGGCGTGACCGAGCTCGCTGAGCTACGGGCCGAGCTCCTGCCGGCCGCGCGCCCGACCGGCGCCACGAGCGCGACCGGCGACGCGGCAACCGAGGCCCGCCCCATCGCCTGGGTCCGGGTCCTGAAGTCGCGCGTTCCGGCCTTCGACGCCCTCGATGTCGGCGATCTTGCGATCGTGCCGGCCGGGCCCCTGGCGATCATCGCGCCCGGCGACGACGAGCTGCGGGCGCTCGCCGACGCGCTCGCGGCGGCCCGCGTCTCCGGGGTCCTCCTCGTCGAGGGCGAGGCCGGCTCGGATCGCCTGAAGGCTCTCGGCGACCTGCTCGCCGCGCGCGGGATCTCAGGCCTGCGGCTGGCGCGAACGGATCCGACCGCATTGGAACGCGCCGTCATCGGGTTCATCGTCGCTCGCGGCTCGGAGCTCGAGCGCCAGGCCGGGCTCCTCGAGTCGGAGCTGCAGCGGCGGGCCCTCGACGGTGGTGGGCCCGCGGCGCTCGTCGCCGCGGTCGCGACGTGCCTCGGCCGGGGAGTGGCCCTCGAGAGCGCCCGCGGCGAGGTGCTCGCCGTGCACGCCCCTGCAGACGCGCCCGGGGCGGCCGCCTCGGCGATTCGGTACCAGGCCCGGCCCCGGCAATCGGCCGCCCTGCGATTCCCTCTGCCGGTCGCCTCCGGACCGGCCGGCGCGCTCGTCCTCATCGGGGACGCACCTGCGAGCGAGCTCGCGCGGGCCACGGTGGCAAGAATCGGCGGGCTGCTCGCGCTCGAGCTGGCGCGGGACGAGGCGGTCCGGCGGGCCGGCGACCAGGTCCGGCGGGCGGACGCGCTCCCGAGCGCCGGTCCACCCTGGATCGTGCTGCTCGCCCGTCAGCGGGCACCCGGCCTCGACGACGACACCCCGGCGGCGCGGGACGCACGCGAATCGATCCGGCGCGAAGTGCGGCTGTTGGCCCCCGCCCGGCGGATGGCCCTCCGTGGCGATGCCGACAGTCTCGAGCTGCGGGCGGTGTTCGCCCTCGATGGTGCGGCAAGAGGCGCCGACCGCGGCTCACGGGCGGATGCCGAGGCCGACCCGCTCGCGCTGCGGATCGCTGCGCTCCTCTCGCGGACGGTAGCCCTCTCGCGTCCCTTCCGAACGCGCGCGGAGCGACCGGCGGCCGAGGCCGATGCCCGAGCGACGCTCGAGGCCGCGCTCGCCCTCGCGGAGCCGCCCGTCGTGGCCCGGTCGGATCGGCTGCCCATCTACCGGATGCTGGGCGGCTTGCACAACCTGCCCGAGGGGGCGCGCCTCGCACGAGCGCTTCTGGAGCCGATCCTCGCCGGCCGACCCGATGTCCGGCGCGAGCGCCTCGCGACCCTGCGAGCCGTCCTGGATCTCGGTGGAATCAACGAGGCCGCGATCGCTCTGGGCGTCCATCGCAACACGATCGCCTACCGCATTCGGGGGATCGAGGCCGCATCTGGCTGGCAGCTGTCGGACCCGGAGCTCCGCCTGCCGCTGGCTATCGCCGTTCGACTAGTGCAAGAAGAACAAGTCTGACCTCACGTTCGTCGCGATATCCGAGCGCAGCCGCGCCGGCCCGCTGCTAACCTGCCTAGAGGTCGTGCGAACCGCACAAGGACGTGGACAGCAGGAGGCGAAATCGGTGATCGCGCCATACGAAGCGGTGTCCGGGATCGAGCAGATCGAAGGGGCGAAGTCGAAGGGTATTCGCTTCGTCCAGCTCCAGTTCACCGACATCATGGGTGTCGTCAAGGCCGTGACGATCCCGATCCACCAGCTCGAGGGCTCGGTCCGGCACGGGACCTGGTTCGACGGCTCCTCGGTCGAGGGCTTCACCCGGATCGCCGAGAGCGATCAGTACCTCATGCCCGACATGCGCACGTTCTCCGAGATCCCCTGGCAGAAGGGCTCCGGCCCGCGTGGCACCGCCCGTGTGATCTGCGACGTCTACACCCCCCGCGGTGAGGCCTTCGCCGGCGACCCGCGGAACGTCCTGCGACGCCAGGTCGACCGCGCCCAGAAGCTCGGTTACCTCGTGAACATGGGGCCGGAGCTCGAGTTCTTCCTGTTCCGTCGCGGCGACGACGGCAAGATCGAGCCGCTGCCACACGATCAGGCCGGCTACTTCGACTTCAGCACGGACCTCGCCGGCGAGATCCGGCACGACATGGTCGACGCCCTCGAGGCCTTCGGCATCCGCGTCGAGGCCGCCCATCACGAGGTCGCCGCGGGCCAGCACGAGATCGACTTCGAGTACGCCGACGCGCTCCAGACCGCCGACAATGCGATCACGTTCAAGTTCACCCTCAAGGCGATTGCCCAGCAGCACGGCCTCTACGCAACCTTCATGCCGAAGCCGATCCACGGCATCAACGGCTCGGGCATGCACACGCACCAGAGCCTGTACTCGATCGCCGAGTCGAAGAACGCCTTCGCCGACGCCGACGCGTCATACGGCCTGTCGCCCCTCGCGAAGTCCTATGCGGCGGGGATCCTGACCCACGCCCGCGGCATGATCGCCGTCCTCGCGCCGCTCGTGAACAGCTACAAGCGGCTGGTCCCGGGCTACGAGGCGCCGACGTACCTGACCTGGGGCCGGACGAACCGCTCGGCGCTCATCCGGGTGCCGATGGTCTCGCCGGGCAAGTCGGTCGAGGGGACCCGCCTCGAGGTCCGCTGCCCCGATCCCTCGTCGAACACCTACCTCGCGTTCGCCGCGATGATCGCGGCCGGGCTCGACGGAGTGGAGAAGGGCCTCGAACTCGGCGAACCCGTCGAGGAGTCGCTCTTCGAGATGGACGCCGCCCAGATCGCGGCCAAGTCGATCCGCGAGCTGCCGGGTACGCTCGGCGACGCGCTCGACGAGCTGGAGAAGGACGACGTCATCCGGGAGGCCCTCGGCGACCACGTCTTCAACCACTTCATCGAGGCCAAGCGGGTCGAGTGGGACGAGTACCGCACCCAGGTCTCGGACTGGGAGGTCAACCGCTACCTCGACCAGTTCTAGTTAGCGCCCTTCGCGAGCTCACAACGGGCGGGCCCAACGGGTCCGCCCGTTTTCCTTGCCCGTCGCGATCGGCGCGCCGCCCCGCCTCGTCCACTTATCGACTCCATCAGTAGTTGCCAGCTCATCGCCCCAGATGGGGGGCGTGGGCCGCCCATGTCGCAGCGATGGCGTGCCCGCCCGGCTTGGTTGGTGTCCCTAGAGTTGGTGTAACAGCGGATCGGCCGACGAAGCAGTCGGCCACCGAGTCATTCTCACGACGTTGGAGTTAGGAGCCGACGTCGAAAGAGGTGAACCCGATGGCCGATGACAGGATGGCCGCCCTGGA
>JBBRNM010000031.1:0-25156 GCA_038230295.1 Candidatus Limnocylindrales bacterium
AATGACAGCCGTCACGACGCCGACCGGAATCTCGCCGAAGAGCCGAGCGACGAGATCGGCGCCGACCATCACGCTCGCGCCGAGGAGCGCCGCCAGCGGCAGCACGAGCCGGGCGTTCGGCCCGACGAGCAGCCGGACGACGTGGGGCGCCACGAGCCCGACGAACCCGATCAGCCCCGATACTGCCACCGACGCCGCGGTCGCGAGCGAAGCGAGGCCGAGCAGGATTGCCCGTTCGCGCTTGACGTCGACGCCCAGGTGCGCAGCCGCCTCTTCCCCCAGGAGCAGCCCGTTGAGTGACCGGGCCCGGAGCGTGATGAGGATCGTCGCCCCGAAGACCAGAGGCACCGCGGTCGCGAGCCGGATCCACGAGGCCGCGTCGAAGCCGCCCAGCAGGTACGCGAAGATCTGCCGCAGCCCAGCGCCAGACAGGTACATGGCCATCGCCAGACCTGCCGCGAGCAGCGACCCGACCGCGTACCCGGTCAGGAGCAGGCTCGTCATCTGACCGCTGCCCGCCACGCGGGAGAGGCGATAGACGACGAAGACCGCGACGAGCGCGCCGACGAACGCGAGGGCGTGGAGCAGCCCGAATTCGAGGATGAGCCCCCGGATCGGCAGGAGCACGGCAACCGCGGCACCGAGCGCCGCCCCGGACGCGGTTCCGAGTACGTAGGGATCGGCCAATGGGTTGCGGAGCAGGCCCTGGAACGTCGCCCCCGAAACGGCCAGGCCCACCCCAACGGTCATCGCCATCAGGACCCGCGGTAATCGCAGGTCCATGACGATCGTCTCCTGGGCCGGCGTCCAGGTCCGAGCCACGTCTAGCCCCAGGAGCCGGTGGGCGAGGATCGCGATTGTTTCCCCGGGCGGGATCGTGACGGTCCCGGCTGCCACGCCCACCAGGAGCATCACGAACAACAGGCCAATGCCGGCGACGCCGAGCACCACGGTACGTCGCAGGGACCACGCCCGGATTCGCCTGCCGGAGCGCGGAGCGGCCAGCGTGGCTGCGTTCGTCGGCATCGATCAGGGCATCGAGGCTGCGGGGGAAGCCGCCGGCACGGGCGACGGGAGCCCTGATGGCAAGGCGATCTCCGGGTGGATCGCGCGGAGCAGGTCGAGCAGCCCGAGCACGAGGCGCGGCCCGGGCCGGCTCACGATGATGTCGTTCACCCCGACGATCGAGCCGGTTTGCACGGCCTGGATGGTGGCCCAGCCCGGTCGGGACTTCACCTGGGCGGCGGTCGTGCCGTAGGCGGCGTCGCCGAGCACGATCACCGCGGGATTGGCCGCGATGAGCTTCTCGAGGGGGATCTCGGAGTTCGTCGTGCTCCCAGTCGTGATCGGGTCGCCGCCGGCGATCTGGATCATTTCCTGGAGGAATGAGGCGTCGGTCGTCGTGTAGATCTTCGAAATCGCATCGAGCTCGTAGAACACTTTCGGGTGCGGTGCGCCCGAGGTCACAGCCCGAATGGCCTCGAATTGGGCGCCCATCGACGCCGCGAGGCTGTCCGCGGCCGTACTCTCGCCTACCGCCTCGCCGACGAGATTGATGTCGGCGAGGACCCCGGCAACGTCCTTCGCGTAGGTCACGAGGACCGGGATGCCGAGCGAGCGAAGCTTCGCGATCGAGACCGGCGGGTTGAAGTTGTTGCCACCGGCGATGACGAGGTCCGTCCCGAGCCCGACGATCTTCTCGGTATCCACCGACGTGTAGGTGGCCACGTCCGGCAGCGGGACGGCCTCGGGCGGGTAGTCATCGAAGTTCGTGGTCGCGACGACGCCGGACCCGGCGCCGATGGCGAACAGGATCTCGGTCGAGCCCGGCGTCAGTGACACGATCTTCTTGGGCTTCGACGGGATGGTGACCGCCGTGCCCTCGTCGTCGGTGAGGGTGAGCGGGTAGGCCACCGGGCTCGCGGAAGGGGCCGCGGTTGCGATCGGGTTGAGGCTTGTGGTCGGCGGGAAGGGTGGCGTTGCCGACGCGGCGTTTCCGGTGCAGCCGACGACGATCAGGAGTGGCAGGAGGAGCGCGGGGAGCGCGCGCGCCCGGGCGCGCGACGGGATGCGGAGCGATTGGGCAGCCATTGGGGTCTCCGGCGTGGGTGTGGCGAGGGCGCGAAGTGGCGCCTCGGGGACGACGGGGAGGGGCTGCCTCAGCCGGTGGATCGCATGCGGTGCCTACCCTTTCTCTCGAAGGTCGAGCATCCACCGCGGGGTCGGCGACCGGACTTCCATCGCTCGTGAGCGATGGTCACCGTAGCGGGACTGTGCCGGATTCACACCGGCTTCGCGACTCCGCAGCGTGATCGTCGGTGACGATCGGACGGAATGTAGCACCACCCGGTCCGATAAGCCGCGGATAAGCACCCGGTTATCCCATCACTGCCGGCCGCGAACGGCTGGCGAGCGGGAGGCCCGACACTTGGCCAGCCAGCTCCGCCGAGGGCGCCACCACCACCTCCCGCCGGCAGCCCGCCGCGGAGGTTTCGATGTCCAAGCGCCGGTGGCCCATGTTCGCGGGGCCGCCACTCATCCTCATCGCCGCGATGCTCCTCGTCGCCCGCCCCGAGCCAGTGGCCGAGGCCACCCGACCCATCACGATCCACCAGATCTCGGCCTGCGCCTCGGCGGACGCCGTCATGGATCGCGCCGGCGCCACGCCTGAGGCGTGGTGGAAGTCGGCCGAGCGACTCGACAGCGCCGGAACGCTCCTGGGTCGCCGTCTCTCCGTAGGGCTGAGCGGCGGCACCGCGGCGCGCGCGGCCACCGCGACGGGCGCCGCCACGACGGGCGGGCTCGATCTGCCGCCGGAGAGCTTCGTCAGCGGCCCGGTCGACGGGTTGATCGTCGTCGCCACTGACGACGGCAGTCGCTCAACCGTCCGGATCCTCTCCGCCGCCGCGGCCTGCGGCATGGTCATCCACGAGACGGCTGCGGTGGTTCGGACGGCGATCATCGATCGACACGACCACTCCGTCCTTGCTTACCTCATCGACCGGTCTACCCGCGCCGACCTCGGCACCTGGCGGCTGGCGATCGCCCCCGCGGCGGCCACGGAAGCGAGACTCGTCGCTCCCCCGCTGGGTGAGCTCGCGCGCAGTGTCGGAACCGTCTGGGGCACGGGCCTGCTACTCGACACGCAGGGCAATCAGCTCGCGGTCCAGTCGTGCACGGACCTCGGCTGCCTGACCCGCATCTTCGACCTCAGCCATCCCGGCGCGGCCCCCACCGTCATCCACGGCATCGATGAAGGCCCGATGCTCGGCTTTGCCGGCAGCACCGTGGTCACCTGGGCGGCCTGCCCCGGGTATCCCTGCGCGATCCTCGCCTGGGACGCAGGCGCAAGCGCAGGCACGCCCGGACGCCGCGTGCTCGCGGCGGCCGCCAACGCGGCAGCCATGACCGCCGACGGTCGCCGGCTCGTCGCCGTTCAGGCGGACGAGCCGGGCACGCAGCCCGTCGAAATTGATCCACGCACTGGTCAGCTCAGCCACCTCCGGGGGCTCGCGTCCGGACTGCGACCGCTCGTCACCGGGGCAAGTGCCACCAGCGGTCTGGAGGTCGCCGCCAACGAGATCGCGATCGGTCCTGGAGCGCCCGACGGATCGGCCGCGTCGGCCGGGTCCAACATGCAGCCCCTGAACCCCGACGCCTCCGCCGAGGAGGTCCTCCCATGAACCCGGCTCGTCGCTTCGTTAGAAGCGCATTCCTGGCCGTGACCGCCGCAGCCGCCCTGGCCGTGCCCGCCAGTCCAGCTCTTGCCCATGGCCCCGACCCGATCATCGGAACGGCCACCTGGGGTCAGGACCAGGTCGTCCCATATCACTGGTCATCGATCGCCGTCCCGCCTTCCTGGATGGCAGCCGCGATCGATGCCGGTGCAGGCGACGTCGGCGAGAGCCGCGCCTCACGCGCCGCCGTGTTCGTACGAGCTGCCAGCGCGCCCGCCACCATCGCCTATGGCGGGTCCTATGTCCCGTGCAGCTGGTACGGCATCGCCTGCATGGACCGGACCGGGATGTCCAACGGGACATTCGGCGTGTGGTTCCGACCACAGGGCTGGGCATTCGACTGGGGCTACCTGCGCTGGTGCCAGGGCCTCTCGACGCCGACGAACGGCTGCTATGACGCGGAGAACGTCGCGCTCGATGAGCTCGGCCACGTCGAGATCCTCGGGCACCACGTGAACTACTCCGACGAGAGCGACTTCACCGATGCCGTCGTCCAGTACGCGGCTCGGTCGCGGCCGTTGACGGGCTGGAACCAGCACGCGTTCGGGCGCTGCGACGTGGCTCGATTGCAGCTGGAATACGAGCGCAGCACTCCGTCGAGCTCGGTCTCGACCTGCCTCTCGCTCGCCACGACGCTCGTGCTGTCCCCGAGCGCGGTCTCGATCTGGATCGGCGACACCGTCCGCTACAACGCCACACTCCGGATCAACTCGACGACGGCCGCACGGCAGATGGCGGGCGACCCGCTCAGCGACCGGACCCTCATCCTCCAGCGCCGGGCGGTCGGTACGACCACTTGGACCACCGCCGGCACGCTGGCGCCGAGCGCCTCGACGGAGGGGGCCTACAGCCTGACGTGGTCGCCGACAACGACGTACGACTGGCGAGTGATCTTTTCGGCCCCGACCGGCGATGGGGTCCTCTCGGCGACCTCCGCCGTCGTTCGCGTCACCGTCAGCGGCTGCACCGGGGCGGGCTGTCCGCAATCGGCTCCCGGCCCGACCGGCCGGTGAATGCAGACGACCCGCCTCGGCTGGGACCGGGCGGGTCGTCGATCGGTCAGGGAGTCCGGCCTCGCCGGGCTCCCTCGATCACGCGCTGGTTTGCACCGCGGCGGGGCTGAAGATCGAGACCTGGGCGTCCTCGGGCAGCATGACGCCGAAGATCTTCTGGAGGGTCAGCAGGTGGACGCAGCCTCCCCAGCTCTCGAAGTAATGGCAGGTGCAGTGCCACTGGCCGGCGTCGAGACTGACGTGGTGCGTGTCGTTGTCGCCACGAAACGTGAGCGCGAGACGGTCGATCGAGATCCGATCGAGCTCTCGCGCGTAGCGGTTCGCCTTCTCGACCTTGCCGATCAGGGAGCTGTGCATCGTGCCAGACCTCCGGCCCCCAGCGGGGCGGTGTGGCGGCCACCGTCCGGTCCTGCACCATCCGACCGGGCGAGGCGGTCGCAGCCCCAAGCCTACACCCCGGGCGAGCGACGGTCAGTCCCGAACTGACGCTGCGGTAGGGTCGATGAATCCGAGCTCGCTCGGCGTGCGTGAAGGTCACTCGACACCGGATGCGAACCGGTCATCCACCGGGCTGCCGCGGGCCTACCGGCGACCTCGGCTCATCCGCCGCCGAGCCGGTGGTAGCCCCGAAGCGACCCCATACTCGGGCCTGACTTGGAAGGAGAGAGGGATGCGGTTCTTCAATCTCGATGGAATGGCGGTCTTCGGGCCAGGCTCGGAGTGGCTGTGGACGATGGCGCAGTTCCTGGCGCTCCTCATCACCGGCCTCGCGATCTTCCGGCAGCTGCGGGCCCAACGCTGGGCGAATGACCTGAGGCTCGTCACGCGCCTCGCCGACGAGATGCTTGCGGAACAGATGATCCGACACAAGGTGGCGGCGCTGATCCACGTCGCGCAGAAGCGACCCGGGATCTCGCCATCGATGGAGTTCGTCGCCGGCTGGTTCGATGGCACCGCCGACTCGATCTTCGGCGGGTATCTCAGACCCGAGCTCGCCGCGAGGTTCTGGGGGGATATGGTCCAGAACTGGTGGGCCGTAGTGACGCCGATGCTTCCCGAGGCACGCAAGTCGGACCCGCGAGTCTGGGCGGGCTTCGAGCGCTGGGCCGCCGACGCAGCCGCTCGCGACCGCAAGACCGGCTCCGTGAAGGACCTCACTCCCGAGTCCACCGCCAGGTGGGTCCACGAGAGCATTCCGTTCTTGATCGAACGGCTTCGGATCCAGCAGGACGCGAAGGCCGGCACGATCCCGGTCTGGCCGGTCCCCGGAGCAGCCGCAGAACCCGCCGCCGAGCCTCACGCGTAGGTGGCGAGCGCGGGAGGACGGAACGGCCGCCTCGCTCAGCGTGCGCGAATGTCACTTGGCACCGGCGAGACTTACCAGGCCCAGGACCAGACTGGCGAGCCCGACAACGTACGCAAGGAGCAGTCGCCGGCGAGCTGTTGGACCGACCCTCGGCGCCCAATAACGCGTCGACAGGGTCGCACCGATGGCAACGAGCACGAAGACGACGACGAGGACCAAGGTTCCGTCACCGAGCGGGCCGAAAATCGTTGCCGCGAAGCCATAGATCGTCTCTCCCTTGACAACTCCGATCATCCACGTCAGGCCCGCCAGCACGATGCCAATGACCTGCCGCCGTCGCATTCGCTGGAGGAGCTCAGCCGCCTCTGGTCCGTAGTCCCCGAGTTCCACCCGTGACTGCAGGACCGATTGATTGCCGGTTGTCCGCTCCACGGCCTTCAGCGGGCCGCGCGTGAGCATGTCCTCCGCGAAGTTGGGCGGCTGCCAACCCGCTGTCTCCATGTACTTATTGAAACGGTATGCAGCGATGAGGTACGGGACCATCATCGAGCCGGGGATTGCTAATCCGGTTAGGAACACGATGATCACGTCCATGCTGCTGACCTAGCCTCGCTCAGCGTCGGCAAATGTCACCGGTTAGATCCTGACGGCGCGTATCTTCCACGGCCTTGCTAGGGCACACTGGCTCCGTGACGGCACACATCGCGGCCCTTCCTTGGGCGCTTGCGGTCGTCGGACTTGCGGTCCCGATGATCGGCAGTGGCTTTGTGGTTTGGCCGATTGTCGTCGGCTGGATCGTGGTGTTGGTCCTTCTCCTCGTGCTGAGACCTCTCCGACACGCAAACCGTCCGACTCGCCTCACGGCCAGCATTGCCTCGCTGATCGTCTTACCCGTCCTCGGCACGCTGGGCGGCTTCTATCTGATGCCGGCCGCATTGGCGTGGCTGGTGCTCACGGTTCGTGAAGGTCGCTCCAACCTTGGTCAGCGACCTGATTCTTGGGTCGCTCGGGTGGGCGAATGTCACGCGAGACGCAGAGCCCCGGAGTCGAGCGGTGCAAGTTCGACGCGGAGAACGTGAGGGTCGGCCGTACGACAACCGCCGTCGATGAGTGAGCCCTCTCGACCGACGACGCGGCCCGACACGTCCAAGAGCTCGAGCCCGGGATCGAAGCGGCCGCGGTAGCCCGCCGGCCAGGCCAGCTCTGCACGCGATCCGTCCGGATAGGTCATCCAGACGTGCCGTGGGTCGGCGGCTGACCCATGGAGGACGCCGCCGAACGCAGCGCCCGCACAGATGAGCTCGGCACCATTCGGGCCTGTAAAGTCGGCAACGGGCACCAGATACTCGCCCGCGCGCAGCGAGGGTTGCGGAGCAAGCGTCGAACACGCCGCGACCACACTGGCGAGGCAGGCTGCGGTGAGCACGCGGGTCGCCGACTGCCCGTACCTCCGACTTCTGCTCATGGCTCGCTCAGCGTGATGTCATTCGACTCGGGAGGTCACGCTTGCCTGGTGCCCTTTCGCCCGAAGTCGTCTTCGAGGCGGATGACGTCGCCGAGCTCTGGGGTCGAGACCTCGAGGATCCGGCAGGTCTCAATCGCCTCGAAGCGGTGGCGGCGACCGGTGAGGATGTGGGCGCTGTCGCCGGGTCCGAGCTCATGGTCCTCGACGAGTCCGACGTCATTTTCGAGGGTCAGCTTGAGCCGGCCCTCGAGCAGGTGGATCCACTCGTCTTTCGTTTCGTGATATTGGAACGACAGGCGTCGGCCCGCCTGGAGGACGAGGATCTTGCCGACGTAGCGGTCGGTCCAGGCCCAGATCTCCTCGTGGCCCCAGGGCTTGTCGACGCGACGCGGCAGGCCGGTGCCGTCGGGCGCCAGGTCCGCCGCGCGATCCGCCGGCCCACCGGGCACGGGACCCGACATCAGCCCGCGTCGCCTTGGACGAGCTTCTCGCCGGCGGCAATGAGTGCGTCTCGCCCATCGGCGGTCGTCGCCTCGGTGTAGATCCGGACGAGCGGCTCGGTGCCCGATGTCCGGATGAGCATCCACGACCCGTCATCGACGAAGAACTTGTAGCCGTCGTTCGTCTCGAGTCGCTGGGTTCGGGTGATCGCCTGGCCGCCGAGATCGGCCGGCGGCGTATCCGCTAGCCCCTCGATGAGCCGCTGCTTGACCCCGGCATAGAGCGGCTTCTCGATGTGGACGTCGACGCGGCGGTAGAACGACGGGCCCGCGAGCTCGTGGAACTTCGCGACGATCTTCGACACCGGCCACACGCCGCGGGCCTTCTCGCGAAGGAACAGGTCGAGCAGGAGGAGGTCGGCGTAGACCCCATCGCGCTCGGGCAGGTGCATCCCGAAACCGTAGCCGCCGGATTCCTCGGCGCCCATCATCGCACCCGTCTCGATCATCTTCGGGCCGATGTACTTGAAGCCGACCGACGTTTCGTGGACATCGATGCCGTAGATCTTCCCGAGCCGCCCGGCCATCGAGGTGTTGTTGACCGAGATCACGACGGGCTGGCGCAGGCCGCGATGCTCCGCGAGGTAGTACATCAGCAGCCCGGTGACCTCGAGCTGGTGGATGAAGGTCCCCTGCTCGTCGGCCGCTCCCGCGCGATCCGCATCGCCGTCGAGGAGCAGGCCGAGGTCGTGGTGGCCGCTGACGATGTCGGCGAGGGCCATGTCGATATTCGGCCGGATGGGCTCGGGATTGACGCCACCAAAGTACGGATTGCGTTCCTGGTGGATCTCGTTGACCCGGATGCGGGCGCCGTCGCCGCCGAGCAGTCGACTGAGCCAGCCGGCACCGGCGCCCCACATGGGCTCGACGAGGATGTCGACGTCGGCCGCGCGCAGCGCGTCGAGATCGACCGTCCGTCGGAGATAGACCTCGTAGCCCTCGAACGGGTCGTAGCGCTCGACGAGGCCGGCCGCCTCGGCATCCGCGAATGGCCGGCGCTCGATCGGCGCGTCCTCGGCGATCGCCTGCTCGATGACCTTGAGCATGTCCGGGCCGCCGGCGGAGCCGGTCGGTGCCTTGACCTTGAAGCCGTTGTCGGTCCAGGGGTTATGGCTCGCCGTGATGACGATTCCGGCCGCGGCACCCCGCTCCACCACTTCGTACGAGCTCATCTGCGTCGGAACGGCGTGAACCGCGTAGGCCACCGGGATGTCGTGGGCGACGAGGACCTCGGCCGCGGCCATCGCGAAGTGCTCCGAGGCGAAGCGTCGGTCATAGGCGATGACCACGCCCTTCGACTGCTCGCCCTTGCCGATGACATAGCGGGCGACGCCGTCAGCGCAGCGACGGACGCTTTCGAACGTGTAGTCATCAGCGATCCGCGACCGCCAGCCGTCGGTGCCGAAGACGATCTGCGCTCGAGGGGTTCCGGTTACGTCCGTCATCGCCGATCCTCCCATTCGGATACCCGGTTCAGGAGCTCGTTCACCTTGGGTCGGGAGGCCGCTGCACCGGTCAGCAGCGCGACGGGCGACGAACCGAGGATCTCGCGAGGACCGTCGCCGAGCGTCAGCCGACCATCGACACGTTCGACCACGAGGTCGTCGGTGCTTGCGGTCGCCGCCTCACCGGGGCCGATGACCCGGCCGCCGCCACTGGCCCCGGTGGCTTCGAGAAGGGCGCCCCAGCCACCGAGGTCGCTCCAGCCGCTGTCGAGGGAGACCATCCCCACGCGTCGATCCCGGGCCGCACCCTCGAGGACAGCCTGGTCCACCGAGATTGGCTTCAGCTGGTCGTAGGCCGCGGCGAGGCCGCCGTCCCCCGCGCCGACGCTCCCGAGCAGGATCAGGAGACCCGTGTACCGCTCGAAGGCTTCCCGAATGGCGCCTCGCTGCCAGACGAAGATCCCCGCGTTCCACGCCGTGCCGGGATCCCCCAGCAGCTCCATCGCGCGCTCCCGGGTCGGTTTCTCCTCGAAGGCCTTGAGCATCGAGACGTGCACGCCGTCGATCGGGGCGTGCGTCGCGGCATCCGGGACGAGGTAGCCGTACTCCGTCGCCGGCCGATCCGGTCGGACGCCGAGCGTGATCAGTGGCGCCTCGATGTCGAAGGAGCCGGCGGCGAGGCGCGCAGCGGCCCGGATGACCTTGCGATGGGCGGCGTCATCCTCGATGCGATGGTCGGCGGGCAGCACCACCATCACGTCGTCGGGATCGCGCTCGATTCGCAGCGTTGCCAGGGCCACCGCGGCCGCTGTGTTGCGACCGGCCGGCTCGATGAGGATCCGCACATCGGGCAGCTGCTCACGGGTCACCTCGGCATAGCGCCGGTCCGTCACGACGGTGACATCCTCCGCGGCGAGTGGCAGATCGGGATGGCCGACGAGGCGGTCGACGGTGAGCTGGAGCAACGACCGATCGCCGAGCAGTGGCAGGAACGGCTTCGGGGTCTCCGGACGGCTGAGGGGCCACAGCCTGGTTCCCCCGCCACCGGCCAGGATCACGGCGTACATCGCCGTCCATGCTATCGGGCTAGCGCGGCTCCGGCGCGAGGCCGCCCTCAGAACGACGGCGGCGTGATGCAGAACAGGACGCGAGCCACGTCCGAGCCGGGGTTGGTGTTCCGATGCGGCACCCGCGACGGATGGGTGATGGCATCGCCTTCGCCGAGGAGGTAGTGCTCGGTGCCGACCCACAGCTCGAGGGCACCCGCGAGAACGATCACCACTTCCTCGTCCGAATCGTGGGTGTAGGCCTCCTCGCCGGTACCGCCGCCCGGCTCGATGGTCGAGAGGATCACCTGGATCCGGCCGTTCTCGGCCCGGGTCAGGAACTCGTCGTAGGCCCCGAGGCCGGGATAGGCGACCCGGCGCCGCTCGGCCGCCCGCACGAGCCGTCCGCTCGTCTCGTCCTCCTCGAAGAGGTCGGCGATCGAATGGCCGAGTCCACGCGCGATCCTTCGAACCGAGGCAATCGATGGGCTCGCCACCCCGCGCTCAACCTGGGACAGAAAGCTCTCGGTGACGCCCGCCTCGGTGGCCAGCTCACGGAGCGTCATCCCACGGACGAGGCGCAGGCCGCGGATGCGCGGGCCGAGATCCGCCTCGGGGGCGGTGTGCTGGCCGAGCTGCTCGGGGGAAGCCATCGCGGCTGAAGTATAGCTTCAGTTTTCGTCGGATCTCCATTGACTCTGGGCCGAGCCGTGCCTACCATTTCTGCGTCCTGACTGTAGTGAGACTCCAGGTCGATCCGGTCAGGGAGGAGGAGCGCATGCGTCCCAGTCGAACGATGACCGGCCGGGTGGCGGTCGCTCTTGCCACGCTCGCCCTCGTTGCCGCCGCCTGCGGCGCCGCCGGAACCTCGCCGACGGCGACGAGTCAGCCGACGCTCGGCCCGACGGAGATCCCGACACTGGCGCCGACCGACGTTCCACCGGATCAGGTCACGGGCACGCTGAGCGTCCTCGATTGGACTGGCTATGACGCCGAATGGGCCTGGCAGGACTTCAAGAACACCTACAAGAACGCCAAGGTCACGTTCGCCTTCGGTGATTCCGACGCCGAGCAGTACGGCCAGATGAAGGCCGGCGGCACGTTCGACGTCTTCCACCCGTACACCGGCTGGCTCCAGTTCTACGTCGACGAGGGTCTGGCAGCCGAGATCGACACGACGAAGCTGAAGAACTGGGACAAGGTCCCGGACTCGTTCAAGAAGATCGGCCAGATCAACGGCAAGCAATATTTCGTCCCGTGGGACTGGGGCTTCACCTCGATCCTGTACCGGACGGACAAGATCACCACCCCCGTCGATAGCTGGTCGATCCTCTTCGATCCCAAATACAAGGGCCACCTCTCGATGTGGGACGACGGACCCGGGGCGGTCACGGTCTCCTCGTATGTCCACGGTTACAACGAGACCGCGATCACCGCCGATCAGCTCGCGTCGATCAAAGCCGAATGGACGGCCCAGGCGACACTGAACAAGGCGTACTGGACGGCCGAGACCGACCTCGTCCAGATGATGTCGTCGGGCGAGGCCTGGGCGGCCTACGCCTGGCAGGGCGCCTATGCCACCCTGCTGGGCAAGGGCGTGCCGGTCGCCTATGCCACGCCGAAAGAGGGCCGCAACTCGTGGGTGGGGGTCTACGGGATCCGCAAGGACTCGCCGAACTACGACCTCGCCCTCAAGTTCCTCGACGCGAAGCTCGGGTTGCTGACCGGCCAGAATCTCGTCGCGAACTACTACTACGGCTCGGCCAACGGCGACGTCATGAAGGGCATCACCGACCCGACGCTGAAGCAGGCGTTCTCGGTCGACGACCCATCGATCCTGACCAAGACGAACTTCACACCGAACCTCACCGCTGCCCAGCGCGACGCGTGGACGGCGATGTGGACCGAGGTGAAGGCCTCGCAGTGACCCTTCCGGTCGGGGCTCGCCGCCGCGATCGCGTCCCACCGGCGTGATGGCGAGCGCCGACTCCCGACCAGCCGACACGGCTGACCCTCGTCGTCGCTCGTTCCGGTTCCTGCTGAGTCCGCCCGCGGTCGTCCTCGCGTTGTTCCTGATCCTGCCGGTGCTGCTGATGGTCGTGGTCAGCTTCCGGCCGGACCTCAGCGGCAACCTCCTCGGCGCCTTCGCCCCGACCCTGAAGCAGTATCAGCAGGCGTTCGCGGGAGCGGGCTACTGGCGGAGTCTCGGGATCTCGGCGCTGACGGCCCTCGGCGTCGCGGCGATCGCGACCACCCTCGCCTACCCCATCGCCTACTTCCTGGCGTTCCGGGCCGGCAAGCGCGCCGCCCTGTATCTCATCCTGCTCCTCGTCCCCTTTTGGACGAGCTATCTGCTCCGGGTCATGGCCTGGAAGGTTATGCTCGGCGAGGGCGGCGTGATCAACTCGGTGCTGCTCTGGAGCGGCGCCATCAGCCAGCCGCTGGACGCGCTCCTCTACAACCGTGGCGCGGTCATCGTGACGCTCGTCTACGTCTGGATCCCGTTCGCGGCGCTGCCGATCCTCGCCGGTCTCGGGCGGATCGACATCCGCCTGCACGACGCCGCGGCCGACCTCTACGCGAGCCCATGGCAGCAGCTCCGACGCGTGACGCTTCCATTGAGCCTGCCGGGGGTGGTCGCCGCGTTCTTCATGGTCTTCATCCCCACCGTCGGCGAGTACGTGACGCCGCTTCTCGTCGGCGGCACTGGCGGGTCGATGTACGGCAACATCATCCAGGACTTCTTCACCCGAGCCGCGAACTGGCCGCTCGGCTCGGCTCTCTCGGTGATCATGCTTTCCGCGACGTTGGGGCTCGTGGTCGTGGGCCTCCGGATCGTCGATCCTCGCCGGCTGCTCGCCCGCTGATGGTTGACGTGCGAGTCATCCAACCACTTGCCACGCCCCTCCCGGCGGCCCGTCCCGGCAGGCTCCGGCTGCCGGCCCTTCGCGGCTATTTCTGGCTGATGATCGCCCTGCTCTACCTGCCGATCGCGATCCTGTTCGTGTTCTCGGTCAATGCCAACACGACCCTCGCGTTCCCGTTGAAGGGCTGGACGCTCGATTGGTACGCGAAGCTCTTCGCCACGCCCCAGCTCCTCGACGCGGTTCGCCGAAGCGTCATCGTCGCGATCTCGAGCAGCATCGTCGCCACCGCCCTTGGGACCATGGTCGCCATCCTCCTGAGCCGCTTCAACTTCCGCGGTCGCGATGCCCTGACGGGGCTCGCCATGCTGCCGCTGATCGTGCCCTACGTCGTCCTGGCGGTGGCGCTGCTGATCCTCTTCCACGCGCTCGGAATCCCGCTCTCGATCGCCACGGTCGCGATCGCGCATGTCGTCGTGGCGCTGCCGTACACGACGCTGATCGTCCTCGCTCGGCTGATCGGCTTCGACCAGCAGCTCGAGGAGGTGGCGATGGATCTCGGCGCCTCTTACCCTGCGACGCTTCGGCTCGTGGTCTTGCCGATCGCGGCGCCGGCAATCGTCTCCGCGGCCATCACGGCCTTCACGGTCTCGTTCGACGAGTTCGCGCTCGCGCTGTTCCTGGCGGGCGGTGACCAGACGTTCCCGGTCTACCTGTACGGCCAATTGCGCTATGCCACGACGCTGCCGGTCCTCATCGCGACGGCGGTGCTCCTGATGGCCGCGACGCTCGTCCTGCTGGTCGTGGCCGAACGCGTCCGGAGGCGGTAGCCCTTGCGCTGCCGCAGGTGCCGACCGTCAGGCGCTGACGGGCTCCGGCATCTTGAGGCCTGCATCGGAGGCGAGGAGCTCGGCCTTCTCGGTCCGTTCCCAGGGGAGGTCGAGGTCCGGCCGGCCGAAGTGGCCGTACGACGCAGTCTGGCGGTAGATCGGGCGCTGCAGGTCGAGCGCCGAGATGATCGCTGCCGGTCGCAGGTCGAAGTGGGCATCGATGAGCCGGAGGATCTCGGCGTCGTCGATCTTGCCGGTGCCATAGGTCTCGATCGAGACCGACAAGGGCCGGGCGACGCCGATCGCGTAGGCCAGCTCGATCTCGAAGCGGTCCGCGAGGCCGGCCGCGACGACGTTCTTGGCAACCCAGCGAGCGGCGTAAGCGCCGGATCGATCGACCTTCGTCGGATCCTTGCCGGAGAAGCAGCCGCCACCGTGGCGGGCCATCCCGCCGTACGAGTCGACGATGATCTTCCGGCCGGTCAAACCGGCGTCGCCCATCGGGCCGCCCACGACGAACCGGCCCGTCGGGTTCACGTGCATGATCGGGTCGCTGGCACGGAGCTCGCGCGGGATCGAGGGCTGGATCACGGCCTCGATCAGGTCGTCCTGTAGGCGATCGACCTGGACATCGGGGTCGTGCTGCGCGGCGACGACGACGGTCTTCACCGCGACCGGGACGCCGTGGGCGTATTCGACCGTCACCTGCGTCTTGCCGTCGGGCCGGAGATAGGGCAGCTGGCCTGACTTGCGGGCCTCGGCGAGGCGGCGCGCCATGCGGTGGGCCATGGCGATCGGCAGCGGCATGAGCTCGGGCGTCTCGCGGCAGGCGAAGCCGAACATCATGCCCTGGTCACCGGCCCCGATCTCGCCCGCGTCGGCCTGGTCGCCGCGGCTCTCGAGGGCCGCATCGACGCCCATCTTGATGTCCGGCGACTGCTCCTTGATCGAGATCAGGGTGCCGCAGGTCTGGTAGTCGAAGCCGTAGTCGGCCCGGGTGTAGCCGATGTCGCGAACGGTCTCGCGGACGACCTGCTGGAAGTCGACGTAGGTGTCGGTCGTGATCTCGCCGAGGACGATGACGAGGCCCGTCGTTGTCGCGGTCTCGCAGGCCACGCGGGCGTCGGGATCGTGCCGGATGATCGCGTCGAGGATCGCGTCGCTGACCTGGTCGCAGAGCTTGTCCGGGTGACCCTCGGTCACCGATTCCGACGTGAACAGGTACTCCGCGGCGTCGACGATGCTGGGCATGAATCCTCGCTGCTTGGTGTTCGGCCGAGCGTACCACCGAGCACCGGAGGGCCTGACTAGACTCCGCTCGTGACCGATTCGGGCAATCCGGCCAACCTAGCGACCGACCTGACGATCGAGCGGACGCAAGCCCTCGACGCGGGCGATCCACTCGCGGGGTTCAGGGATCGGTTCGCGATCCTCGACCCGTCGCTGGTCTACCTCGACGGGAATTCCCTCGGTCGGCCGCCGATCGCGGCTCTCGAGGCCGTCGCCCGGGCCGGCCGGGCATGGTCGGAAGCGCTTATCCGGGGCTGGACCGACGAGGCCTGGCTGGACTACCCGATGCGAGTCGGTGATCGGCTGGCGACCGGGGTTCTGGGCGCTGCGGCGGGCGAGGTGGCGGTCACGGATTCGACGACGGTCAACCTCTACCGGCTCGCCGTCGCGGCGCTCGAGGCCAGGCGGCCGCGAAGGACCGTCGTCATCGAGCGCTCGGAGTTCCCGACCGATCGGTACGTCGTCGAGGGGCTGGCACGGGAGCGAGACCTCGAGATCCGCTGGCTCGAGGGCGATCCGGTCGAGGGCCTGTCGACCAGCGACATCGCCCAGGCGCTCGACGGCGACGTGGCCGTCGTGATCCTGTCGGCCGTGAACTACCGATCCGCAGCGATCCTGGACATCGCCACGGTGACCTCCGCGGCGCGTGATGTTGGCGCGCTCGTCATCTGGGACCTTTCCCACGCGGGCGGATCGATCCCGGTCGAGCTCGGAGCGAACCGAGTCGACCTCGCCGTGGGCTGCACCTACAAGTACCTCAACGGCGGGCCGGGCGCGCCGGGCTACCTGTACGTCCGGCGGGAGCTCCAGGACGAGCTCCGACCCCCGATCCAGGGCTGGTTCGCGCAGCGCGACCAGTTCGAGATGGGTCCGCGATTCGAGCGCCGCCGGGGCATCGGCGGCTGGCTCGTCGGGACGCCCGGCGTCCTCGGGCTCGCGGCTGCCGAAGCCGGCATCGAGCTGACCGCGGAGGCCGGCATCGACCGTGTCCGCGCCAAGGGCATCGCGCTGACGGAGTACGCCATCGAGCTCTTGGACGCCTGGCTCGCGCCGCTCGGCTTCTCGCTCGGCTCGCCGCGCGACCCGGCCCGCCGCGGAGCCCACGTGTCGGTCCGCCACGCCGAAGCAGGCGCCCTCACCGCTCGCCTGATCGAGCGCAGCATCATCCCCGATTTCCGCGCCCCAGACTCGATCCGGCTCGGGCTCTCGCCGCTCACTACGTCCTTCGAGGATGTCCATCGAGGGATGGCGTCACTCAGGGAGCTCGTTGCGTGAGATCGCGATCGACGGCAGCGCTTCCGCCCCGTCAAGCGTCAGTAGGGTGTGACAGTCGTGTCGGTGGCGAGCGGGTTTGACGACGCTGCCGCCCGACGGACGGTGGAGGCGATTCATGCCGGATCTGGCCAGCCCCTCTTTGGGTTCGCACGCCGCCTCGGCTTGACGGATGACGAGGCCCAGGAAGTGGTCCAGGAGACGATGCTCCGACTGTGGCGGGAGCTACGCGGAGGCGCGGCAATCGAAGACGCGGTCGCCTGGGCTTTTCGGGCGCTGTATCGACTGGCGATGGACCGCCACCGGGTCAGCCGCCGCTGGCAGGCGTTCGTCGAGCGGCTCGTGCCGGGAGCGCCATCCGCTTCTCGGGACCGCGACGACCTCGCCGCCGTATGGCAGGAAGTCGACCGGCTTCCGATGCGCCAACGCCAGGTGCTCTACCTCCACTATCGAGCCGACCTCACCTTTGAGGCGATCGGGACGATCCTGGCCATCGAGCCGTCGTCGGCCCGCGCTGCGTCGTCGCGAGCGCTCGCGACCCTACGCCTGCGACTCCGGGAGGTTTGAATGAACCCGGACCGAATCGAAGTGCTCCTCGGCCGTCGGCCGCCCGACGAGCCCGAGTACGCGGTCGAGCTGGCCCTCGAGCCCGTGGCGACCAATCGGGTTGGCGCGGCCAGGAGCAGTGGCCGGCCGATGCCCGCCAACATCCTGCGCTGGGCCACGCTGGCGGTCGTAGCTGGCCTCGGGGTGACACTGGGAGCGTTCACCTTGGGCAGCCGTCTCGCCGCTCCAATGGTCACGTCATCCACGACTGGGACCGCGGCCGCTCTACCGGCTCCGTCGACGCCGCTTGGCGTCATCCCGTGGCTCGATGCCAGTCCCGCTCCGGCGCCCACGCCCGAGCCGACGGTGGCCCCGACGGCGCTGCCGCTCTGCGTGCCCGACGATCTCGCACTTGTCACCGAGGGCTGGGGGGGCGCGACGGCCTCGGCCGCGGGCGGGGTGACCATCGTCAACGTATCGGGGAACCCTTGCCACCTAGAGAAGCCGCTCGCGATCGAGCTCGACGATGCGATGGGACGGGCGATCGCCCATAGCGGACCATCGGTCAACGGGTATTCGGCCAACGAGAACCTCGTCGGGCTCCCCGCGGGTGGAAGCGCGGGGGCGATCGTCGTCTGGGACAATTGGTGTGCCTCCCCGCCGCCGGTGCCGGAGACGCTCAAAGTCACGCTGGCCGCGGGCACGCCGGGCACGACCTCGACCTCAACCCTGACCGCGCGTGTCCGAATATCGCTCGCCACCCTCGTCCCTCGCTGCGATGATCCGGCAGCCGGTTCCTCGATCGCTACGCTGCCGTTCGCGGCCCCCGAGCCGTCAGGCGGCGCGTACACGCCGGAGTCCTGCGCACCCCAGGATCTGGATGCGTTCTCCGGCCCATGGGGCGCCTCTGGTGGATCGAGCTACGTTGACCTCGTCGTGCTCAATCGCGGCAACCTCGACTGCACGTTCCAGGCATCGCCGACCGTCAGGCTCTTCGACGCCAACGGAACCCTCGTCGTTCTAGCCGGTCCGCCGCGGCCCGGCCAGTCGTCGACGTTCCTCCTCGCCCCGGGCTGGAGCGCCTCGGCCTCGCTCGCATTCGCGGATTGGTGCATCGGCCACCCGGCGCTCCCGTTCCACATGGCGATCGACGTCGGGCCGGGCAAGGTCGCGGTCTCTCCGGTTCGCGACCCAAATGCGTCGATCCCGGTCCCCGGGTGCATGTCCCAACCCGGGACGACCCCACCAAGCTTCAATCTGGTCAGCCCGTTCGCGACACCAGGCACGCCCGAGCCGCCGGGCCCAGACCTCGGCGACTACATCCCCCTGCAGGTCGCGATCTCGCCTCTCTCGACGGCGGCGCCGGGGACCGAGCTCGTCTATGACGTCACCCTCACGAACGTTTCGGCATACGACAAGCCGATCAACCTCGCCGCCGGCTGTCCGGACTACACCGAGAGCCTGCTCATGTCCGGCAATGCGACGCAGAAGAGGACCCTCATTCTCAACTGCGGACCCGCAGGGATCCTCGCGGCAGGATCGAGCGTGACGTTCGAAATGCACCTCGCCATCCCTGCTACCGCCCCGACGGGGGCGGCAGCTCTCGTCTGGGAACTGGGCCGCATGGGCCCGGCCGCAAAGTCCACACTGACAATCGCGCCTTAGAACCAGCGGGTGAAACTGACTTCGGGTGGCGCTCGTCGTCACCCGGCGTCACGGACCGCCTTGAAGGTCGTAGTTGATGTATGCGTCCTCGCCGACGCGGACGTAAACCAGGGTGTCACAGGAGCCGGTCTGAAAGCCTCTCGAGCAGGGCCCGACAGGGCAGGGCGCGGGCGCTCGACCTGGAGCGTTTCGGACGCGCCGACCGCGCCGCCCTCGGACCCAGCGCCGCCGAGGCGGCAACCGAGCGGCAGGAGCGTGATGGCGACCGACCCTAGCGTGGCGTCGAAGTCGAGACGCGGATCCGGGCACGGCCGGAAACGATCTTCGCGTTCCTGGTGGATTCGGATCCCTATGTTCAGTGGCAGGGCAACAGTGCCGAACCCGGCGGGATCTATCGCGTCGTCATGCCGAACGGCGCCGAGGTGCGAGGCGCCTACATCGCGGTCGAGCCACCCAATCGCGTCGTGTTCACCTGGGGATGGGAGGGCGACGACACAGTCCTGCGCCTGCGGCACACCGGTCTGCCATCCATGGCGTCCCGGGACCAGCACGCCGCTGGCTGGCACACCTTCCTCGCGGCCCTCATCGACCGAGCTGACCCGCTGCCCTAAGCTAAGCCGTCGCCTCGGATCGCATGCCGGCGCCGCCTCTCATTCAGGGCGAGGCGCGAGTATGGTCTCGAGGCCACGCCGAGTGGCCCGCAACAGCCTGGTGGATGGCTGATTCGTGCTGGCGGCGGAGTCGCGGAGGAGAACGATGTCCGACCACTTTGATGCGGATGATCCTCGGACTGACATCACCGACCTCTACGTGTTCCCCGCCACGCGCGGTGATCGATCCGTTTTTGTCCTTTGCACCAATCCCGAGGCATCCTCGCGGGCGGTCAATTTCGATCCGGCTGTCAGCTACGAGCTGAAAATCGACGCGGACGGCGATTCGATCCCTGATGTCGCCTTTCATGTCCTCTTCGCGACGGACGAGGGGAACAGCCCCGCGACGGTATATCGAGCTACGGGCGTCGCCGCCCAGGGAACCGGTCCCGTCGGCGATCCCGTGATCACGCAGGCTCGCGTGTCGGTCGACCACGAGGTCCATATCGCGGAAGCCGCAAGCTACCGATTCTTTGCCGGCCTGCGCAGCGACCCGCATTTCAAGGATGTCGAGGGGTTCCGAAATGGCTTTCGGTTCACCGGACACGATCCGGTCGCCGATCGCAACGTCTTCGGCATCGTCCTCGAGGTCCCGAACGAATCCCTCGGGACCGGGGGCGAGATTCGCCTCTGGGCTCGAACGATGGGCGACGTACATGGCGAGGTGGTCCAGTTCGACCAGGCGGGCCGCCCCGGCATCAACAACGCCATCAATCTCGACGAAGCCGACAATGCGGCGTTCTGCAAGAGCTCGCCCGCAGACCAGCGCGGAGCCTTCGGCGACAAGTTCGCCGGGTTCCTGCGTTCCATTGGCTACGACGAGGCCCGGGCAACCGATCTCGGCCGGAGCCTTCTACCCGACTGGCTGGTGTATGACCCGAACGAGCCCAGCGAGTATCCCAATGGCCGCCGGCTGACTGACGACACCGCTGACGTCTTACTCGCCCTTCTCACGAGGGGCGCGCTGACCAGTGACGGGGTCGGGCCGCACACCGATCTCCTCGCCGAGTTCCCGTACCTGGGTGTGCCCCGTCCGGATCGGCTTCCGCAGGCGACTGAGAGCTGACGAAGGCAACTTGGACGTTGGAGCGCCGCTGAACGCGAGGCGCCCGTACCCTGCCCGCCTGTGGTGACCCCGTCGCTCTGGCGACACGCCGACTTCATGAAGCTCTGGGCCGGCCAGACCGTGTCCGAGCTCGGCTCCGTCGTGACCCGCACGGCGGTGCCCCTCCTCGCGCTCCTCGTGCTTGGAGCTGGGCCGTTCGAGATGGCGCTGCTCATCGTGTCCGCCAGCCTCGCGGTGCTCCTCGTCGGCCTCTTCGCCGGCGCCTGGGTCGACCGCCTGCGACGCCGGCCGCTGCTCATCTGGGCCGACGCGTTGCGAGCCATCCTGCTGTTCTCGATCCCGGCGGCCTACCTCGCCGGAGAGCTCCGACTCGAACAGCTTTACGTCGTCGTGTTCCTCGAGGGCTGCCTCGGGGCGATCTTCGATGCCGCCTACCCGGCCTACGTCCCGTCGCTGATCGGCGCCGCTCGGGTCGTTGAGGGCAACAGCAAGCTCGCCACGAGCTCTTCGCTCGCCGAGATCGGTGGTCCGGGCCTGGCCGGCGGCCTCGTGCAGGCGATCGGCGCGCCGTTCGCGATCCTGGTCGACTCGATCTCGTTCGTCGTCTCCGGAATCTCGCTGGTCCTCATCCGCAGCCCGGAGCCGCCGCGGCCCATTCGAACCGTGGCCACCCCCATCCGCGTTGAGATCCTGGAGGGTTTGCGGCTCTTCCGTCGACACCCGGTGCTAGTGCCGCTGGCCCTTCGCTCGGTTATCGCCCACGTTGCCGGCTCGTTCTACGGCGTCCTCTACACGATCTATCTCATCGACGACCTGCACCTGAGCCCGTTGCTGCTCGGCGTGGTCGTTTCGGCGGGCGGCGTCGGCTCCCTCATCGGCTCGTTCTTCGCCTCACGGGTCATCGCGCGACTCGGCTTCGGCCCGGCCCTCATCTGGACGGCGATCGGCGCGTCGGTCATCGGGGTGCTGACGCCGCTGGCCGGCGGCCCGCTTTTCCTCGCGACCCTGATGGTCTTTCTGCCGCAGCTGATCGGCGATGGCCTCCAGACGATCGAAGGCGTGGCCGAGCTGTCACTGATCCAGGGTGTCATCCCGGACCGCATCCTCGGCCGGGTCAACGCGACCCTCGAGGTGTTCTCCCACGGGATCGCCTACCCGCTCGGCGCGCTGCTGGCCGCCGGCCTTGCCGGCTGGATCGGTGTCCGCGGCGGGATCGCGCTCGGGTGGGCCGGGATGGCGGCCTCGATCCTGCTGCTGGTACTCTCGCCGCTGCCACGGATTCGGCGACCCTCGGACGTAAAGGCGGTCGAGTGAACGCGGAGCGATTCGATGTCGTCATCGTTGGCGGCGGCGCGGCGGGCTGCGTCCTCGCACGCCGGCTCGCGGAGCCAGACGACCGCAGCGTCCTTCTGCTCGAGGCCGGTCCCGACATTCGGGGAGCCATCTCGGCGGCGATGCGCGACGGGTGGAACAACCCGAGTGGTTCGGACTGGGAGCACGACTGGGGCTTCGAATCCGAGCCGGACGCAAGTGGCGCCACCAATACGCTCCGGCGCGGTCGTCTCCTGGGTGGGACCTCGTGGCTCACCCGCTTCGCGGTCCGTGGCGCGACCGATGACTACGAGTCCTGGGCGGCCCGCGGGAACCCGGGTTGGAGGTACGAGGACGTGCTCCCGGCCTTCCGCCGGCTCGAGACCGACACCGAGTTCGGCGACCTCCCGCTCCACGGTGATCGTGGGCCGCTCAACGTCACGCGCTACCCGCGGCTCTCGCGCAGCCCCATTCATGCGGCGACGCTCGAGGCGTTCGCCGCAGCCGGGTTCCCGTTCGTCGATGACCACAACGCACCGGGCGCGATCGGCGCAGGCCCGATGCCAATGAGCACCCGCGACGGCCTGAGGATCACCGCGCTCGGAGCGTACCTTCCTGCGGAGGTCTCGCTCCCGAGGCTCGAGATCCGGCCCGACACCATGGCGGCTCGAGTCGCCGTCCGCGGCGGGCGGGCCGTCGGCGTGGAGCTCACCGACGGCACACAGATCGACGCCGGCCAGGTGATCCTGTCAGCCGGGACATATGGCAGCCCGGCCCTCCTGATGCGGTCGGGGATCGGCCCCGCCGCGCACCTTCGCGATGTCGGAGTGCCGGTCGTCGTCGACCTTCCCGGGGTCGGCGAGAACCTCGCCGACCATCCCGCGACCGACTTCGACACCGGCTGGAACGGCGCCGCAACGTCAGGCCGACCCGTCCTCCACTCGATTGCGACATGGCGCAGCGCGAGCCAGCCTGCCGATGCCGCACCCGACCTGATGTTCTGGGCCACGGATCCCGCAGGCGAAGGTGCCGCGTACTACCTGGACCCGATCCTTCTGAAGCCCGAGGCTCGCGGGACCGTCCGGCTCCGATCCGCCGACCCAAGTGCGGCGCCCAGGATCACGGTCCCCTCGCCCACGGCGCGGGACGTCGAGCGGCTGGTCGAGGGCTACCGCCGAGCCCTTGAGATCTCGAACCGCCGAGGGATGAACCGGCTGGGAACGAACCCACCGTCGGCGCCATCGTCCGACCGGGAGCTGCGCGACCGCGTCGTCTCCGGTGCCTACTCGATCCCGCACGTGGTCGGGACCTGCCGGATGGGCCCGTCGCCCGGGGACGGCGATGTCGTCGACGCCCTCGGGCGAGTCCATGGCGTCGCCGGCCTGAGCGTCATCGACGCCTCGATCATCCCGGACGCTCCATCTGGCTTCCCGCACGTCATCACGATCATGCTGGCCGAACGGCTGGCGGAGCTTGCCTCGCTCGACGCGTAACCGGCATCAGACAACGGGTTCCCAGCGGCTGGCGCGCGAGCAGGGCGCGGTTCAGCTCGCGTCGGCTGAGGACTCGCCTCATCAAGGAGCTCGGGTCATCGCGCCTGTTCCGGCCCGCGCGGAGGCGTCAGGCGGCCGGGGCCTCGTCGAGGAACTGGATCTCGAGCGGCTCGATGGCGTCGGCGGGCTCGAAGCCGAAGACCTGGGCATAGAACGACAGCTCGGCCCCGAAGGAGCGGATGATCGCCTCCTTGCCGCGGAAGCCGTGGTCCTCGCCTGGAAAGAGCAGGTACGCGTGCGGGACGCGGCGCTCGAACAGGGCGTCGACGATCCGTTCCGCCTCCGACGGCGGGACCACGCGATCCTCGGCGCCCTGCTGGACGAGGACCGGTGCCGTGATCTGCTCCGCGTGAAGGCTCGGCGAGCGATCCAGGTACCGCTGCATCGTCTCGGGCCATGGTCCGACCATGCTCTCGAGGTAGCGTGACTCGAACTTGTGGGTGTCCTTGACGAAGGCCCGAAGGTCGCCGATCCCGAAGTAGGTCGTCCCGGCCCGGAAGGCCTTTCGAAACGCGAGCGCGGCGAGGGTCGTGAAGCCGCTCGCGCTGCTGCCGCGGATGGCCATCCGGTTGCCATCCACGAGCCCTTCGCTCGCCAGCCATTCCGCACCGGCGACGCAGTCATCCACGTCGACGATCCCCCACTCGCCCTCGAGTCGCTTTCGGTACTCGCGGCCGTAGCCGGTGCTGCCGCCGTAGTCGACGTCGAGGAGCGCATAGCCCCGGCTCGTGAAGAGCTGGAAGCTCGTGGCGAATCCGGAGAACGCCTCGGCCGTCGGCCCGCCGTGGCTCGTGACGATCAGGGGTGGTCGCTCGTCAGGCGGGCCCTCGAAGTCGCGATTCGTGGGTGCGTAGAAGTTGCCGAAGGCGGTGCGACCACCGGTGGTCGGAAACTCGATGTGGCGCGGGACGGAGACGTCGCCGTCCTCGAACGAGAACGGCAGCGCGCGCCGGAGCACGGTGACGGCGCCGCTGAGGGTCGTATCGACGATCGACGCGGGCTCGGTGGGGGAAGCGGCCCGCAGAAGCACCGCATCACCATCGACGGCGACGGTCGCGATCTCCGTATAGGGCAGCGCGACGACCTGGCTGCTCCCGTCTGCGGCAATCCGCAGGAGCCGATCGCGTCCGCCCGACCGAGCGACGGCGAGAATCCCGCCATCGGCGAGGAAGCCGTAGGTGATGTTTCCGAACTGCCAATCGGGTGGCGCAAACTCGGCCTCCATCGGCGCGACCGACTCGATCCGGCCGTCCACGAACCGCTGGAGGTTCATCCAGCCGTCCGGCTCGGCGGCAAAGTGGAGGACGCCCTCGGGCGACCAGCGCGGCTGGCTGATCCAGTCGCTCCTGCTACCGGCGATGGTCGTCGCCGCACCGAGCGCCCCGCCGTCGTTGACCGGCGCGAGCTTGAGCTCCGTTCCGTCCCACGGCAGGTTCGGGTGATGCCATTCCAGCCATGTCATGAGTCGCGACATAGGCGACACATGAGTCGCGACATAGGCGACATGTGTGATCAGCCGGTCGCTCGAGACCCCGGCCAGCGGCCGGGGTCTCGTCGTGTGTTGCGCCAGTAGCCCTTGGCGGGCTCGATGCGGTGG
>JBBRNM010000032.1:0-25096 GCA_038230295.1 Candidatus Limnocylindrales bacterium
ATCGCCCTCGGGGCGCCGGCCGATCGGGCCAAGGACACCTTGGGCCGCGTCTACGAGTACTTCCTCGCCCAGTTCGCGTCCGCCGAGGGCAAGCAGAGCGGCCAGTTCTACACGCCGCGCCACGTCGTCCGGGTGCTGGTCGAGATGCTCGCCCCGTACAAGGGCCGCGTCTACGACCCCTGCTGCGGCAGCGGCGGCATGTTCGTCCAGAGCGAGCGGTTCATCGAGGCCCACGCCGGGCGCATCGGCGACATCAGCATCTACGGCCAGGAGTCCAACTACACCACCTGGCGGCTCGCGATGATGAACCTGGCCATCCGCGGCATCGACGCCCAGATCGGCCATGGCGACACGTTCCACAACGACCGCCACCCTGACCTCAAGGCCGACTACGTCCTCGCCAACCCGCCGTTCAACGACTCGGACTGGCGCGGCGACCTGCTCAAGGACGACCGCCGCTGGGTCTACGGCACGCCGCCGACTGGCAACGCCAACTTCGCCTGGGTCCAGCACTTCGTCAGCCACCTCGCGCCCGGCGGGATCGCGGGCTTCGTGCTGTCGAACGGGTCGATGAGCTCGCCGCACTCAGGCGAGGGCGAGATCCGCAAGAACATCGTCGAGGCCGACCTCGTCGACTGCATGGTCGCGTTGCCGGGCCAGCTGTTCTACTCCACCCAGATCCCGGTCTGCCTCTGGTTCCTCGCCCGCGACAAGCGCAACGGCCGGTTCCGCGACCGGCGGGGTGAGACGCTGTTCATCGACGCCCGCAAGCTGGGCTCACTCGTGGACCGGACCCATCGGGAGCTGGACGACGACGAGATCGCGCGCATCGCCGGCGTCTACCACGCGTGGCGCGGCGACGCCGGCGCCGCCGAGTACGCGGACGAGCCCGGCTTCTGCCGGTCCGCCACCCTCGAGGACATCCGCGGCCACGGCCACGTGCTGACGCCTGGTCGCTACGTCGGGGCCGCCGAAGCCGACGGGGACGATGAGCCGTTCGAGGACAGAATGAGACGACTGACGGCGACGTTGCGCGAGCAAGCGGCCGAGGGTCGTCGGCTCGACGCGGCCATTGAGGCGAACCTCCGCGAGCTCGGCTTCGGTGGGTAGGCGGGGCCCGACCACCACTGGCGGGCGGCCCGCCACGACCGGCGTCATACCCGGCCGATACTCGCTCAGCGTTGGCAAGCCCGATCGGCCCCTTCCGGAGGGATGGCGCTGGGAGTTGCTGACTGAAGTCGCCCGTCTGGAGAGCGGCCACACGCCCAGCCGCCGCCATCCGGAGTACTGGGACGGCGACATCCCTTGGATCGGCATCAGTGACGCGACAGCGAACCACGGCAGGACTCTTGCCGACACGGAACAACATGTGGCCCAGGCCGGAATCGACAACTCCTCTGCCCGTGTGCTCCCTGCCGGGACTGTGTGTCTTTCGCGCACCGCGTCAATTGGATACGTCGTCACGATGGGTCGGCCGATGGCGACGAGTCAGGACTTCGTGAACTGGGTGTGTTCGCCGGGCCTGGATCCGCGGTTCCTCAAGTACGTGCTCCTCGCCGAGCGCGACAGTTTCGCGATGTTCGCGAGCGGCACGACACACCAAACGATCTACTTCCCGGAGGTGAAGGCATTCCACATCGCCCTTCCACCGATCGCCGACCAGCGCGAGATCGCCGATGCTCTCGGGGCCCTCGACGACAAAATCGAGCTCAACCTCAGGCTGAGCGACACGCTCGAGTCGACAGCACGGACCCTCTACCGGTCCTGGTTCGTTGACTTCGACAGTCCCCAGGCATCAGGGGCGGATGACTGGCCAAGTGGGGCCCTCGGGGATCTCGCTGACCTCAATCCCGAGGTGTGGCCGAGTCGTAACCGGCCTTCGGTGCATCGCTACATCGACCTATCCGGGACGAAGTGGGGAAGGATCGGGGCTGTCACTGACTACCCTGCTGATGAGGCGCCAAGCCGAGCTCAACGGATCCTTCGGCCTGGCGACACAATCGTCGGCACCGTTCGCCCGGGGAACGGCTCGTACGCGTTGGTGATGCGGGACGGGCTAACTGGAAGCACTGGGTTCGCGCAAATGCGGCCAAAGCAGCCCCGGGACGCCGCCTTCGTCTATCTGGCGGCCACCGCACGCGTGAACATAGACGCGCTCGCGCACCTCGCCGACGGCGGAGCCTATCCGGCGGTTCGGCCGGCGCTGGTCGCCGCAACGCCGATTGTCGTTCCCGACGATTGGGCGCTGCAGTCGTTCTCCGTGGCCGTAAGTCCACTCCTGGAGCGTGCGGCCCTCGCCATCGATGAAACCGAGATCCTCAGCGCGATGCGTGACGCGCTTCTGCCCCGCCTTCTCTTGGGCGAGTTTGAAGTCGCCCCATGACGGGCCCCAGAATGCTGTTCGACGAGATGCCGAGTGAGTTCGCGGCTGGCGATGTCGAGAGCGCAGTGTCCCTCGCGGACGAGGTTGAGCAGCATGAGCCGGGCGACTTGCGCTCGCTGGGGACTGCCCTCGCTGCCCGTGGCGATGCGGAGCGGGCCACGCGCGACGCCGTCGGCATCCTGGCAATTGTGGACGGGTTGGTCTGCCAGCTGCACCTGCACGACGTCCCGCACGAGCGCTGGGGTGGCATACCACTGGGGCCGATGATTGAGATGGACGGGAGCGCGTTCCCGCCCTACGTCCGGTCGTTCCCAGCGAGCGTCTTCGGTTACCTGGGAGGTCGGTCGAAGGCTACGAAGCGCGACGACGCGCGCGCCCGTTACGGCGACTTCCTCTGGTGCCATCGCCGAAGCTACCCCGATGCGCAGGCTGCGATCCAGGCTTACCGCAGGGCTGGGCTCGGGTCGAACCCCGACGACGCGGTGCAGCACATGACCGCTGCGCGGTATCTCGCGCGTGCGGCGGAGTTATCAATCGCGCTGAACTTCGAGCGGGCGGAGACAGCGGACGTTCTCCTGGCCAAGGTGAGGTCGGCGATCAAGGAGCCGGGTGGAGGCTATGTCTGGTCGCTGGCTCACGCGCTTGGCCGCCTGGCGCAAGAACGCGCGGACGAGTCGGTAGCGACTGTTCAGGCGCTGATCGAAGCCGCTGACCAAGCCCGAGGCGACTCGCATCGCGAGAAGACGCTCCTGGAGTCGGCGGAGGCGATAGCCGCCGCGCTCGGCCGCGGCGACCTCGCTCACAGCGCGCGCAGCCTGTACGCCGAGGCGTGTGAGCGCGAAGCCGACGCGAGGGTCGCGGATGGCTGGCTTGTTCAGGTTGCGCTGGTGCGAGACGCGATCCAAGCGTATGAGAGAGTCGGAAACGGTCCAGCCGTGCAGCGGCTGAAGGATCGGCTGGCAGATGCAGCGATCCAAGGGGAGGGCGAGTTGCAGGAGGTCGGGGCCGAGGTGAGCATCTCGAATGAGGTCTTCCGGCAGGCCCACGATGATGCCGCCGAGCGGATTGCGAAAGATGATGGCGGCCTCCTGCGACTGCCACTCATTCTGGGCGTCTGGCCGCACTGGAGCGCGATCAAGGGTCGGTTCGACACCGCCAGGCAGGAGCACCCGCTTCAGTGGCTCGGATCGCGGTTCACCATTGAGACTGAGGGCCGCATCTCGTCTCCTCCGAAGAACGACGTCGAACGCGACGAGGCCTACCTGCTCGATTTCCTGAGCCATGAGGTGCAGATGAACGCTGCCCTGGCGATGCACCTGATCGGCATGTTGCGGGAAAGCGGCGCTTGGTCTGCGGATGCGGTAGTTGCGGCAATCCAGACCGGGGACGCGCGTCTGGCCGCGGGTGCAGCCTCCGGCGTCCGCGCGTTCGAGGATGGCGACTACTGGACAGCCGTGCACGTGCTAGTCCCGCAGTTCGAGAGGGGCATCCGCAGGATCGGCCTAGGTCTCAGCGCGAACGTCCGGCGGCTTGTGGAGGACCAGGGTCTCCAGGTCGCGACGCTTGGTGTCCTCCTGGGAGACCCTACGGTCATCAAGTTTCTGGGGGAGGAAACGAGCCAGACCCTCGACGCCGTGTTCACCAGGTCACGCGGCTTGAACATCCGCAACAACACGGCCCACGGTCTGCTTGATCCGGCGGAGGACCAGGGGCCGAAGGCATATCTCGCCTTGATGGCTGTACTTACGGCCGCCCTCGGACTGTACTTGCTGGGTCGCACCGGTGGCGACGGCTCGGCCGGTCCATCGCCCGACCCGGAGCCCGCCTAGGCTCGACTCCCGTGAAGCTCCTCGGTCCGCGAACCGATGGTCCCTCATTCGGCCGCCGCGATGGGCGCTTCGCCGCGCGGGCAGCCTTGACATCTTTACACTCTGCCCTATCTTTACAGGCAGTGTGAAGAACGCCACTTCTGTTAAGAACGAAGGACTGGCCGCGTGGGCCGTCACCCTGCTGCGGGCGCTCCCCGGCGCCCCGATGATCGGTGACGCGCTGCCCGGATCCACGGACGACGGCAGCCTCCGGTTCTCTGACGCGAGCCTCGTCCTGAGGGTCGACCAGAAGGCCCACGTCGACCCCGTGATCGCACATGCGATCGAGGCGGGCAACGCGAGCAGATCCGAGCCGCTCCTGGTCGTCGCCAAGACGACCACCTCGATCGCGCGCGAGATCCTCGAGGCGCACGGCATCGCATACGTCGACGCCGCGGGCAACGCCGCGATCGACCTGCCGGGTCTCCACGTCCGCACGGGGTCGCTCGCGCGGTCCGCGTCGTTCACCGCCGGGGCCGTGATCGCCTCGGCGCCGGGCGTCCCCGCGTCGCCGCGCCTCGCCGGCAAGGCCGGGCTCATCGCCCAGGCGCTCATCCTCGAGCCGGAGCGGGCTTGGACGCTCGATGCGATGGCGGAGCGCGCCGGGGTCTCGAGCGCGCTCGCCCACCGCGTGTTCTCCCGGCTCGAGCGGATGACGGTGCTCGCAGCAGACGGCCGGGGGCCGCGCAAGACGCGTCGGGTGGCCTCCGCCGCAGCCCTCCTGGACCTGTGGGCGGAAGAGGCCGTCGAGCCGCGGGAGCGGCGGACGCCGGCGTACGCGCTGCTGCGTGGCGACGGGACACGTGAGGTCTCTTCGCGGCTGACGAAGCATGCTCTGGCCCACGCCGTGACCGGCGTCGCCGCCGCAGCGCGTCGCGTCGCCGTCCTCACGTCGGTGCTTGTGACCGAGGTCCGCGTGGAGGCGGCGCGCACCCCGGCGGAGATTGCCGCCGCCGCCGATGCGCGACTCGTGGAGGAAGGGGCCAACATCGTGTTCGTTCAGGGGCCCGACGACGCGGAGCTCCGGTTCAGGCGCGAGGTCGAGGGCGTATGGCTGGCGGCCGAGACGCGCGTGTATCTCGATGCCCTTCGGGATCCTCGGCGGGGCGCCGAGCAGGCGCGCGAGTACCGCAGCCAGGTGTTCGGGTTCTGATGACCCTCTCCGCCGGCGATTACGACGCGCTCGGAACGGAGCTGTGCGAGCGCGCGCTGGTCACGGTGATCGGGGACGCAGGATTCTGGGGTAGGTCCCTCTACCTCGTCGGCGGGCTCGTGCCGCGCTATCTCGTGGGCCCCATCGTTCCGCCGACGCCGGCCCATGTGGGCTCGCGCGACGTGGACCTCGCGGTGGCATTCGCCGTGGACGGGTTCGACGCCACCGGCTACGAGACGCTCGAGCGGAACCTCCGCGACAGCGGCTTCAGGCAGGCGCCGAACGAGGGCGACCCCGAGTTCCGCTGGCGGCGGACGGTGGACGGGCGCGATCTCGTGCTCGAGTTCCTGTGCGACACGGACACGGTTCCGGAGGGCCGGAACTTCCGTCCGAGGTCCGGGGCCGGCTCGCGCTTCCAGGCGTTCAACGTCGCCGGGGTCCGCCTGCTGCCAGCAGACCACCGGCTCGTCGAGATCGAGGCAGAGAGGCTCGACGGAGGCGGGCTGTCGCGCGTCCAGGTCCGCGTCGCCGAGCTGGCGCCCTTCGTCACGCTCAAGATCCGCGCCTTCGTCGATCGCCACCACGACAAGGACGCGTACGACCTCGTCTACACACTCCTCAACTGTCCCGATGGGCCGGGCGGCGCCGGCCGTGCGATCGCCGCGAGCCCGGTGATCGGGGATGCCCTCGTCAGCGACGCCCTCGCGCGCGTCCGCGAGCGGTTCGCCGACCCCGGGAACGACGGGCCGGCGTACTACGCCCGGTTCCTCGGGTCGGGCCTTGGCGCGGACGCGGTCGCCCGGCTGCGCAACGAGGCCGTCGAGGCCGTCCGGATCGCCATGGGCGCGGCCGACCGCGCGGCGGGCGCACCGTGAGCGGCTCGTTCACCGAGTCGATCGTCGAGGAGGCGGCGCTTGCCGTCCTCGGCAGGCTCGGCTGGTCGGTCCTCCACGGTTCGGAGATCGCGGCCGGGACGGCAGCTGCGGAGCGGTCGGATCCCGGGTACCGCGACGTCATCCTTGAGCGGCGCCTGCGAGCCGCGCTCGCGCGACTCAACCCCGGGCTGCCGGCCGCGGCCGTGGACGACGCCTTCCGCAAGCTGACCCGGCTGGCCGGACCGACGCTCATCGAGCGCAACCGGGCGCTCCACCGGATGCTCGTGGACGGCGTCACGGTGGAGTACCGTCGGTCCGATGGCTCGATCGCGGGCGCCCAGGCCCGGGTCGTCGACTTCGACCAGCCGGCGGCCAATGACTGGCTCGCGGTCAACCAGTTCACGGTGGTCGACGGCGGCCACGAGCGCCGGCCGGACATCGTGCTCTTCCTCAACGGCCTCCCGGTCGCGGTCATCGAGCTCAAGAACCCTGCCGACGAGCAGGCGACGATCCACACCGCCTACCGCCAACTGGTGACCTACCAGGCCCAGATCCCGGCGCTGTTCGAGGCCAACACGGTCCTGGTAACCTCCGACGGGACCACCGCCCGAATCGGCGCCCTCGGCGCAGGCGAGGAGTGGTTCAAGCCGTGGCGGACGATCGAGGGCACGGCCGACGCGCCCGCAGCGATGCCCGAGCTCCGCGTGCTGCTTGAGGGCGTCTTCGAGCGCCGCCGGTTCCTCGACCTGCTGCGTCACTTCGTCGTGTTCGAGGACGCGGGCGGCGGGTCTATCGCCAAGAAGATCGCCGGGTACCACCAGTTCCACGCCGTCAATGCCGCGGTCGAGGAGACGATCCGGGCGACCGGCGCGCTCACGGCCCCGCACCTTCGCGCGGCGGAGGCGCACGGGCGCTACGAGACACCTTCGAACCCGGGCGGGGAGCCGGGCGATCGCCGCGTGGGCGTCATCTGGCATACACAAGGGTCGGGCAAGAGCCTCACCATGGCCTTCTACGCCGGTCGGATCGTCCTTGAGCCAGCGATGGCCAACCCGACGCTCGTGGTCCTGACCGACCGCAACGACCTCGACGACCAGCTGTTCGGGACGTTCGCTCGCTGCCACGACCTCCTGCGCCAGGAGCCGGTTCAGGCGCAGGACCGCGCCGACCTGCGCGCGAAGCTCGCCGTCGGCTCGGGCAGGGTCGTGTTCACGACGATCCAGAAGTTCCTGCCCGACGAGCGAGGCGACACCCACCCGGTCCTGTCCGACCGGCGGAACATCGTGGTCATCGCGGACGAGGCGCACCGGAGCCAGTACGACTTCATCGACGGCTTCGCCCGGCACCTGCGCGACGCGCTGCCTGGCGCGTCGTTCATCGGCTTCACCGGCACGCCGATCGAGCTCTCCGACGCCAACACGCGCTCGGTGTTCGGCGACTACATCAGCGTCTATGACATCGAGCGCTCCGTCCGCGACGGTGCCACCGTCCCCATCTACTACGAGAGCCGGCTCGCGAAGCTCGCGCTCGCCGAGGCCGAGCGCCCCAAGATCGACCCCGCGTTCGAGGAGGTCACCGAGGGCGAGGAGGTCGACCGCAAGGAGCAGCTCAAGAGCCGCTGGGCGCAGCTCGAGGCCCTCGTCGGGGCCGAGCGCCGCGTCAGCCTCGTCGCCGCCGACCTCGTCGCCCACTTCGAGGACCGCCTCGCCACGATGGACGGCAAGGCCATGGTCGTGACGATGAGCCGGCGAATCGCGGTCGACCTGTACCGCGAGATCGCCGCGCTCCGGCCCGCGTGGGTCGGGGCGGGCGACGACGACGGCGCGCTCAAGGTCGTGATGACCGGATCGGCCTCGGACCCGCTCGACTGGCAGGACCACATCCGCAACAAGCCCCGGCGCGAGGCGCTCGCCGCGCGGTTCCGCGACCCAGCGGACCCGTTCCGGGTCGTGATCGTGCGGGACATGTGGCTGACCGGCTTCGACGCCCCGAGCCTGCACACGATGTACCTCGACAAGCCGATGCGCGGCCACGGCCTGATGCAGGCGATCGCGCGGGTGAACCGGGTCTTCCGCGACAAGCCGGGTGGCCTCGTCGTCGACTACCTCGGGATCGCCGACGAGCTGCGCAAGGCCCTCGCGGCGTACACGGAGTCTGGCGGGACCGGCAGGGCCGCGATCGACCAGGCCGAAGCGGTGGCGGTGATGCTCGAGAAGCACGAGATCTGTGCCGGCCTGTTCCACGGCTTCGACCACGGCGCCTGGGTCACCGGGGATGCCGAGGAACGGCTCTCGCTGCTCCCCGCCGCGCAGGAGCACATCCTCGCCCAGGAGGACGGCAAGCCGCGGCTCCTGCAGGGCGTCACCGAACTCTCGGCGGCGTTCGCCCTGTCCGTCCCGGCCGACGAGGCGATTGCGATCCGCGACGACGTCGGCTTCTACCAGGCGGTCCGTGCGGTCCTCGCCAAGAACGTCACAGGCGAACGGAAGACCGACGAGCAACTCGACCACGCGATCCGCCAGATCGTGAGCCAGGCCATCGTGTCCGACGAGGTCATCGACATCTTCGCCGCGGCCGGTCTGCGGAAGCCCGACATCTCGATCCTGTCCGACGAGTTCCTGGCCGAGGTCCGGGGCCTGCCGCAGCGCAATGTCGCGGTCGAGCTGCTCCGCAAGCTGCTGGCGGGCGAGATCAAGTCCCGGAGCCGGCGGAACGTCGTCCAGGCACGTTCCTTCGCCGACCTCCTCGAGCAGGCGCTGCGCCGCTACCAGAACCGCGCGATCGAGACGGCCCAGGTGATCGAGGAGCTGATCGCGCTCGCCAGGGACATCCGCCAGGCGTCAGCCCGCGGCGAGGCGCTCGGGCTCACCGATGACGAGCTCGCCTTCTACGACGCCCTCGAGACCAATGACAGCGCGGTCGCGGTGCTGGGCGAGCGCGAACTCCTCGCGATCGCGCGGGAGCTGACCGAGCAGGTTCGCGCGAACGTCACGATCGACTGGACCGTCCGCGAGAACGTCCGCGCCCAGCTCCGGGTCCTCGTCAAGCGGATCCTGCGCAAGCACGGCTACCCGCCTGACAAGCAGGCCCGGGCGACGGAGCTGGTCCTCGAGCAGGCCGAGGTGCTGAGCGAGCTGTGGGCGGTCGCGTGAGTAGCCGAGCCACGCCCGAGGTCGTCGTGCAGCGCATCCACGACAAGTTCAGCACCGAGCAGTAGGAGCTTCGGATGTTGATCGACATCGAGACCGGCCGGGTGATCGAGCAAGTTCCCTTCCGACAAGAGTTCGACTTGCTGCGTGGCAGGCTCTCGGAAGCCGACTTCGAGGCGATGGTCGCGCGGATCAACGACCTCATCGACGCGAGTGGAGCGGAGATCGCGACGGCGGGCTGGCTCCCGGGGAGCGATTGGACCGGCACCCCGTTCGAGCCGATCTATGCCATCGCCGCGCGGCAGGACTACCAGCGCTCAGCGCTGTTCTTTGGCCAGTTGGTGTGGTACGTGGTGATGACGCGACCCGAGCCGTGGGGCTCCGGTCGCTACCAGGTCGACGGCCGCGACATCGGCAGCCGCACATACTTTCGCCTGTCCAAGTCCGCGTGAGCGCACCCGTGATGGCCCCGCCGCCGATCGGCCGGATGCCGTCGAAGCACGACTCGACACGATGACCTCCGCATTCGGGTGGCTCGACCACTCCGAACAGCAGCGCCGGCAGATGCTCGAGATTGTGAATCTCTTCCGCGAGAAGGGGACGCTCGACGAGCTTGGCATTGGGGTGATCCGTGACGGCTTCGCGGACCACTTCTTCCCCGGAACCAGCACGCTGCAGACGCGGGCGCGCTACCTGCTGTTCATCCCTTGGGTATTCCTCCGACTGGAGCAGGAACGCGTCCCGTCGGCCCAGTTTGACCGTCGTGCTCGGCAGGTCCAGGCGGACCTCGTCCGGGCGCTGCTGGCGGGTGGCGAGAGCGAGGGAGTGATCGGCAGCACGGCCCGCGAGGCTCTCCTCCGCCCACCCAGTGAGTTGTACTGGACGGCGCTCCGGGTGCTGGCCATCTTCCGGTTCGGCGGATCCTACGGCAGCTACATTGCGTCACTCGACGGAAGCTATAAGGCTGATCGGACGCTGCGTCGCTCGGACGACGGCGAGCTCCTGGAGGCATCCCCTCGCGCATGGCACGCCGCCCTGCCGCCGGCACCACCCGACTTGATGACCAAGGCCACGTTCGAGCTGACGCGCCCGGAGGCCGACTACCTGCACGAGCGCATCGCGACCGAGGAGCGACGCACCCTGCTCGCGGTGTTCGCGACGGACAGCACCCGCGTGGACAAGGTGAACGCCCCGTGGGAGCACCCCGCGCGGGAGTCGCTCGCCCCGGACCTGCGACGTGACCTGGAGGACGGTGAACTGTTCTCGCTGGTCATCCGCGGCGCCTACCTCCTCTACAACGTGATGCTCTCGGACGCGTCGGTGGCCGCGGGGATGACGGCACGCGAGCGACTGCCGGCGTTGTACCGCGAGATGCTGGCCCAGTGGTCGGAAGAGATGACGGCGCACGACGCACGCCTGGCCCGTTGGGATCTCACCGGCGTTTGGGATGTGATGGCCCGCCGTGGGCGTCGAATCCCGCTTCGGACCCGCCGCTTCGTGGAGCAGTGGCTGGACGTCGCACTCCACCGTCGCGCGGGTCTGGCGGAGGATCGCGCGGCGCGGCAGCTGATTCATGAGCGCGAACGATCGCTGAAGCGGGGCTTGGCGCGCCTTGACCACCGGCGCCCGCTGGAGAACTGGGGCGAGGCATCAAGCACCGGCAGGCTCGACTACCGCTGGGAGAACGTGCGACGGATCCTGTGGGATATCCAGCGTGGGACGCGACGGCACGACGAGGACGCCGATGCTTGAGCCCGAAGGCCGCCAGCTCCTCCTCGACGCGCTCCGACCGCCGGCCGGATTCGGGCTCGACCGCGCAATCGGCACGACGTACACGCTCGACCTGACGGCACTGCTGACCGCACCCGTCGGCTTCGCGCTCCTGGACCGGGAGGCATCGGACGGCCGCTCGACGGCCGACCCGGTTGCCCTCCTCGACGCGGTCCGGCGCAATGCGGAGCGCATCGACATCTTCTGCCAGGCAGGCGCCATCGCCCTGCCCTCGAACTACCAGCCGATCCTGACCTATGTGGAGCAATCGATCCATGAGGTCGTGCCGCCGTCGCCCGGCGCGATCTTCCACCCCAAGGTGTGGGTCATCCGCTACCGCGAGACCGCGGGGCAACAGCTTCGCTATCGGCTGTTGGTGCTCAGCCGGAACCTCACGTTCGACCGCTCGTGGGACACGGTTCTGCGCCTCGACGGCGCGCCCGGGAGCCGGGGTTGGGACGCCAACGAGCCCATCGCGCGGTTCCTGCGCGCGCTGCCGGCGATGACGCGAGAGCCCGTCACCGACGGGCTGGCGCGCGACATCGAGGCCCTCGCGGACGAACTAAACGGGGTGCGGTTCGAGCTGCCAGCGGACTTTGACTCCTACCAGCTCTGGGCCTTCGGCATAGACGCGACCCGGTCGTGGCCGTTTCCGCGGAAGGTCGACCGGATGCTCGTGGTCTCGCCATTCCTCACGCAGGGATGCCTCCAGCGTCTCGCGGGTGGCCGGAGCGGAACGGACGTGCTCGTCTCGCGCCCCGAATCGCTCGATGCCCTGGGATCTGTCGCCCTCGCGACGATGCACGAGACGCTCATCCTGAGCGGCGACTCCGAGGCCCCCGTGATGCCCGAGGCAGATGGGGACGCCCGTGAAGCGCCCGATCCCGCGACCACGGAGGCGACCGCCGTCCGGCCGGGCGTGGAGCTGCGCGGCCTGCACGCGAAGCTGTTCGTGGCGGAGGTCGGCGAGCGGACCCATGTCTGGACCGGCTCGGCCAATGCGACCGATGCCGCGTTCGGGGGCAACGTGGAGTTCCTCGTCGAGCTGCGCGGTCGCACGGACCGAATCGGCATCGATCGCGTCATCGGCCACACCGAGAGCCTGTCCTGGAGGGACTCAAGGACTTCCAGCGCAAGACCGTCGCATATGTGTTCGACCAGCTCTACGGACCGCGCCAGACCAAGCGGTTCCTGGTCGCGGACGAGGTGGGACTGGGCAAGACGCTCGTCGCCCGAGGGTTGATCGCGAAAGCGATCGAGCACCAAGGACCTGGCCGACGCGTTCCGGGACGAGCTGCTCCGCGATGCGGTCGTCGAGGGCGACGCTGCGGTCTATTCGCCTGCGGTGCTACGCCTCGGGGGCCAAACACGTACCGTTGCCCAGGTGAGGAATCCCTGCGGTGACGACCAGACCTCGTGCCGCATACTCTCGACACGCCCCCAGAGGACCGCTCTTTGAGTTGCTACTTTGAGAGCCCACAGCGCCGCGATCACTGTTTCAGTCCGCCTTCAAACGGCATTGCCAACGACGATCCCGAGGTGGTCTGAAGCTGAACGAGGAGGCCATTGTGATGGAGGCTCCGTCGCTCCTGGATCGTCCCGACGCTGACGAGGTTGGCGTCGCGACCAGCGGGCAAGTCCGGATCAGTTGGCGACGATATGGGGACGGTCCGCAGACAGTCCTGTTCGTCCCGACATGGAACTTCGTCGATTCCCGCGTCCTTCGCCACCAGGTCGACGGCTTGCGTGATCAGTTCCGAGTGATTACCTATGACGCGCGAGGGTCCGGAGACAGTGACCACCCGGCGTCCGGTTATCGCTTCGATGACCACGCTGCAGACGCGCTGTCGGTTCTCGACGCGACCAACACGCCCGTCGCGTCCGTCGTGGCGGCCTCGCTCGGGACACACATCGCGGTGCTCCTCGCCGTCACGCACCCGACGCGCGTTAGCGGCCTCGTACTCGTCGCGCCGCCCATGGATGTACCGGGCGCCGTCGTTGGATGGGCCACGGAGGACGACGAACAATCCCCCGAGCCGAACTGGCGCACCGAATACGATCGCTTCGTGCCCTGGTTTATCTCGAACGTGTTCTCGGAACCCGATTCCGAGCGCACGATCGACGAGGTCGTGGCGATCGCCCTCGAGGGCGATCACGCCATGCTCGTTCAACAGGCCACCGAACTGGACTGGGACGATGCGCCCGGGCGCCTCGGAGCGGTTAGGTGTCCCGCTCTCGTGGTCCACGGAACCGCCGATCGGACGGTCCATCTCGACGCCGTCCGGGCAGTCGCCGCCGCCATACCGAATGCCAGACTGCGGCTGCTTGACGGCCTCGGCCATCGCCCCGACATCCGGCGCCCGAATATCTTCAATCCGATCGTCGCCGAATTCGTCCGAACCGCCGCAGCCGGTCGGCTCTGACTTCGCCACGCGCTTCTGACGGGTTGGTGGAAGCTGGCTCGCCGAACTCGTGGTGGCATCACGTCCAGGCCGACGGCGGCTCAGACACCTGGGAGCTGGATCAGTCTGTGTCCAGGCTAGGCACGAGAAGCCAACCCCCGGCCCGGCCGCGGTAGATCAGCTGCTCGGTGGTAAGCCCCGACCGCGCGCGCAGGTCCGCCAGGTGGCGCTTCGCTGTGCTCGGCCGGATACCGACTAGCGCCGCCGCCTCGGAGACAGAACCGCCCGCCGCGACGAAGGCCGCCAGGACGTCGACCTGGCGAGCGGTCGGCGTCCGCGAAAGCGAGCCTCGCAGGTACCCATCTCTCACGCCGGGCTCACCCGGCTGCGCGTGATGAGCCCCAGGATCACCGCGGTGACCGCGAGGATCGCGCCGATCTGGTCGGGTGCGAGGGACAGACCGAAGGCCACGACCAGGGCGATGACCGCCTGGACGAGGGCGACGACCATCGCCGGTTCGCGGCCGAAGATCGTACCCGGTTGGGTGTCCATGGATCCTCCCGTCACTTCACGCGGACGATGTCGCCCGGGTGGATGAGCCCCGGGTTGGCGCGGTACTTCGCGTTCTCGCTGAAGGCCAGCAGCGCCTTCAGCGTCAGCGAGTGCGCGGACGCGATCGCGCTCAGGCTGTCGCCCACCTTCACCGTGACCGTCACGATCGGCGGCTTCAGGATCGCGTTCGCTCTGGTGATCACGCGCTTGATCCGCGCCTCGCGGGTGGCCGGCGGCCAGGGGTCACTGCGCCGGCTCACGCTGTTGATGTCGGCGTGGACGACCACCGTGCTGCGATTGATCGGGAGCCTCGTCGCCTTGTGCGCCGCCACGACGAGCCGGGCGACGCTCTCGAACTGGGCGTCGGTGAAGGGCTCAGGTCCGGCGCCCGAGCACTCGATCGACTCGTGCACCCACTCGTTCAGGTTCACGCCTGAGGCGACGGCTGCGGCGATCGTGGGGATCTTCGTGTCGGGATGCGCGACGTCGCCCTGGCACCAGGCGGCGTACTTGAGCGGGTCGATGGCTCGGACGATCGTGCCGTCGCGATCGATGTAGGCCGTGGCCGAGGGTCCAGCGGAGCCTGTCCGGTTGGCGTAGTTGCGCTCCTGGATCGCGGTCGCCTTGGCGTTGGCGGTCTGGTGGAGGCAGGCCAGGATCGTCGGCTTCCGGCGTCGCCGGGCACCCCGTGTCGGGTAGCCGTAGGCCTTGTTGGTCAGGAGCGCTGTGACGGTCGTCATCTCACGCCCCTCCACAGGGCCGAGGCCTCGAGCCCCAGGAGGGCGAGGATCGCGCCGAGAAGGGGCAGGAGAACTTCGGGCGAGATGTCGTAACCGGGGACCGCGACATCGAGGACGAGGAGCACGACGAGGACGATCGTGAGCGCGGCCGCGGCGCCGATCCGGGCCGAGGAGTAGTCGTCGGCCCGGCGGTGCTCTGCATCATCGTCACGCCGCTCATCGCCCATGCCGACGCATTCGAGCGATCCAGAGGTCCACGAGCGGCGGGAGGACCCAGCGGTCGAGGAGGACGCCGGTGACCACGCCCGAGAGGAACGCGAGGACGAGCTCGACCTCGTTCATCGAGCCACTCCGCGGCTGACGGCGCGGACGTACCCGGCGGGGGGACCCGGGAGTCGGTGTGGATCGGACCAGCGCGCCGTCATGCCCCCAAGCGTGCGGGCGGCGTTCCGCGATTGCTATTCGGCCGTTTGGGCCATGCTCTTGCGCTTGCCGGCGGTGGGGACCGTTCTCCTACGGCGGGCTACAGCGTGCGACGGAGGCCGGTTGCGACGCGCGGGCACCAGCGGCGATCACACCGAGGCCGGGCACGTGGCCCGGCCTCGGTGAGTGTTGCGGATGTCGGCGTCGGCTGACCGGCGCCGCGTCGGTCAGTGGGCCAGGGCCGCGGATCTCCTCTGCCGTCGATGGCAAACCAGCCGGGCTCTACGGCCGGCATCGCGGTTGCTAATGAGCGCGGGGTCTTCGGTCAGCTGGTGTGGACGGCCACCGGGTCGGTATCCACGACGAGCTCGGACGGCGAACCGGTCGGCCGAACCGAAAGGTCGACGCCGTGGATCTCCTGTGCTCGTCCCGTGAACCACCGGGTGAACTCGTCGTCGGCGCTCATCATCTTGCCGAATGCTCGGCCCGGCTCGTCACCCTCGAGGGTCACGATCACGAGATCGCCCATCGGCGTCGACTGCAGGAAGGTGCGCTCGTGAACGCCGGCCGCTCGCCGGGAGGCGACGAAGTCCTCCCGATGCGTGCTGTTCAGCTCCTCCATCCAGGTGCGCCATTCGCCGGTCTTGCCGGGAAGGATCGGGAATGCGACTGCCATCAACGACACGGGAACCTCCACGGGCACGTGCGTGCCCGGCGACGGCGGGCGGGGCTCGCCATTGGCCCTGCGCGACGGTCTTGGCGACCGTGTGGGGACGCCGCGCGGGTGGGAACTGCAGGTTCCCGTGCCTCCCTCCGATTTCGGGAGTATGGGGCCTCGAGGCCGGTCCATCGCGGAGATAAGAACCAGGTACGCCATCGTCCGGCTGCGCGATGTCTTCGGGCCCGGGCAGACGCGGTGCCAGGATCCAAACGAGCTGCGCCGTCGTCTCCGCCCCGACCTTGGATCGGGCGTTCGCCAAGTGGTGCTTGACGGTTGAGTGCGACAGGCCCAGGCGGTGGGCGGCTGCCTTCTCCGATCCGGCGGCGAGGACCGCGGCCACGACCCTGACCTCACGGTCCGTGGCGCGTCCGACGGGGCGGCGGGCTCTCACGCCAGCCGCCTCGCCGCGGCGAGCCACTCATCGCGGCCCTCGATCGGCATGTCGTAGGTTGCTATCGCGCGCCCAACACCTGTCAGGCGCGCTCACGACCTCAGCGCCGGCACCGACCTACATCGACGGGATGTGGCTCGCATCGAGATAGGTACCAGGGTCGTCGCGGAACTCGAGCATGCAGCCCCTACCGCAGAAGTAGTAGCTCGTGCCCTCGTATTCCACCGTGAGCCCGGCGGCAGTGGCCTGGTTGATGTCGACCGTCATGCCACAGACCAGGTCGGTCGCCTCGGTCATCGATTGCTCGTTCATCAGGTCTCCTTCAAGCTGGCTGAGGGACGGGTTGCTTTGGTTCGACCGGCACGGGGCGCAGACGCAGCCCCCGCAGTAGCTGCGCGTTCGCGGCGACAACGATCGTCGACACGCTCATCGCGATCGCCCCAACGGCCATCGGCAGGTCGATCCCCAACGGCACGAGGACTCCGGCGGCGACCGGGATCGCGACCAGGTTGTAGCCGGTCGCCCAGGCAAGGTTCTGGATCATCTTTCGGTAGGTCGCTCGCGAGAGCTCGATCGCGCCGACCACGTCGCGTGGGTCGCTCCGGACCAGGACGATCCCGGCCGACTCGACCGCCACGTCCGTGCCCGCGCCGATGGCAATCCCCACATCGGCCGTCGCGAGCGCCGGAGCATCATTGACCCCGTCGCCGACCATCGCAACCTTCCGGCCGCCTTCCTGGAATCGCTTCACGGCGGCGGCCTTGTCGGCGGGCAGGACCTGGGCGGCGATCTCGTCGATCCCGAGCCGCCGCGCGACCGAGTCCGCAACGGCCTGACTGTCACCGGTGATCATCGCGACCCGCAGCCCGAGAACGTGGAGGCCCTTGACGGCCTCCGCCGACTCCGGCCGAATCTCATCCTCGACTGCCAAAGCACCGAGCACGCGGCCATCGGCGACGACGTGGAGGACCGTCTGACCTTCACGTGCCCAGGCGTCGGTGTCGGCGATGGGCTCGAGGCCGAGATCGGCGAGGAGGCGCGGACCGCCGACCGCGACCTCTCGCCCATCGATCTTGGCCCTGGCTCCTCGACCCGCCAGAGCCTCGAACCCCGTAGCCGGCGCGGCTTCGATGCCCCGCCGGCGGGCGCCGTCGACGATCGCCTTGGCCAGGGGATGCTCGGAGTCCGCCTCGACGGCAGCGGCTAGTCGGAGAAGCGCTGCCTCGTCGCCGTCGCTCGCCGCGATCGAAGCCAGCACCGGCTGACCCTTGGTCAGGGTGCCAGTCTTGTCGAAGATCACGACCTGCAGCTCGCGCGCCCGTTCGAGGGCGATCCGGTCCTTGACGAGCAGGCCGTTCCGCGCTCCGAGCGATGTGCTGATCGCGATCACGAGCGGGATCGCCAGGCCGAGCGCGTGCGGGCAGGCGATGACGAGCACGGTCGCCGTCCGGACGAGGGCGCCCTCACGGTCGCCCTGCCACCACCAGAACACGAGTGTGACGATGCCCGACGCCAGGGCGACGTAGAAGAGGATTGCCGCCGCGCGGTCAGCCAATGCCTGGGCCCGCGACGCCGATGCCTGGGCGGCCGCGACCATCCGCATGATCCCGGATAGCGCGGTCTCTTCACCCACCGCGGAGACCCGGATCCGCAGGCTGCCGCCCGCGGCGACCGTGCCTGCGACGACCTTGTCGCCCGGCTCCTTGGCGACGGGCTTCGACTCGCCGGTGATCATCGACTCGTCGACATCCGCGCTACCGTCGGCAACGACACCGTCGGCCGGAACCCTGGCTCCCGGCCGGACGAGGACGACGTTACCGACCGCGAGATCTGCGAGCGCGACCGTCTCGGTGCCGCCGTCGGTCAACCGCTCGGCGGTGTCGGGGAGGAGCTCGGCAAGAGCGGCCAGGGCGCCGCGAGCCTGTGCGATCGATCGCATCTCGAGCCAGTGGCCGAGGAGCATGATCGTGATCAGGGTGGCGAGCTCCCACCAGATCTCGACCTCGAACAGGCCGAGCGTGCCGGCCCAGCTCGTAACGAAGGCCACGACGATCGCGAGCGAGATCAGGGTCATCATCCCGGGCTGGCGGTCGCGGATCTCGGGGACGGCGCCGCGGATGAAGACGAGGCCGCCGTACAGGAAGACGATCGTCCCGAAGACCGCTGGGATGAGCGCCGAGCCCGGGAAGGCCGGTGCGGTGTAGCCGAGCCAGTGCTGCGGGTCGCCGCTGAAGACGAGGACCGGGATCGTCAGGGCGAGGCTCAGCCAGAACTTGTCGCGGAACATCGCGACGGAGTGGCCGGCGTGACGGTCGTGGGTCATGTTGGCGTGGATGTCGTGGCCCCCGGCCGGCAATTCCTCGCCAGCGGGGACCGGCTGGGCCGAAGCCTGGCGTTGTTCTGTCGGCTGGTGCTCGTCGTGGTCCATGCCTGCCTAGTGTCCCCCGGGGGCGGCCGCCGCGAGCCGGACCAGCGGAGGGGTCAGCGCGTCGACACTCACGTCAGGCGAGGCTCGGGATCGAGACTGGCTCGCCCATGGACCCGTCCGATGCGACACGAGGCGGCTGGAAGCGGCGCAGCCGGAGCGCGTTGGAGACCACCGTGACCGAGGACAGCGCCATGGCTGCAGCGGCAAAGATGGGATCGAGGAGCATCCCGGTGAACGGGTAGAGCGCGCCCATCGCGACCGGAATGAGGATCACGTTGTAGGCGAACGCCCAGAACAGGTTCTGGCGGATATTCCGCATCGTCGCCCGGGAAAGGGCGATGGCCGTGACCAAACCTCGGAGATCGCCAGACATCAGGGTCACCCCGGCCGACTCCATGGCGACGTCGGTCCCCGTGCCCATAGCGATTCCCACGTCAGCCGAGGCGAGCGCCGGGGCGTCGTTGATCCCGTCACCGACCATCGCCACGTGCTGGCCTTCGACCTGGAGCGCCTTGACGGCGGCCGACTTGCCTTCTGGCCGCACGTCGGCAAGGACCTGATCGATCCCTACGGCCCGGCCGATCGCCTCGGCCGTGCGCTGGTTGTCGCCGGTAAGCATGACGACCCGGAGCCCGAGTCGGTGGAGTTCGGCCACTGCCGCGACGGAGCCCGGCTTGAGTGTGTCGGCGATGGCGATGACCGCGGCGGCCCGTCCGTCGATCGCGACAAAAACCGGGGTCTTGCCGTCCGCGGCGAGCTCCTCGGCGCCGGCTGTCAATGAGGAGACGTCGACTTCGAGGAACCCTGGCCGGCCGACGCGGACCTGGTGGCCGTCGACGAGCGCCGCGATTCCGCCGCCCGCCGTGGCGACGAACTCGGACGCCGCTGCGACCGCCAGGCCGCGGGCCTCGACCGCCTCGCGGACGATCGAGTCGGCCAGGGGATGCTCGGAGAGTCGCTCGGCTGCCGCGACCAGGACCAGGATCTCGTCGTCGGACAGAGCGCCCTCGGCACGGACGATATCGGTGACCCGCGGCTTGCCCTCGGTCAGCGTGCCCGTCTTGTCGAGCACGACGGTGCGGACCGAGCCGAGCCGCTCGAGGGCCTCGGCGTTGCGAAACAGCACGCCGGCCTCGGCACCCTTGCCGGTGCCGACCATGATCGAGGTCGGCGTCGCGAGGCCAAGGGCGCACGGACACGCGATGATGAGGACCGCGACCGTGTTCAGGAGCGCCAGGTTGAAGGCCGGTGCCGGGCCGAAGACGAACCAGACGACGAACGTCAGGGCAGCCAGCCCAAGGACGGCCGGCACGAAATAGCCGGTGACGAGATCGGCGAGGCGCTGGATCGGTGCCCGAGAGCCCTGGGCCTCTGAAACCAGACGGATGATCTTCGCGAGAACCGTGGCGGCGCCGACCCGGGTGGCCCGGAAGGTGAGGGTGCCGGTCGTGTTCAGGGTCCCGCCGATGACCAAATCGTCCGCGTGCTTGGAGACCGGCAGGCTCTCGCCGGTGATCATGCTTTCGTCGACACCCGAAGCTCCGTCGGTGACGACGCCGTCGACCGCGATCGTCTCGCCCGGTCGGACCCGCACGATGTCGCCGACCCGGACGTCGCCCACCGCGATGTCGATCTCGCTGCCGTCGCGCAGCACTCGCGCGGTGCGCGGGGCGAGATTGATCAGGCGTCGGATCGCATCGGACGTGTGGCTGCGAGCCCGCGCCTCGAGAAACCGCCCGAGCAGGATCAAGGTGACAATCGCGGCGGCGGTGTCGAAGTAGAGGGGCAGAGCCTGGCCGTCCGTCCCGAGGCCGGCGGCGCGGAAGAACGATGGGAAGACGATGGTCGCGACCGAGTAGGCGTAGGCGGCTGATGTGCCGACCGCGATCAGGGTGTTCATGTCTGCGGCCCGGTGGCGGAGGGCCTTCCACGTGCCGACGTAAAACGGCCAGCCTGCCCAGAACTGGACCGGGGTGGCGAACCCGAGCTGGAAGAGCGGGTCGGTGAGGAACGGCGGCAGGAAGGGCGCGACGGTCATGCGCGCCAGGCCGAGAAGGAGCGGCACCGTGAGCAACGCCGCGACGACAACGCGGCGGCGCAGTGCGGCGACGTGGCGGGACCCGGCCTCGTCGCGTTCGGTCCGAGCCTCGGCGACCTCGTCAAGGTCCCGTTCGTCGGTACCGGTCGCCGCCTGCTCGAGGCGCGCGACGTAGCCGGCGGCATCGACTGCCGCCGCGAGGTCGCCGACCGTCACCTGGGCTGGGTCAAACCGGACGGTCGCGGACTCGGATGCCAGATTGACATTGGCGTCCTCGACGCCCTCGACCTTCTGGAGGTACCTGGTGATCCGGTTGACGCAGGACGCGCAGGTCATTCCCTCGACAGGGAAGGACACGGTGGCCGGGGTCAGTGTGGTCATGGTTTGATACTCCCTGGGAGTATTGTAGCAGGCGCGGCAAGCGGGCAGTCGGGTTAGCTGAGCGCCCGCGGCCACTGGCCAAACGGAGCATGCCAGGCTACCCGTCGCGGGCGCTCGAGCTCCGTCACGACACCTTCGTGGGTCAGATGGCGCCGTCCGGGCTTGTCATAGGCCAGGAACCGGGAACCCACGCCGCCTGCCTGGATGAGGAGCCAGTGACATGCTCCGTGCACCTCCGGCGCCCAGAGATCGTAGCGTGCAAAGCTGCTGAAAGCGTCGAAGACGATCTCCGGCGCGTGCGCAATCGCCGTTGTCATCGTCACGTGCTCGAGGCGGATCCGCACGCCGTCGCCTGCCCCGTGCGCCGGCTCCGTAGTGCGTTTGTTCTCGCTGGCGTGTGGGTGGTCCATGGCGAGCCTCCAGAGAAAAGCATGCTGCTGTGGGGGTCAAGTTCCACGACGTGGTGAAGATGTTGAGCACCACGAGGGCGGGCAGGTGCTCGCCGGCCTTCTCAGGGCCCCCGAGGTGGTCAGCGGTGTCGGGCTTTTACATCGAGGGGACGTAAGCCGGATCGAGATACCGGTCCGGATCCTCGTCGAACTCGAGCTTGCAGCCCTTGCCGCAGAAGAAGCAGTCGCGCCCCTGGTAAGAGCTGTGAAGTCCCTTGGCCCGGGCCGCCTCACGCTCGACGGTCATCCCGCAGGCCGGGTCGATCGCCGCGGGGTGGGCTTCGTGCTCGTCGGCTTCGTGCTCGTCGGCTCTGTGCCCGTGGTCGTGATCGTGGCTCGACTCGTCATGCGTCTCGGGGTGCGTCGATGGCCCGATCGCCCACACGACCGGCAATATTTCGCCCCACGGACTCGAGACCGACTCCGTGCGCAACTCGTAGCCGATCGGCGCATGAACATGAGCGGGCGCGTCGGGTCCGACCGCGAACTGATTGCCGCAGCAGCAGCCTTCGGTTGCGGCCGCAGCTCCCCGTTCGTACGTGACGGCAGGGGTGCATCCGCATGGGCACGCGTAGCCGGCGACGATGGCGGTGTCGCCCCGGGCTTCGGAGGTCAGGCGCAGATCGAGCATTGTCGTCCTCAGTTAGAAGGTGGGGCGAGGTCTTGTGATACTCCCGGGGAGTATGCTGGAAGAGAGTTGCATGGTCAAACTCCGCTCCCAGGGCAGGTGCGGAGGCGGTCGCAGGCACCTGTCACCGCTCGAAGTGGTGGGCCTGGGTCGCCCGACACGACACTATCCTGATGCGCTTGTGAAAGCGGCCAGCGGCACACAGATCGAGCGGATCGACGTCTTCGGCTACGAGCTGACCTACGCCCACGGCGACTACGTGATGTCGTCGAGCCGGGTCGTCAACCGGTTGCCGAGCACGGTCGTGCGCGTCACGATTCGGGACGGGACGCAAGGCTTCGGTGAGGTCTGTCCGCTCGGCAGCACCTACCTGCCGGCCTTCGGCGAGGGGGCGCGAGCGGTCCTCCGCGAGCTCGCCCCAGCCGTGCTCGGCGCGGACGTCACCAATCTCGCCGACGTCCACCGGCTCCTCGACGGCACCCTGCGGGGTCACGAATACGCCAAGAGCGCGATCGACGTCGCGTGCTGGGACGCCTTCGGGCGACTCGTCGGGCAGCCGGTGGCGGCATTGCTCGGCGGGATCCTCCAGCGCGAGTTGCCTCTGTACGTGGCGATCCCCCTCGGGCCGCCGGCTGAGATGGTGGCGTTCACCCGTCGGGAGCGTGCGGACGGGATCAGGAGGTTCCAGCTGAAGCTCGGCGCGAGCCCAGCCGAGGATGCGGACCGCGTCGCCGCGGTCCTCGCTGCGACTGGCCCGGGCGATGAGATCACCGGCGACGCCAACGGGGCGTGGCGTCGCCAGGACGCGATCCTCGCCGCGAACCTGCTGGCGGGCACGCCGCGGTTCCGGCTCGAGCAGCCCTGCCCGAGCCTCGAGAAATGTGTCGCGGTTCGGCGGCTGACCAAGCTGCCCATGGTCCTCGACGAGGTCATCGTGGACCTGTCAACCCTCATCCGCGCCGTGGGCCTGGATGCGATGGACCAGGTGAACCTCAAGATCAGCCGTGTCGGTGGCCTGCTGCCGGCGCGCCTGATGCGTGACACGGCAGTGAGCCTGGGAATCCGCTTGATGATCGAGGACAGCTGGGGCGGCGACATCGTCACGGCCGCCGTGGCCCACCTCGCCGCCGGGACGCCTCCCGACGCGCTGTTCGCGGTGTCCTTCATGAACGACTGGACGAACGAGCACGTCGCCGGCTATCAGCCCCGCTCGGCCAACGGGTTTGGACCGGTGCCAACTGGGCCCGGACTGGGCATCGAGGTCGACGCAGGTGCCCTCGGGGCGCCGCTGTGGAGCGTCGGCCGGTCGTAGCGCGCGTCGTTGGCGACCGCCAGGCGCGGAGGTCAGACAGCCGTTGGGCCTTGGTGCTCGTCCCGTTGAGCGCTCGCCCAGGCGTCAGGTGCACAAAGGCGTGCTCGCTCGCGCAGCACGGCGGCCAGGGTCGCGACGTTCATCGCGGACGCTCCTCGTAGACCATGGTCAGTCGGTGACCGTGATGGCCGCCTTCATGCCGCTACCGTAGTGACCAGCGACGTGGCAGCCGGCAAGGGTCTGACCGGCTGCGGCGAAGGCGTAGGTCAGTTCCTTGGTCTCGCCGGGCTTGAGACCGATCCCCTCGGGCTCGTCGTGGGTCATGACGCCCATCGCCATCATCTCCTGCTCGTGCTCCATCTGGGCAGCCTCATCGCCGAGGTAGAACTCGTGGTCGGTGGGACCGCTGTTGGTGACCACGAACGTGACCGGCACGCCGGCTTTGACGCTCATCTGGGCGGGCTCCATGCGCAGGGAATCGGTCAGCTTGACCTCGATGCGGGTCGCCGCAGTGGAAGCGGCCGGCGCGACTGAGGCGCTCGTGGCCGGCGTCGATGGGATCGTTCCTGCGGATGAGCAGGCGGCAACGAGCAAGGCGGCGATAGGGATGAGTACGAGACGCGAGAGATGCACGGGATCTCCTTTCAAGCAGGCTGGGGGCATTGACATGACCGGGCGCCGGCGGGTCGGCGGCGACTCGGGGTGGTTGGAAGCGCCGCAGCCGCGGCGGCGAGATCGTCGACCGTCACCTGCGCCCTGGCCATCGGGCCACGTCACACCCCCGCGTGGAGGGAGACGACGCTCGTGACGACCAGGAGCGCGGCGCCGTTGAGGACGGCCGTCAGTGGCAGGCTGCCAGCGGACTCCCGGCGTTCCGCCCGGAGCCGAAGGAGGCCCTGCCGGATCAGTGCATAGGCGGCAAAGGCGACCATGAACACGGCTCCGGCGATCGGCACGAGCGGAGCGACGACGAGGAGCAGGCTGACGACACCGATGACCAGGCCGGCGCCAGCTTCGAGGAGCTGCGTCGGGACGCGTCGAGCACCAATCCGGCGATCGGACGACCAGATCCCGAATCGTGAGCGAGTGGGGCGGCCGGCGCAGCAACCTGCAAGGAAGCAGCCGATGCGCCCGATTGCGATGGCCCAGAAGATGCCCGGCGTCGCAGCGTCGAGCACGATCGCGATCGGCAAGCTCAGGATGTGCAAGGCGGCGAGCGCGGTCAGTGGGGCGACGACCAGGAAGCCGTCGACCGCCCATCCGCCGCTCAGCAGAAAGGCCCCACGGTGCAGGACGGCGTACCAGACCCTGGCCGCGATCAGCCCGGCTCCGATGGCCAGGAACGATGCCGTCAAGGGTCCTCCCGGCTCGATCCGCGCGCGGCTGAGGAGCACCGCCTGACTGAACAGCGCGACCGCGAAGCCGACGATGGC
>JBBRNM010000033.1:0-22915 GCA_038230295.1 Candidatus Limnocylindrales bacterium
ACATGCCGCAGCTGCCTCGTGACCCTCGCTCGATGGTCGGCTACGCTCGCGGCGTGACCGACTTGCAGGCCCGACCGACGACTGAGCCGCCCTCGATCGTCGATCTCATCGGGCGCGGGACGCTCGATGCGGAGCTCGCCGCGCTCGTCTGGCTGCTGGTCGAAGGGGACGTCCCGCTCGTCGTGATCGCGCCTTCGGCCCGGTTGGGCGCAGCCGCGCAGCTGCTCCGCGGCGTCCTCGCCTCGATCCGGCCGGACCAAGTGACGCCCGAGCTCGAGCAGCCGCTCGGGGCGACGGCCGTTCGCCGTCTGCTGCGCGGCCGGCTGCCCGGCGGCCTGATCGCCGGCGAGTCCCTCGACGACGTCTACCGGACCCTCAAGGCCCCGCCGCTGCCGATCTCGGACGACGAGCTCACCTTCCTCGGCTGCGTCCTCGTCCTCGGCGGCGCCGAATCGTCCAAGCCGGGCGGGTCGAGTGGTCGTCTGCGCGTCGTGGCCGCGCATTATGTTCGGCCGCTTGCGCGCGATGCCCATGGCCATGCCCAGCGGCTCGGACCGGCCGTCCTCGCGACCTGGAACGCCGAGCGCGGCCACTACGAGCATTTCGACTGGGGCGTGCTGCCGGAGATCGCTTCGCGGCTGGGTCGGCGAGCGGGCGACCTGGAGCTGGACCTCCATCATCGGCGCGACGACCTCGCCGGCCTCGTGAAGGGCAAGGTCACCTCGCTGGCCGAGGTTCGCCGGCTGATCGCCGGCTACCAGGTCGGCTACGGCCACGCCCATCCCGACGAGGCGAATTGACGAGGCGAACTGACGGGGCGAGCTGACCCGTCGCCCGGGCCTCCGGCGATACCATGACGGCATGCCGAAAGTTGCCGAAACCGTTACCGAGCTGATCGCGAACCTGGACGGAATCGTCCGCCTCGACGGTGATCGGCTCGAGGTCGCGGACGAAGCCGGTCTCCGCGCCGCCGGGATCCGCGACCTCGCCTGGACCGCGGCGTTCACGCAGGACGCGCCCACGGCCGAGGCCGCGCAGTGGATCGTCTGGGAGGCGGCGCAGGCCCTCGGCGCGAGGTCGGCGAGCATCCAGGACCTGTACCTGGCTCGCGCCCGCGGCGAGGTCTCGGGCTTCACTGTGCCAGCGATTAACATCCGGACCCAGACGTTCGACATGGCCCGAACCGTGTTCGAGACGGCGTCCGCCGCAGACGTCGGGGCCGTCATCGTGGAGCTCGCTCGAAGCGAGCAGACCTATACCTTCCAGCGGCCGATCGACTTCGCGACGTCCTGCCTCGCCGGTGCGATCGCGGCGGGCTGGCACGGGCCGGTGTTCCTCCAGGGCGACCACTACCAGTTCAACATGAAGAAGTACCAGGCCGATCCCGAGGCGATGACCGAGGAGATCCGGCGGGCCTGCCGTCTCGCGATTGACGCCGGGTATCGGAACATCGATATCGATAGCTCGACGCTCGTCGACCTGTCGCTTCCGACCCGCGACGCCCAGCAGCTCGAGAACTACGTTCGGGCGGCCGAGCTGACGGCGCTGATCCGGTCTCTCCAGGTCGACGGCGTGACCGTCAGCGTCGGTGGCGAGATTGGCGAGGTCGGCAAGGAGAACTCGAACGAGGAGGAGCTTCTCGCCTATCTCGACGGCTATCGCCGCGAGCTGGAGCGCCGCGCGCCGGGTGCGATCGGCATCAGCAAGATCAGCGTCCAGACCGGGACGTCGCACGGCGGGGTGCCGACGGCAGACGGCTCCGTCGCGGCGGTCAAGCTCGACTTCGATGTGCTCGGTCGGCTTGGCGAGATGGCTCGATCGTATGGCCTGGCCGGTGCCGTCCAGCACGGAGCCTCGACCCTCCCGGACGAGCTGTTCCATCGCTTCCGGGAGGTCGAGACGGCCGAGATCCACCTGGCGACCGGCTTCCAGAACCTGCTCTACGAGCACCCCGCGTTCCCCGCCGAGCTCCATCGTGAGATCGAGGCGTGGTGCTTTGCCAGCGCGCTCGACGAGCGGAAGCCCGATCAGACGGACCAGCAGTTCGTGTATCTCACCCGCAAGAAGGCCCTCGGCCCGTCGAAGCGGCAGCTGTGGGACCTCCGGACGAAGGACGAGATCCTCGCCGCGCAGGCGGACAAGATGCGTTTCCTGTTCCACGAACTCGGTGTCGTCGGCAGCCGATCGATGGTCGATCGATTCGTGGAGCCGGTGCCGTACCACCGGCCGCTGCCCGCTGCGCTTTCGGGGGCTCCGGCCCGCTCCTAGGACTCGATCCGTCGCGGATGAGGCCGCCGATCGCGGGATTCGTCGTCCTGCCGCGGTCGCGGCCTCTCAGTGGCTTGCTTCTCGCCTGCGGCACTCCTATTCTCCGGAACGGTGCTCGCGGGCAGGAGGGAAGCCGAGCGAGCAGGTGCCGAGATGCCCTGCGTCCCCCGAAGAGGTCAGTCTCACGGGCCCCAAAGATCGGTCCGTGGCGGTAGAGGAGGAAGCCGTGTCCGGTCCCCAGGCAAATGCCGACGTTGCGGCGCGCGATGATGCGCACCTGCGATCGCTCGGAATCAAGCCAGAGCTGCAGCGGCGGCTCGGTTTCCTGTCGAACTTCGCGGTCGCGTTCAGCTACATCAGTGTCTCGACCGGCACGTACACCCTCATTGCCCTCGGCCTGGGGGTCGGAGGTCCCGCGTTCTTCTGGTCGTGGCCTCTTGTGGTCCTTGGCCAGACATTCGTCGCGCTGAACTTCGCCGAGCTGGCGAGCCACTTCCCCGTAGCCGGCTCCATCTACCAGTGGTCGAAGCGTCTTTCGAACAAGACGCTCGGCTGGTTCACCGGCTGGTTCTATTTCTGGGCTGGTGTGCTCACGACCACCGCGGTCGCAGCCACGGTCCCGCTGGTAGCCTCAGCGATCTTCGGCTTTGGGCTGGCCGATCCGAGCCCCATTCCGGCACTGAACAACCTGGTCTTCTGGGGCCTCGCCGCGCTCGTCACGACCACTGTGATCAACGCCTTCGGGATTCGGCTCCTGCAGATCATCAACAATCTCGGTGTCGCGGCCGAGATCCTCGGAATGCTTGTGTTCGCGATCATCTTGCTGGTCGTCGGCCGTCACCAGGATCTTTCCGTCCTGACCCAGACCGCCGGCACCGAAACGCCGGAGACGGGCGGTTACCTGCCCATCTTCGCGATCGCCATGTTCATGTCGCTGTTCGTCGTCTATGGGTTCGACACCGCCGGCACGTTCGGCGAGGAGACGCTCGACGCGGCCCGCCAGGCCCCTCGGGGAATCCTGTCCGCGATCTGGTTGTCGGGCATCGTTGGGTTCGTCTTCCTTCTCGCCATTGTCCTCGCCATTCCCGACGTGGCAGCCTCGTTGAAGGACTCCGCCCCCATCGCCACCTCCATCAAGGCGGGCATGGGAGAGACGTTGGGCAACGCGTATCTGTGGGTCATCCTCGCCGCGGTATACGTCTGCACAATGGCGATCCAGGGTGCGACCACACGTCTGATGTTCTCCATGGGCCGCGACCGGCGCATGCCCCTCGGCAGCCTCTGGGGTCACGTGAACCCGACCTTCAAGACGCCGGCGAACGCCGCGGTAGCGGTCGGAATCCTGGCCGCTATCCCATTTATCGTCACTGACAGCCCGGTGCTCCTCGCGGCGGGCGCGACGGGTCTCATCTACCTCAGCTACTTCCTGTGCAACCTCGGCGTGCTGGCGGCACGCACGAGGGGCTGGCCGCACAAGGGCGCGTGGTTCAAGCTCGGAGCATGGGGCACGATCATCAACATCGTCGCGCTCATTTGGGGCGGCGTGATGATCATCAATTTCGGCCTGTGGAGCGACTCGGGACTCTTCGGCAATTTCGGCAGCGACCTGCGCGATCTGACCAATCCGAGCCTTGCGCTCCTGACGTCCGGGGGCAAGACCATCTCGTGGCTGCCTGACATCCCGTTCTTCGAGGCGTCGATTCTCCTGATCCTGATCGGAGGTGCGGTGTACTACCTGCTGACAGGCCAGGGTCGGAAGGTTGATCAGGTCGAGGCGGACCTCGCCACCGGCGAGGCGGTCATCGCCTGACCCCGCGCGGGTCAGACTGGGACGGCGCGGCGGGCAACCGCCGCGTCGTTTCTTATTGAGGCGCCAGTGGCCATCGAACCAGCGGACGACGTCCTCCGAGGCCCCCTGCGCGACGAGCTCGTCGCGGCGCTCCAACGCGTGCCCGAGGTCGCCGGCCGGGAGCTGACGCTCACTGCGCTCTCCGGCGGGATCACGAACCGCAACTACCTCGTCAGCGCCCCCGGCATGGCTGATCGATACGTCCTCCGACTTGCCGGCAACGACACGCACCTGCTCGGCATCAGCCGCGAGGTCGAGCACGCCGCGACGGTCGCCGCCGCAGGGGTCGGCGTCGGACCCGAGGTCGCCGCGTTCATCCGGCCGGAGGGTTACCTCGTGACCCGGTTCATCGTCGGCAAGCCGGTCGACGACGTCGTCGTCCATCGCCCGGAGACCCTGCGACGCGTCGCGGATTCGATCCGCCGCGTCCATGACGGCCCCGCGATCCCCGGGCTCTTCATCCCGTACCGGATCGTCGAGGCCTACCGAGCCCTCGCCCTCGCGCGTGGCGTGACGATCCCGCCGGAGTACGAGCTCGCTGTGGCGATCGCCCGCCGGATCGAGCTGGCCCTGCTCCAGGCGCCGATCGAGCTCCGGCCCTGCCACAACGATCTCCTGAATGCGAACTTCATCGACGACGGCGATCGCATCCGGATCGTCGATTGGGAATACGCGGGCATGGGCGATCCGTTCTTCGATCTCGGCAACTTCAGCATCAACCCCGAGCTCGCGCCCGCGGAGGATGCGATCCTCCTCGCAGCCTACGAGGGCGCGGCCAGGCCCGATCGCGCCGCCCGGCTCGAGCTCATGCGGGTCATGTCGGATTTTCGTGAGGCGATGTGGGGCGTCCTTCAGCAGGGGATCAGCAGCCTCGACGTGGACTTCCGGGCCTACGCCGCGGAACACTTCGACCGGTTGATCACCAACGCCGGGCGGCCGTCCTTCGAGCGGGCGCTCGCCCTGGCCGCGGGCGCCTGACGGTCAGGCGGGGGACGAGGTGGACCAGGCGCGGGTCGTCGTCATCGGCGGCGGGATCACGGGCTGCAGCGTCGCGTACCACCTCGCGGCGGCCGGTTGGACGGACGTCATCCTCGTGGAAAAGGCCCAGCTGACCGCGGGCTCCACCTGCCAGGCGGCCGGCCTCGTCACGATGTTCAACCCGTCGAACACGATGCTCGGTTGGCGTCGCTACAGCGTGGAGCTATACGAGCAGCTCGGGGTCTTCGACCGGGTCGGCAGCCTGCGGCTCGCCTCCTCGCCGGAGCAGCTGCAGGAGCTCGAGCGGACGGCAAGCCGAGCCCGCGGCATCGGCCTGGATGTCGGCGTGATCGACGCGGTCGAGGCCCGGCGGCTGATGCCCGCGATCTCGCCGGACTCGCTCTACGGCGCGGTCCATGTCCCGGGCGATGGCCACCTCGACCCGCATCGCGCGACGCATGCGGTCGCCGACGCAGCGCGGGCGCTCGGGGTTCGGTTCCGCCTCGGGGAGCGCGTCACGGGCTTCGAGCTTGATCCACACCGCGCGATCCGGCGCGTCCGAACCGACCACGGCGAGATCGAAACGGAGCTCGTCGTGAATGCCGCCGGCATGTGGGCGCCCCAGGTCGCGGCGATGGTCGGCGCGTTCATCCCGTCGACGCCAGTGGATCACCAGCATGTCGCCCTGCGCGCGGTCCCAGGCTCGGAGCTGCCGCGCGAGATGCCGTGCTTCCGGGACCCCGACAACCTCGTCTACGGCAAGAGCGAGCAGGGCGGGATGCTGTTCGGAGGTTACGAGGCAGAGCCCCGGGCGCGGTGGGTCGACGGCGTGCCGTGGGATCACGCCGCGACCTCGCTGCCACCCGATTGGGAGCGCTTCGGCCCGCTGATGGCCGGCGCCATCGGGCGGTTCCCGTTCCTCGCCGACGCGGAGGTGATCCGGCTCGTCTGCCATCCCGACGCCATGACTCCGGATGCGAACCCGCTGCTGGGGCCGATGCCGGGCGTGCCCGGATTCTGGGTGGCGGCGGGGCTCTCCCTGAACGGCTTTGGCGGCGGGGGCGGGATCGGCCGCTCGATCGCGGGCTGGATCACGGCCGGCGACCCGGGCGTCGACATCGCGCCGTACCGAGCGTGGCGCTTCGCCGATACCTACCGGGATCCGCTGTTCTCGTCAGCCCTCGCCCGCGACGCCTATGCCGACTACTATCGGCTTCGATTCCCATACGACACGGACACCGCGGCTCGGCCCCGTCGCCTGTCGGCGCTCCACTCGCGGCTCCGGGAGGCCGGCGCCGTCTTCGGCACGAAGGCCGGCTGGGAGCGCGCCGACTACCTCGTGCCGGGGTCGCCACCCGAACGGGCGGGCCGGAGCCCCCGCGGCGAGGGCTGGCGCCGGCCGGCCTGGTTCGAGCGCGTCGGGGTGGAGCACCTGGCGGTCCGGGAGCGGGTCGGCATGATCGACCTGACCTCCTTCGGCAAGATCGAGGTTGAAGGGCCGGGCGCCATCGGCCTGCTCAAGTGGGTCTGCGCGAACGACGTCGACCGAGCGCCGGGCGCCTCGATCTACACGCAGCTCCTGGACGCGCGGGGCGGGATCGTGGCCGACGTCACCGTGACGCGCCTGGAGGCGCAGCGATTCCGGGTCCTCACCGGCGCCGGGTACCTTGCGTCCGATCTCGGTTGGCTCAAATCGAACGCGGCCACTCTCGCATCTGACCGCGCCGTCGATGTCGCGATCCAGGACGCGACCGACGACTGGTCGGTGATCGGGCTGTGGGGCCCGGCGGCACGCATCGTCCTCGAGGCCGCCAGCTCATCGGACGTCAGTGACGCGGCAATCCCTGTCCGCCAGGCCCGAACGATCCGGATCGCCGAAGCCGGCGTCCTCGCGACGCGCTTGAGCTACGCGGGCGAGCTCGGCTGGGAGCTGACCGTCGCGCCGGAGTGGGCCGTCGCGGTCTGGGATGCGCTGGTCGACGCGGGTCGCTCGACCTCGAACCCCGTCGAGGTGGTTGGCTACCGGGCCCTCGAATCGCTGCGCCTCGAGAAGGGCTATCGCTACTACGGCGCCGAGCTGACGACACGAGAGACGCCGGATGAGGCCGGTCTCGGGGCGTTCGTGCGCGTCGCCAAGGGCGAGTTCCTCGGCCGAGACGCGGTCATCGCGACGCGAGCCGCCGCAACCGCGGGCCCGGCTCGCCGTCTGCGCACCGTGACGGTCGGCGGTGGCGACTGGCTCCCGATCTACGGCGGCGAGGCCGTCCGGATCCGTGGCGAGGTCGTCGGGCGGCTTCGGAGCGCCGCATTCGGCTACACCGTCGGGCGCACGATCGGGACGGTCTACCTCGATGCCGGCGTGGCTGAGGGCACGCCGATCAGCGTGGATGTCTTCGACGAACAGCTTGCCGGCGAGGTGGCCGCCGACGTCCTGCACGACCCGTCGGGAGCCCGCCTGCGCGGCTGACGTCGGCTCGAGGGCGAGCGTCCATCGAGGGGCGCGTCAACCCTCGCCTGCAACCTGCAGCCAGCTCTCGAAGTCGGGCCCGTCGAGCATCGCCGATGCCCGCGTCCAGCGATCGGTCGCCCAGCCCCAGAAGTCGTAGTCGATCGGCGAGATCGCAGCCTGAATGGCGGCCCAAAGCGTCCATCCGACGTCGGACATGATCATCTGCAATCGCATGCGAGCGAGCAGCGCCGGCGTTGCCTCGCCGAAATAGGCGGCGCACAGCTCAACCTGGCGAGGCTCATCGAAGGCCAGCTCCTGGGCAGTGTTGCCGAGCTCGAACGTCGGATCGTTGTTGCCGCTGTACTCGTAGTCGACGATCCACAGCCGCGCGCCGTCGTCGAGGTAGTTCTCTGCCAGCAGGTCGTTGTGGCAGGGGACCGTCGGAAGCGGGTGTGCAGCGATGGCCGCCTCGATCCGGGGGATTGCGGCCAGGTGGTCACGGTAGGCGTCCGGGATCCGGATGCCGCGCTCGTCCGCAACCCTGAGATAGCGTTCGGCGAGCTGGAACATGTCGAAGTCGTCCCGGAAACGGGGCCCGGCGTGGAGCCGCCGAAGCGTCGTGGCAATCCTGCCAGGCATGCCCGTCGCCCCGAACGAAGCGTTCGACATCGTCGTGGCGGTCAACCAGTCGAGGACTATCGCCCCCGAGGCCGCGTCGTGGTGGATGACGCCGGGGCCGACGCGCGCTTCCGCTGCCGCACGCGTGTTGTGCAGCTCGTTGGCTCGATCGATCGCCAGAAGCTCGGTCCCCGGACCGGGGATCCGGACGAAATAGGGCACCCCGTCGATCGCGACGCGGTAGTTCGCGTTCGTGAGCCCCGCGGGGATCCGGTCGATCTCGATCGAACGACCCGCCCAACGAGGGACGCGCTCCACGACCTCCTCGATCGTTGCCATGGCCGGAGCGTACCTCCCGGGGCCGCAGCCTTGCCGGTCCGCGCTCCGGCGGACGAGTCTGCCGGATACCCTGCCGGGGCAGGGGAGTCGACAGGGAGGACCGGTGGTCGAGCACGCACGGGCGGTCGTGATCGGAGGGGGAGTCGGGGGGACCTCGATCGCCTACCACCTGACCGAGCTCGGTTGGAAGGACGTCGTCCTCGTCGACCGCGCCGAGCTCACTTCGGGCTCGACGTTCCACTCGGCCGGTCTCGTTGGTCAGCTGCGATCTACCACGACGTTGACCCGGATGATGATGTACGGCGCCGCGCTCTATCGACGCCTCGCGGCCGAGACCGGGGTGGACGTCTCCTGGCACGAGGTCGGCTCGCTCCGGCTCGCCTCGACACCGGCCCGTCTGGAGGAGCTCCGCCGCCAGGCCGGCTGGGCGAAGACCTTCGGGCTGCCGCTCGAGCTCATCACCGCCCGTGAGGCCCAGGAGCGCTTCCCGCTCATGTCGCTCGACGGCGTTCTCGGCGCGGTCTGGCTGCCCACGGACGGCTGGCTCGATCCGTCGGGCCTCGCCCAGGCCTTAGCCGCAGGAGCGCGGTCCCGCGGCGCGAGCATCCGCCAGCACACCCGAGTGGTCGGGATCGGAGTCGACCGTGGGCGGGTGACCGGCGTTGAGGTCGAGCATCGGGGCGAGCGTGCGACGATCGAAGCCGATGTGGTGGTGAACGCCGGGGGGATGTTCGCGTCCGAGATCGGTCGGCTGGCCGGCGTCATGGTCCCGATCATTCCGATGGCCCACCAATACCTGTTCACCAACGCCATCGATGGCGTCACGCCGGACCTGCCGACGATGCGCGACCCGGACCATCTCTGCTACTTCCGCGAGGAGGTCGGCGGGCTGTGCATGGGCGGCTACGAGCGAGATCCCGCGCCGTGGTCGCTCGATGGCATTCCGCCGGACTTCAATCACCGGCTCCTGGAGCCCGACTGGCCCCGGTTCGAGCCGATCATGCAGGGCGCCATCCACCGGGTTCCGGCGATCGCGGATGCCGGCGTAACGCGGCTGATCAACGGGCCCGAGGCTTTCACGCCGGATAACGAGTTCATCCTCGGCGAGAGCGAGGTCCGGGGGTTCTTCATCGCTGCGGGCTTCTGCGCTCACGGGATTGCCGGGACCGGCGGCATCGGCCAGCAGATGGCCCGCTGGATCGTCGATGGCGAGCCCGAGCTCGACCTCTGGAAGATGGACATCCGGCGTTTCGGCGGTCAGTACCGCAGCCAGCGTCTCACCCTCGAGCGATCGTACGAGAACTACGCGACCTACTACGACATCCACTACCCGAACGAGGAGCGCGTGGCGGGCCGGCCGCTCCGGCTCTCGCCCGCGTACCGCGAGGTCGCGGCGCTCGGCGCCGTGTTCGGCGAGAAGTCGATGTGGGAGCGCCCGAACTGGTTCGTTCCCAACGAGGATGGCGCCGGACAGGCCTCGGCGGCGGACCTCGAGGCACTGCGGCCGCGGGGCTGGGCCGGCGAGCACTGGTCGCCGGCGATCGGGGCCGAGGCGCTCGGAACCCGGCGGGCTGCCGGCCTCTTCGACGAATCGAGCTTCGCCAAGATCGAGATCGACGGGCCCGGTGCCGTCGCCTTCCTTCAGCACCTGTGCGCGAACGACATCGATCGTCCGGTCGGGTCGATCGTGTACACCCAGCTGCTCAACCGGCGCGGCGGGATCGAGTGTGATTTCACGGTCACACGACTGGCGGAGGATCGCTTCCTGATCGTGACCGGCACGGCCTTCGGCAACCACGACCTGGGCTGGATTCGGCGCCATCTGCCCGAGCGGGGCGATCCCGCTGCCGGAACCGTCCGCGTCCGCGACACGACCTCGGCGCGGGCCTGCTTCGGGCTGTGGGGGCCGCGGGCCCGCGACATCCTCGCACCGCTGACCAGGGATGATCTCTCCGACGAGGCCTTCCCGTACCTGACGGCCCGCGAGATCACGATCGGTGCCGCGCCCGTCCTGGCACTCCGGGTCACCTACGTCGGCGAGCTCGGCTGGGAGCTCTACCCACCGACCGAGTACGGTGCCGCGCTCTGGACGACCCTGTGGGAAGCGGGCCGGCAGCATGGCCTGGTGGCCGGCGGCTACCGGGCGATCGATGCCCTACGGCTCGAGAAGGGCTACCGGGTCTGGTCGAGCGACATCACGCCCGAGGAGACGCCCTACGAGGCGGGGCTCGGCTTCGCGGTCCATCTCGACAAGGGCGCGGATTTCGTGGGCAGGTACGCCCTGATTGTCGCCAAGGCCGTCGGACTGCGAAAGCGACTCCGCTGCATGGTCCTCGATGACCCGCGGTCGGTCGCGCTCGGCAACGAGCCGATCAGGGTCGAAGGCCGGATCGTCGGCCGCGTCACGTCGGGCGGGTACGGGTTCGCCGTCGACCGCTCGATCGCCTATGGCTACCTGCCACCCGACGAGGCTGCGATCGGGACCCGCGGCGAGGTCGAGATCTTCGGCGAGTGGGTCAGCTTCGAGGTCGCGCGCGAGCCGCTCTGGGACCCGGACGGTGAGAGGATCCGGGCGTGACGGACGCGGATCCCGCGATCGGCGACGCGGCATTCGGCCCGGAGTGGAGCGCCTCCCTCCGGCGCGGCACGGACACCGAGCTCCGAACCTGGCTCGACGCCGCCCTGGCTTGGGCAGACGCCGCCGATGAGATCGCGAGCCGTGAGTTCCGGCGCGACATCCCGACCGAGCGCAAGCCGGACGGCTCCTTCGTGACCGCCGCCGATCAGGCGATCGAGCGCCAGATCCGGGACCGGATCCGGGCCAGCTTTCCCGACCACGGCGTCATTGGCGAGGAGTACGGCGAGGACGATGGCGACGCTTCGACCCGCTGGTACATCGACCCCATCGACGGCACCCACAACTTCATGCGCGGCGTCCCGTTGTTCGGGACCCTGCTGGGCGTCGAGCGGGACGGCGAGCTCCAGGTCGGGGTGATCTCGGCGCCGGCGATGGGGGAGCGTTGGTTCGCCTGGCGCGGCGGCGGCGCCTGGAACCGCGGCCGTGCAGGCGAGCGGCGCATCCACGTGTCGCGGGTCGCCGCGATCGGTGACGCGCAGCTGGTCTACGGAAGCCGCACCGACAACATCGACAGCGGGCTGATGCCTGGCTTCGACGCGCTCATGGCTGCGGCCTGGCGCGAGCGCGGGTTCGGCGACTTCTGGGGCTATGCGCTCGTCGCCGAGGGCGCTGCGGAGGCGATGCTCGAGACCGGCATGCACCCCTGGGACCTCGCCGCGCCGCAGGTCCTGATCGAGGAGGCCGGCGGGCGGGTGACCGACGTTCACGGGGACCGCCGGATCGACGCTCCGTCCTTCGTCGGCTCGAACGGCCTCATCCACGATGAGATCCTGCGGCGCTTGCGCGCGCCGGAGTAGCGTTTCGCTGCGAGCGTCGCCGGTCGCCGGCGAACTGAGAGGAAGTGACCGATGATCGAGGGACAGCTACCAGGCAGCGCGACCCAGGGCGCGGTCGAGCACCTGCCACCGCTCGGGGGATCGTCCCCCGGCGATTCGCCGCTGCCGGACGCCGTCGGCGGTCCCCTGGACGACCCGCGCGTGCTCCAGATTCTGAGCACCGAGCACTGGAGCCTCCTGTCGGCTCGGTCGCTCGTCTACAACGAGTCGTTCGCGCGCGCCGGCATGTTCCTGACGTTCCTCTCGGCCTCGCTCGTGGCCCTCGCATTCGTGGCCTCGGCCATGGCCTTCGATCAGACATTCCTGCTGCTCGCCGCGATGCTCCTGGCGATCGATCTCGTCATCGGCCTCGCGACGTTCGGCCGGATGCTCGAGACGTCGATGGACGACCTCCGCGCGATCGCGGGCATGAATCGGATCCGGAATGCGTACGTTCAGATCGCCCCGGTCGTCGCGCCGTACTTCATCTCGGGCATCTACGACGATTCGGCGGGGGTCATGAAGACCTATGGCGAACCCGAGGTTCGGGGCGGGGTCGCAGCATTCCTCCATGGCCTCACGACTGCCGGCGGGATGATTGCAGCGATCGACGCCATCCTCGCGGCGGCCCTGGCCGGGGTCATTGCGGTCGTGGTTGGCGTCTCGCTAGGTGTCGCCCTGATCGCCGCCCTGATCGCGTTCGTGGGGCTCTACGCCGGGATCAACCGCTTCGCCCTGAACTCGATCGTCAGCTTCGAGCACAACCTCGAGACGAGGTTTCCGACGCCTCCCCGCGAGTAGGGCGGCGAGCTCAGCGGAACGAGCGCGCCTGGCGTCCCTGGAGGACCGTCGTCAATGCCACGCCGCCCACGGCGACGAGGAACACGATCGAGCCGACGACATTGATCTGGACCGGAAGGGCGTTCTTGATGATGCCCCATACCCAGATCGGGAACGTGTTCGTCGTCCCCGAGACGAAGCTCGTGATCACGTAGTCGTCGATCGACAGGGAGAACGCCAGCAGGGCGGCGGCCAGGACCCCGGGCAGGATGAGCGGGAACGTGACCTTGCGAAAGGTCGTCCATTCGTTCGCGCCGAGATCCATCGCGGCTTCCTCGAGGTGGCGATCGAAGCCGGCAAGACGAGCCTTTACGGTGACGACGACGTAGCTGATGTTGAACATCACATGGGCGATGAGGATCGTCGTCATGCCGAGAGGGAACAGCGATCCCCTCGGGATAATGCCGTTCAATGGCGGCAGCGCACTGCTCACGAACAGCGTCAGCAGGCTCGATCCCATGACGATCTCGGGTGTGGCCATGGGCAGGAAGATCAGCCCGTTGATGAAGCCCCGACCGCGGAACTGGTAGCGGCTCAGGGACAGGCCGATGAGCGTTCCGAGGGCCGTGGCGATCATCGTCGCGACGAAGGCGATGATCAGGCTGTTCACGATCGAGGTGGGCAGCCCGGGCCAGTCGATCGGGTGCAGCCAGCCGTTCAGCGAGAACCCGTGCCAGACGAAATTGAACTTGCCCTGGTAGTCGTTGAAGCTGAACAGGATCATCACGGCGATCGGGATCAACAGATACACGAGCGCCACTGCCGTAAACGTCGGCAGGGCCCAGTGGTCGATGAATCGGCCGACCGAGCGCGGGGCGCGACGACGATGGCTCTCGACCAGGAACGTGGATCGGTCCGCCTGCTCGGCGGTGACGGTCGCCATCGTCAGCCCGTCAACTGCTCTGTGCCGAGGAACCGGGCGTAGAGGCCTACCGCCACGAGGATCCCGGCCAACAGGATGAAGGACAGGGCCGCCGCGAGCGGGTAGTCGTTCTGGATCAGGAACCGGCTCTGGATGACGTTGCCGATCATCTGGGTCTGCGTGTTTCCGAGCAAGGTCGCGTTGACGAAGTCGCCCATCGACGGGATGAAGGTCAGGATCGAGCCGGCGAAGACGCCTGGCAGCGCCAGCGGCAGGGTGATCCGGCGAAAGGCATGCCACCGGTTCGCGTACAGGTCATTGGCCGCCTCGATCAGTCGAGGGTCGATCTTCTCCAGGGCCACGTACAGCGGCAGGATCATGAACGGCAGGAAGTTGTAGGTGAGCCCGGCGATCACGGCGATCGGCGTCCCGGTCACGCTCGCGTCGGCGGGCAGGACGTGGAGCGTGTCTCGCAGGAACCCGAGGAACGGCCCATCGAGCAGCGTCTTCCAGCTGATCGTCCGGATCAGAAAGCTCGTGAAGAACGGGGCGATGACGAGGAATAGCAGCAGGTTCTTGTATCGCCCGCCGCGGAAGGCGACGGTGTACGCCACCGGAAAACCGATCAGGAAATCAAGGACCGTGGCCGCCCCGCCGTAGAGGAGGGAGTTGCCGAATTGCTTGCCGAACTTCGTGAACGCCGAGACGTACGCGGCAGTCGATCCGGAGAGCTTGAAGCCGTCGTCCAGGGACCCGCTGGAGATCGACATGAGGAACATCTGGAGCATCGGCCAGATGAAGAAGACCAGGAGCCAGAGCATCCCTGGAGCGAGCAGCAGGTACGGTCCGGCGGCGACGACCCGACGCCGGAGGCCGCTTCCCGCGGGCCGATCGACTCGCCCTCCGGCCGTGGCCATCCCGCTCCCGATGCTCCTGCAGGGTCCCTACGCACCCGTCAGGTCGAGGAAGAGCTCCTTGAGCTTCGCGTCCACGTCGGGTTGCAGGAACTGGAAGTTGTGCTGCTTGGCGATGATGTCCGGTGTCGGGAACAGCAGCGCGAGGTGAGCGTCGTCGAGCGGGGCGCTCGCATTGAGCTGCTTGAGGATCGCCTCGACGCCGTTTACCGGAGAGACGTAGTACACGTAGTTCTCGATCTGGGCCGCGACCCGCGGGTCGTAGACGTAGTTCATCATCAGCTCGGCCGTGTACTTGTTCACGGCACCCTTCGGAATCATCATGTTGTCGGTCCAGACCATGCAGCCTTCCTCGGGGAAGACGAAGACCTGGCCCGGATCCGCGGATGACGCGAGATCGCCTGACCACACCATGGCCGCCCATACCTTGCGTGATGCGAAGTCCTGGAGATAGTCGTTGCCCGTGAAGCGGAGGCCCGCGTCGGCGAGCGGCTTGATGTCGTCATGGACTGCCTGCAAGTCCGCGACCGTCGTCTGCGCCGGGTCCGCGCTCTTGCCGAGCTTCAGGAGCCCGAGGCCGAAAGTGTCCCGTGATTCGGTCAGGAATGTGACCTTGTTTGGAGGCAGCTCATACAGGTCCTTGATGGCCTTTGGGGCGGCCTTGCCAGCGGCCTGAAGAGCCGCCTTGTCGTAGCCGATCCCGGTCATGCCGGTCTGCCACGGGTAGTGGTAGTCGTTACCGGGGTCCCACGTCTGGTTCCGCAGCGGATCCCGCAGGTTCTTGACACAGTTCGGGACGTTACCCTGGTCGATCTTCTCGATCCAGCCCTTGCTGATCAGCCGGGCGGCCATCCAGTCGGTCATGGCGATCAGGTCCCAGCCCGTCGGCAGGCTCGTCGCGAGCTGGGGCTGGATCAACGCGTAGAACTCTTCGTTGTCGTTGATTTTCTCGACGTAGTTGACGTCGACTTTGTACTGCTTCTTGAAGTTCTCGATCGTCGGCGACGAGCCGGCAGGCAGGATGCCGGTCTTGGCGTCCGCGGGCGTCGACTGGTCGATATAGGCCTCCCAGTTCGCGAACTGGAGCGGCCCGGTGGGCGAGGGGAGCGGCGTCGGCGATGGCGCTGGGGTCGGGCTTGATGGCGGCGGCGTCGGGACGCTCGCGGTTGAGACAGGCTCGGACGCCGCGGACGCGCCACACGCGGCAAGGAAGGCGGCGAAGCCGGTGAAGGCCGACGCCTGGAGGAATCGTCGCCGGGTCAGATCGGAGGTCGGGTCGGGCTGGTCGGCGGTCATCGGCAAGTCTCCTCGTGTCTCGGTGGATCGATCGTTCATCTGGATCAGGCCTCCATGACGACCGCGGCCGGTGTCCCGGGGGTGGCCGCTGGGTCGGCGACGACGAATGAGTGCTCCGGCAGCCATGCCAGCTGGACGACCTCGCCGCGCGCCCAGAGCTCGGCCTTCGTGGCGCGTTCCACGTTCTGCTCATAGACGGTGACGTTGTGGCCACCGGGCAGACGGACGATGTACTGCGTGCTTACCCCCAGGTAGGACGCGTCCGTCAGCGTTCCACTGAGGCGATTCATGCCCGCCGGGATCTCGTCGTTCGCTTCTGACAGGCGGATCTTCTCCGGCCGGACCCCGAGCGCGACCGGGCCGCTATGGCCATCCATCAGGGCCTTCGGAACGCGCATCGTGGTCCCATCGGCGAGGCGCAGGCCGGCGTACCCATCGGAGCCGCCATTCGGCGTCGCAGGCAGTAGGTTGCTCACCCCGAGGAAGCCGGCGACGAACCGGGTCTGGGGCTTCTCGTACAGCACTTCGGGGTCGCCGAGCTGCTCGTACCGGCCGCGATTCATCACCGCGATCCGGTCCGACATCGTCATCGCCTCTTCCTGGTCGTGGGTCACGTAGATGAACGTGATGCCAACCTCCTGCTGGATCCGCTTGAGCTCGACCTGCATCTGCTTGCGAAGCTTGAGGTCGAGGGCGCCGAGGGGCTCGTCGAGCAGGAGCACGGCGGGCTTGTTGACGAGCGCCCGCGCGAGCGCCACGCGCTGGGCCTGCCCGCCGGAGATCTGGTTCGGCTTGCGATTCTCGTAGCCCGGCAGCTCGACGAGCTCGAGCATGTCCGTGACCCGTTTCTTCACGTCGGCGACCGCGACCTTCTTCCGCCGAAGCCCGAACGCGACGTTCTCGAAGATCGTGAGGTGGGGGAAGAGGGCGTAGTTCTGGAAGACCGTGTTGACGTTTCGCCGGTAGGGCGGAAGCCACGTCACGTCCTGTCCCTGGAGCTCGATCCGCCCCGACGTCGGCTGCTCGAACCCGCCGATCATCCGGAGCGTCGTCGTCTTGCCGCAGCCGCTGGGCCCGAGGAGGCTGAAGAACTCACCGTCATTGACGGTCAGGTCGATGTGATCCACGGCGAGGAAAGCATCGCCCGGGATCGCCCCGTCAACGTACTTCGCGACGCGCCTGCCCTGGGCATCGCCTCCGAAACGCTTGGTCAGCTCGATCAGACGGACGGCGACGTCAGCCAATGCCGGGAAAGGCTCCTCTCGCGCGATCGGTCCGGCGCCGCCCGTTCCGCGACGTCGGTCCTGGGTGGGGCGAGGATAGGCACCCGCCCGGATCGGTGTCAAACGAGGGATTCCGCGGTTGGATGTGAGGATCGGCTGCGAGAATCGCACGATTTATGGTGCATCCGCGACGAATGTCGGCCTGCCGATCGGGCGACCCTGCGTCGACCGCGGCCCGCATCGGCGACGAATTACCAACCCGGGTGGTGGTACGTGCCGTTGGCCACCCGGTATCTGCCCCGGATACGCCCGGGACCCGTGTCGCACGCCGTTCCCGAACGTGGATGGCGAAGCCAGCCCCGTCCCGAGCCCGGGCGAGCCCGAACGCTCCTCATACGACCACGCGCATTGGTAAACCGCTCGCCCGCGTTCGAGGGCGCCTCGGGCTACGATACAGACGCAGCCGACGCCAAAACCCAGAACTCAGCCCCTCCACCCCCCGAGGAATCGACACCCATGCTTGCGATCACCGAAGCAACCGTCATGGAGGCCCTGAGCCACGTTCAGGAGCCCGAGCTTGGCGGCGACCTCGTCACTCGCAACATGATTCGCGACCTCCGCATCGACGGTGCCGCCGTCGCCTTCCAGATCGAGCTCACGACGCCCGCCTGCCCGCTCAAGGACGAGATCGAATCTCGCGTCCATGCGGCCCTCGACCCGATCGGCGTCGAGTCGGTCGAGCTGACCTGGGGCGCGTCGGTCCGCCGGGCGGCGCCACGTACCGCCGAGCAGCTGCTGCCGGGCGTGAAGAACGTCATCGCGGTGGCCTCGGGCAAGGGCGGCGTCGGCAAGAGCACCGTCTCGGTCAACCTCGCCGTTGCCCTCGCCCGGGACGGCGCCGCGGTGGGCCTCCTCGACGCGGATATCACCGGCCCGAACATCCCGCTCATGCTCGGCCTCGAGGGCCAGCCCGGAAAGACCATCGACAACAAGATCGAGCCGCTGAGCCGTCATGGCGTGAAGGCCATCTCGATCCAGTTTTTCGTGCCCCAGGGCCAGCCGATCATCTGGCGCGGGCCGCTCGTCGGTGGTGCGATCACCCAGTTCCTGCGCGACGTCGACTGGGGCGAGCTCGACTACCTCGTCATCGACCTGCCGCCCGGCACGTCCGACGCGCAGCTGACCCTCGCCCAGGCGGTCCCGATCTCCGGATCCGTGCTCGTGACGACGCCGCAGGAAGTCGCTCTCCTCGACGTCGAGAAGGCGCTCGCCATGTTCAAACGGATGAGCGTCCCCGTGATCGGGCTCGTCGAGAACATGACGGCCCTCGCGTGCCCCCACTGCGGCGAGATGATCGAGATCTTCGGCCGAGGCGGTGGCGAGCGGTTCGCTCGGGAGCACGGCCTCGAATATCTCGGCGGGATCCCGCTGGACATCACCGTCCGCCAGGGTGGTGACGTCGGCGTCCCCGCGGTGGCCCAGCGCGAGCCGGGCCCGGCCGCCAGGGCACTGACGGATATCGCCCGTACCGTGGCTGCTCGCATGAGCGTGCGGGCCGCGACGAACGCGGGTCAGCCGGTCCTGACGATCTCCTGATCCGCCGCGCGCCTGACGCTCGTCACCTCGACGACCATCCCCGGCGTCGCGGGAACCACGGGAACGCCGGAGTCCTTGCACATCTCCGCGATGACCTCGCGGCGCTCGGAGTGGTAGTGGACGAGGAGCCCTCGCGGCACACCCGACCGCTTGACGTGATCGATTGCCTCCTCGGTGCAGAGGTGGCCCCGCCTCGTGTCGTCCGTGAGCGAGGACTCGAGCGTCGCCTCGAGGATCAGCAGGTCGGCTCCGCGAGCAAGGTCGACGACCATCTCGGAGGGGCCCATGTCCCCGGCGTAGACGATGCGAGCATCCGGGCCGGTGATGTTCATCGACCAGGCGGGGACGTAGTGGCCCACCGGGTGCGGCTCGATCGTGAGGTTGCCGATCCGGATGACGTCGCCGGTCGCGTACTCCGTCACGTCGAAGGCGGGGTTGAAGAAGCCCGGCCGCTCGGCGATGGCGGCCGCGAGGTGCTCGAGCTTGTCGAGCCCGCCGGGCGGGAGATAGACGGGCAGCTTCGGCTCGGAATCCTCACCCCACGGGAAGCGATAGCGCAGCGGCGCCATGTCGATCCAGTGGTCCGCGTGGAAATGCCCGACGACGAGGCCCGACAGGTTCGTAGCCGGTCCGAACGAGGCTTCGAGCCTGGACGCGATGCCGCTGCCGATGTCGAACAGGACCGCGGTGTCGCCCGATTCGACGAGCACGCCCGAAGCCGCGCTGTCGGCGACCGGCCGGGCGGTTCCCGTCCCCAGGACGGTCAGGCGCATGGCTCCTCCAAGACGAACGGGTGGTGTCGGATCCCGGGGAATGCTCGCGGTTCGGCCGCGGCCGCGGAAGGCCGTCGCTGACGCCGGGATTGTCGCGCAGGCGACACCATCACACCGCGGTTCTCAACCAATAGCCGAACCGGCACGCAGGCGGGCGAGCAGGATTGACGCCGCCGCGATCGACGCGCTTGACCGCCCAAGCGGGCCGTCGAGGAACACGATCCGATGCTCGCGATGGTCACCCTCGGGCGTCGAGATCGCGACGGTCGCGGCCAGGTCGCCACCGCGCGGCACGACCTCGACCGCGAGCCCGACGTCGCAGCTTCCCAGCTCCCGAACGCGGCCCGCGAGGTGCTCCAGGCCCGCCTCGTGGCCGTCGTGGGGCGCGGGTCGCACCTGGAGCGATTCGGCGAAGGCGAGTCGCTGGCCGAGGCCTTCGCCGAGGAGGCCGAGCAGGGCTCCGCGCAGGCCGATCTCCACGACCGCGACCTGCCGGTCGCGGCGCTCGAGCTCGGCGAGGATCGCCTCGGGCCAGGTGATCGAGCCGCGGGCCCAGACGGCATCCCCGACCAGGGTGACGACCGCGGCCTCGGCCTCTCGCACGAGCGCATCCGCCGTCCGCTCGTCCGTGGCCACCGCGCTGATGCGAATATCGACGCCGTCGGACCGGGCGTAGGTCGCGACGGTCGGGTTGGCATCGAGATCCAGGAGCGGCCCGAGGCGATCAGCAATGACCGACTCGCCGAGACCGGTGGTTCGAAGGGTGATCGACGTCATCGGCCGGCCGAGCCCCCGCTCCGTGAGGCGTGGCACGACCCAACCGGCCCACATCGGCCGCATCTCGCGCGGTGGACCCGGGAGCACGACCACGACGCGCCCGTCGGGCCGGTCCACCCACCATCCCGGCGCGGTCCCGTGGTCGTTCGGCACGATCGTCGCGGACGGGATGCGCCAGGCCTGCTTCCGGTTCGCCTCCGGAAATGCCAGCCCGCGGCGGGCGAAGAGCGCCTCGAGCCAGGCCCTCACGTCGGGGTCCACGCTGGGCGTCTCGCCAACGGCCGCCGCCAGCGCCTCGCGGGTCAGGTCGTCCGGCGTCGGCCCGAGGCCACCGGTCGCGACGACGAGATCGGCCCTGGCGAGGGCGGCGAGGAACGCATCGCGCACCACCGCATGATCGTCCGGCAGGGCCGAGATCCGGACGACGACGACGCCCCGTTCGGTGAGCGCCCGGGCGAGGTCCCCGGCGTTCGTGTCGCGGGTCTCGCCGACGGTGATCTCGGTCCCGATCGACAGGATCTCGGCGGTCGTGAGGCCATGCACCTGCGGAGCGTACCGGCGCTGACACCTCCTCGCTCTGACTTGGGAGGCGATCGCGAGGGCACGCGCTGCTAGACTCCGGCCTCACCCAGACCGGAGGTAGCGTGCAGCCCGACGAATCCACGAACGGCGCCGGCCAACCGAACGACAGCGTCCCCGCCGGAACGACCGGCCAGACGCCCGGAATCCGAGAACAGATCGGCGCCACGTTCCAGGCCGCGAAGCGCCTGCTTCGGGCCCATGTGGACCTGGCCAGGGCCGAGGCGGGGGAGATCCTCGACGAGGTCAAGCGCATGGTCGCGCTGGCCGCGGTGGCCCTGGCGCTTCTGTTCGTGACGGGACTGCTCCTCACGATCGGCCTCGTGCTCTTCCTCGGGGAGTGGCTGTTCGGCTCGATCGGCTGGGGGGTTCTCCTCGGGACGTTCCTCTTCCTCGACCTCGCCGCGGTCGCCCTCCTGGTCGCACTGGGCGTCAAGGGCGCCCGCCTCGGCTCAAGCCTGGGGATCGCCGCGGTTATCGGGATCGTCATCGGGGTCGTGCTCGGGTTCGATCTTGCGCATCGTGGCTGGACGTCATTGGGCGACTCGATCGCGCCTACGCTCGATCCCTCGAACAGGCCCCTGATCGTCGCGGTCGCAGCGCTCGCGATTCTTGGCGCGATCGTCGGGCTGGTCGGCGGGCTCCGACGGGGCGGTGGCGCCTCGATAGGCGGACTGGTCGGCGGGGCGGTCCTCGGTGCGCTCGTGGGACTTGTGTCCTCAGTGGCAATTCCCGGCACCGTTGGCGCCGCCCTGGGCGTGTGGGTCGCGCTCATCGCGTGGCCCGTGCTCGCCGGCCGCGACGTCATGCGAACGGGCATTGACGGCGAGGCGATCAAGCAGCGATTCATGCCCGACCAGACCATCGAGCTGACAAAGGAGACGATCGAGTGGGCACGCGCACGGACGCCGCTCGCGCCGAAGTCCTAGCCGCCCGGGCGGGACTCGGCGACGAGCTGATCCGGCTCGAGGCGTCGGGCCGGGCCGCCGTCGACATCCCGGCGCGACTGCGGCGCGAGCCGGCGAAAGTCGCGGGAACGGCTGCCGGTGCCGCGTTCCTGCTGCTGGGCGGTCCCGGTCGCCTCATTCGCGGCGTGCGGCGTGCGGTCCTCGGTCCCGACGCCGAGCTTCCGAAGTCGATGCTCCCGCCGGAGGTCGAGAAGACCCTCAAGAAGCTGGGCGCGGACGGCGAGAAGGTCCGCGGCACGCTCGAGCGCGAGTTCGCGGACTACCTCGACGCGAAGGCGCCCGCGCGACAGGAGCGCGACCTCGGCGTCGCCGCCGGCGGTCTCGTCGCCAGCCTACTCAAGCCCGTCACGATCCGCCTCGGACGGCAGCTCGCCGAGCGGATGCTGGATCCGGACGGTCCCTCCTTCGCGGATGGTCTCCGGCGGGCGCGCGCCCGCCAGAAGAGCGACGGCACCCCGCCGCCGGACGTCGCCAACCGCATCCCCGCGCCCGGCACCAAGCGACGTTGACCAGCGGGCGTCGGGGACCGACTATCCTCGCCGCGGGCGAGTGGCGGAATGGCAGACGCGCCGGCCTTAGGAGCCGGTGCCCCGTGAGGGGCGTGAGGGTTCGACCCCCTCCTTGCCCACAACTCGCGCGCTGATCCGCGGCCGAGCCGGCGTTGCCGCCTCCGGGCTGTCGCTCACGCACCTGAGGTGCGCTCGCGTCCTCGCCGTCGCCTTGGCCCGACCACGGCTGAGCGCGTGATAAGCGAGAGAACGCGAGCTGATCCACGGCCTCGCCGACGTGGCTGGTGCACCGCGTCACCACGTAGGCGCCGATGCCGGAGACGTGATTCGCGTCCAGCGGTACTCTCCATCGACACGATTGGGACCAAGCTGCCCCCTTGTCCAGTGGAGGAAGACCCCGGATGAAACGATTTCGCGCTGCCCTGACCCTCGCGGCTGGCCTCGCTCTGGCCATGTCGTCGACGGCAGGAGCCGCGTCCCCTAACCCCGGATCCACCGATGAGCCGCGGCTGACGACCCGCTGAAACGACGAATCAGGTGCCCATCTGAACTGGGAAGATGGCGTTTGGAGACGACCCATCAACCCAAAAGAGGAGCACCTGATTGATGCGATCTTCGCACACC
>JBBRNM010000034.1:0-22645 GCA_038230295.1 Candidatus Limnocylindrales bacterium
AGCGGCGGAATATGCGGGAGCAGCGCCCTCGCGTCGAGATAGATCGCGTGCCCGCCGAACGGCTTGACGAGCGGCACTCCGGCGCTGTCCAGGGCTTCGCCGAAGTAGGCCGTCGAGCGGATCCGATAGCGCAGGTAGTCCTCGTCGACGACCTCGCGAAGGCCCTGGGCGATGGCCTCGAGGTCGCGGCCGGCGAGTCCGCCGTAGGTCGGGAATCCTTCGGTCAGGATCAGCACGTTCCGGCATTGCTCGGCGAGGCGGTCGTCGTTCATCGCCAGCCAGCCGCCGATGTTCGCCAGCCCGTCCTTCTTGGCCGACATCGTCATCCCGTCGGCGAGGGAGGCCATCTCACGGACGATGTCCGGCACAGATCGCCCGGCCTGGCCTGGCTCCCGAAGCTTGATGAACCACGCGTTCTCGGCGAAGCGGCAGGCATCGAGGAACAGAGGGACCCCGTGGGCCTCGCAGACGGCCCGTACCGCGCGCAGGTTCTCGAGCGACACGGGCTGGCCGCCGCCGGAGTTATTGGTCACCGTGACGAACACGACCGGGACCTCGCCCGCACGCTCGCCGAGCAGGCGATCAAGCGCCTCGACATCCATGTTGCCCTTGAACGGATGGATGAATGCCGGATCGCGGCCTTCGGGGATCACGAGGTCGACGGCTTCGGCGCCGGTGAACTCGACGTTTGCCCGGGTCGTGTCGAAGTGCGTGTTGTTCGGGATGGTCTTGCCGGGCCCGCCGACGACCGAGAACAGGATCTTCTCGGCGGCGCGGCCCTGGTGGGTCGGGATCACGTGCTTGAACGGGAAGAGTTCCTGCACGCTTTCGAGGAACGCGAACCAGGATGGCGAGCCGGCGTAGCTCTCGTCGCCGTGCTGGATCGCCGCCCACTGGTCCCGGGACATCGCGCCGGTACCCGAATCCGTGAGGAGATCAATCAGGACATCGTCGGCGTGGAGGTTGAAGAGGTTCCAGCCGGCCGACTCGAGCGCCGCCTCGCGCTCCGGAACGGTGGTCAGCCGGATGGGCTCCACCGAGTGGATCCGGAATGGCTCGATGATCGTCCGCCAGCGATCCACCCGGCAAGGATATCGGACCGCTGACCTGCGAGGCGCTCGGCGAGTTCCCGAAGCGCTACGCGAACCGCCAGTAGATCGGGCCTGTGTAGCAGTGGTCGAGGGCCACGCAGAGGCCGCCGGTCAGGTCCCACTGTCGACCGGCCACGTACGGACCGCGATCGACGACCGGAACGGTGATCGTTCGGCCGTTCGCGGGATTGCGGAACGTGATGCGGGTGCCACAGGGAAGCGTCCTGTTGGCCACCCCGAGCAGCGACGACGTGAGGGCGTAGCCACACGCGGTCCGATGGCCGTAGAAGCCGGGCCCATACCAGCTCAACTCCTGATCGTAGATCCAGGTGCTCGAGATCCCGACCGGGGCCAGGGGCTGCCGGACGAGGGGTCTCAACGCCACGGAGCGGGCGAGCTCAGGCTCGGTCAGGACCGAGCCCGGAGCGAGGGTTCCGTCGGAGCGCGAGGATTGGTCAAAGAGCTGAGGCGTCATCATCGTTCCAGCGTCCACCTGGACGGATCGGAAAGCGGACCGATCGATGGTGATCTCGGGCGTGGGTGCTCGAGATCCTGCCACCCCTGGTACGGCGACCGAGGCAAGCACCGCGATGAGCGCAGCGCCGACGACGCCTCGGGGAGGTCGCACGTCTGCGTCAAGGGTAACCGCTCGATGTTGTAGCCGTCCACCGACGCGGCCTCCCCCTCGTGCCGGGGCCCTGGCAATCGCGTGACAATGAGCCCGTGGTGAGCCGTCAGTCCCTGCCGCTCGACCGATCCTTGCCGCTCGACCGATCCCTGCCGCTCGACGGGCCGCTCGACCTCGTCGGCACGCTGCGGCTCCTGCATCGAGGCCCCCGGGATCCGACGATGCGGCTGTCGGCCAGCGTCATGGAACGCGCGTCCGCCACGCCGGACGGGATTGGTGCGATCCGCATCAGCGTGTCCGGCGCTGCCGTGCGTGCCGAGGCCTGGGGTCCCGGCGCCGAGCGGCTCCTGGACGGCCTCCCGGCGTTCCTGGGGCTGGACGACGACCCGTCCGGCTTCGAGCCGAGGCTCCATCCGCGGGTAGCCGACCTCGCTCGACGCCGCTCCGGGCTGCGCCTCGGGCGGACGACGGCGGTCTTCGAGGCCCTCGTGCCGGCCGTCCTGGAGCAGCGATCACGGGGCTCGAGGCGTTCCGGGCCTACCACCGGCTGATCATGACCCACGGCACGCTTGTGCCGGGTCCCACCGGGCTGTGGGCGCCGCCGAGCGCCGCGGTCATTGCGAGCCTGCCCTCGTTTGCCTTCCCGCCGCTTGGGATCGAGCCACGCCGGGGCGCGCTGTTGAAGCGGATCGCGAGCGACGCGGCTCGAATCGAGGCTGTCGCCGAGCCGGCGCGACGGCGGGGCGCGGGCGGGGTCGGCGCGACACAGCTCGCCGCCCGCTTACGCCGCTACCCCGGGATCGGGCCGTGGACCGCCGCCGAGGTCACGGCGCGGGCCCTCGGCGATCCCGACGCGGTGAGCGTCGCGGACGCCCATCTGTCGAACCTCGTCGCGTTCGCGCTGGCCGGTGAGCCGCGCGGCACCGACGCGCGGATGCTGGAGCTCCTCGCGCCGTGGGCCGGCCATCGGCAGCGGGTCATCCGGCTCCTGGAGTCCTCAGGGATTGCCGCGCCCCGCTACGGCCCGCGCATTCCGCCACGCGACCTCCGGGAGCTCTCGCGGCGGGCTTGAGCCGCAGGGGTATCGTGACCGCATGCCGCGTCAGACGCCGACGTTCACGAAGTCGTCGCCGGAGCTCGTGGAGCGCTATCGGGCGACCCTGGACCGCCACGCGGCCCCCGACATCATCCGGAAGCAGATGTTCGGCTATCCCTGCGCCTGGATCGGCGGCAACATGGTGAGCGGGCTCTTTGCGGACGACTGGTGGGTCCGCGTGAGCGAGCCTGACCGGGAGCGGCTGCTCGAGCTGCCCGGCGCCCATCCGCTCGAGGTCATGCCGGGCAAGGCGATGGGCCGCTCGGTCGTCCTCCCCGGAGACGTCGTCGCGAGCGATGCCGATCTCGATGCCTGGCTCGAGCGGGCCATCGAGTTCACCCGAACGCTGCCGCCGAAGACGAAGTAATCGGCCCGCCGCGGATCGGCCGCAGCGGAATGCCCGGGCGCGCCTTCCTGGGCCGTGGACCTAGGGCTGGGCGACCGAGAACGTGTCGCAGCCTCCCGTGGTCCCCTGGCTGAAGCCCTGCTGGAACCAATGCGTCCGCTGGGCCGCGGACCCGTGGGTCCAGGTGTCCTGGTGGATCTGGCCGGTCGTCTGCTCCTGGATTCGATCGTCACCGACGGCTTGGGCGGCGTTGATTGCGTCCTGGACGTCGGCCTGCGTGATCGACTCGACATTGGATTGATCTGGCTGGGCCCAGACCGAGTGGGCCCAGACACCGGCGAGGCAATCGGCCTGCAGCTCGAGCCGGATCGAGATGTCGTTCGCGCTCGCCGGATCTGACTGCTGCCGGGCATTCGCGTCGTCCATGATCCCGAGGGCGTCCTGGACATGGTGGCCGAACTCGTGGGCGAGGACATACGCCTCCGCGAACAGGCCGGGCGCGCCGAACCGGCTCTTGAGCTCATCGAAGAAGGCCGTGTCGAGGTACACCTTCTGGTCGGCCGGGCAGTAGAACGGACCCGTGGACGAGCTCGCCGCGCCGCAGCCGCTCTGCGTCTGGTCGGTGAAGAGGACGAGGACGGTCTGCGGATAGGACTGCCCGGTACTCGCGAAGCGGTCGGACCAGAAGCCCTGCACGTCCACCGTCACCGAGTTCACGAACTGGGCGGTCGTGTCGTTGGGATCGAGGGAGACCAGCGGGCCGCCGCCGGGCGCCGATCCCCCCCCGAGGCCGCCGAGCCCGCCCGAGCCGCCGTTGCCGTTGAGGACGCCGCTGAGCACCAGGAACAGGACCAGGATGACGATGCCGCCCAAGCCACCGCCGACGGGGAGCGGGATGCCACCCGAGCCGAGGCCGCCGGACCCGAGGCCGCCGAGGCCTCCGAGCCCGCCCGAGCCGCGGCGGTCCTCGACCTGGTTCTGGGACGACGGTCGCCAACGCATATCCGGCTACTTATCGCCGAGCGGGGGTCCCGCGAACGTCATCGGCAGCCTCCATCCCGTCAACTCCACGTGCAAGCCGGCATCGTCAGGCGGGAGCGCGAGAAGCGTCGGCGGCCGGCCGCGTCATCGCCGCGGGGTCGATCAGCCGGTCGAAGTCGGCAGCGCTCACGTAGCCCAGCGAGAGCGCCGCGGCCCTGAGGGTCGTGCCCTCGTGGTGGGCCTTCTTGGCGATCTCGCCGGCCTTGTCGTAGCCGATGGCCGGCGTGAGCGCCGTCACGAGCATCAGGGAGTTGGCGACATGCTCCTCGATCCGCTCGCGATCGGCCTCGAGGCCTTCGACGCAGTGCTCGCGGAAGCTGCGGCAGCCATCGGTCAAGAGCTCGATACCGTGCAGGAGGTCGTGGGCGATGATCGGCTTGAAGACGTTCAGCTCGAAGTTGCCCATCGAGCCCGCGAACCCGATCGCGGCGTCGTAGCCCATGACCTGCACGCAGACCATTGTCAGCATCTCGCTCTGGGTGGGATTTACCTTGCCCGGCATGATCGAGGACCCCGGCTCGTTTTCCGGGAGCCGCAGCTCGCCGAGGCCGGCCCGCGGCCCCGAGCCGAGCCAGCGGATGTCGTTCGCGATCTTCATCAGACTCGTCGCGAGCGTTCGGATCGCACCGGAGGCCGCGACCTCGGCCTCCTGGCCGGCGAGCGCGGCGAACTTGTTCGGGGCCGTGATGAACGGAAGGTCGGTCAGCCTCGCGATCCGGTCGGCCACGAGGTCGGCGAACTTCGGATCGCTGTTGAGGCCCGTGCCCACGGCCGTCCCGCCGAGCGCGATCTGGTAGAGCGCGGGCAGGGCGACCTCGATGCGGTCGATGTCGCCGTCGAGCTGCGCGACGTAGCCGCTGAACTCCTGGCCCAGGGTCAGCGGCACGGCATCCTGGAGGTGCGTCCGGCCGATCTTCACGATGTCTTCGAACTCGGTCCCCTTCAGGTCGAGCGCCGCGCGCAGCCCGCGGACCGAGGGCAGCAGGTCCTCCCCGATCGCCATCGCGACAGCGAGGTGCAGTGCGGTCGGGAACGTGTCGTTGCTCGACTGGCTGCGGTTGACGTCGTCGTTCGGGTGGACAGGCACCTTGCCGCCCCGGGTGCCGGTCGCCAGCTCGTTCGCCCGCCCGGCGATGACCTCGTTGGCGTTCATGTTCGATTGGGTGCCCGACCCGGTCTGCCAGACCCGCAGCGGGAACTCCGCGTCGAGGACGCCGGCAGCCACCTCGTTCGCAGCAGCGACGATGACGGTCAGCTTCTCGGGCGCCAGGAACCCGAGCTCCGCATTCACCTCGGCGGCCGCCCGCTTGAGGATCCCGAAGGCGTGCACGACGCGGCTCGGCATCGTGTCGTTGCCGATCGCGAAGAAGTGGAGCGAGCGCTGGGTCTGCGCGCCCCAGTAATGCTCCGCCGGCACCTGCATGGCGCCCATCGAGTCGGTCTCGGTTCGCATGGCGGGCCCGGATCTCGCTGCCGTGTCGGTCACTCGTCCAGTATCGCCCCTCCCACCGGCGAGCGGGCCCCAGATGAACGTCTTAGGCTGGGGCAGATGCGCAGCCTGCTGCTCTGGATGGCGCGGAACACGTGGCTGCGCCGGCGTCTTCCGCGCCTCTGGTTCGCGCGTCGGGCTGTGCGCCGCTTCATGCCCGGCGAGGACGCCGAGAACGCGCTCGCGGTGGCCGTCACGTTCCAGATCGAAGGTCTCGCTTCGCTCTTCACCCACCTTGGCGAGAACCTCACCGACATCGCCGAAGCGGACGCGGTCGCCGAGCACTACCTCGGCGTCCTCGACGAGATCCACGCCCGCAAGCTCGACGGCGAGGTGAGCGTCAAGCTAACCCAGCTCGGCTTCGACCTCGACGTCGATCGGGCGTTCGAACATGCGAGCAGCCTCGCCGCGCGGGCCGCGCAGGACGGCCGGACCTTCTGGATCGACATGGAAGGCAGCGCCTACACGGAAGGCACGGTGGCCTTCTATGAGCGACTCAAGGCCGTCCATCCGAACGTCGGCATCTGCCTCCAGGCCTATCTGAAACGCACTGCGGCGGACATTCAACGATTGCTCTCGCTGGATCCGCAGGTCCGTATCGTAAAGGGCGCCTACGCGGAGCCCGCCGCGATTGCGTATCAGTCGCGCCACGATGTCGATGCGAATTACCTCGCGCTTTCCGTCGCACTGCTCGACGCGGCTCGGGCCGGGAAACGGGTCCGCATCGGCCTCGGAACCCATGACGTTCGATTGATCGAGCAGGTCGCCGTGCATGCCGGCGCGATGGGCCTGCCGCGAACGTCATTCGAAGTGCAGATGCTGTACGGAATCCGAATGGATCAGCAGCGTCGCCTGGCGCGCGAGGGATTTCTCGTCCGGGATCTCATCGCCTACGGCGAGGCGTGGTATCCGTGGTACATGCGGCGCCTGGCGGAGCGGCCTGCGAACGTGCTCTTTGCGCTTCGCCAGATGGTTGGTTGAGGCGGGAAACTCGTCTCGAAAATCGACGCATTGCGATGTGCTCTGGTGCGTATGATGAGCGCCCGATCCGCCATCGACGGCGGCATCCGTATCGTGTTGCTGGAGGCCCCCATTGCGCGTGAAAGATGCAACGGCTGAGGAGCTCGCCCCGAAGCCCCGCAAGGTTCGTGCCTTGACGCCACGACAGATTGCGATTCGGAAGCGCGAGCAGGCGATCGAGAAGGTGCTCAACGAGCTCGGCGCGGGTCCCGCGTCGGCGATCAAGAAGATCGAGCTCGAGGATAACGAGAAGCTGTTCACGATTCGGACGGCGATCACGAAGCAGATCAAGTCGTCCGGCAGCGCGGTCCGACTCGGCGTTCGCAACGGCGCCATCTATCTGAGTCGCGGATCCATTCCCGGCGGACGCGGCGGGCGCCGGCCAAAGGGCGGTTGAACCCACGCCGGCTCGGGCCGGCCCGGTAGCGGAGGAAGCCATGACTACGCAACGCAGCGACCTTCGCCCGCGACATTCGCGTCATCGCCCCGTGCTCGCCTTCCTCGTCGCGACCCTTTGGCTGCTGACCAGTGGTGCTCTGACGGCGAGCGCGGCCACGCCCTATCCACGATCGATGGCCGCAACCGGCGATTCCATCACGCGGGCTTTCAACACCGGTTTCTTTCCGTACATCGACAACCCATCCGCGTCGTGGTCGACGGGCACGAACGGCACGGTCGCGAGCCACTACTCGCGCATCCTGCAGGTCCAACCGGCGATCGCCGGCCACGCCTTCAACGATGCGAAGAGCGGCGCGAAGATGGTCGACCTCGCCGGCCAGATGGCGAGTGCCGCAACACAACGCGTCGACTACGTCACCGTCCTGATGGGCGGCAACGACATCTGCACGTCCTCGGAATCATCGATGACGAGCGTCGCCGCGTTCCAGTCGCAGTTCAGCAATGCGATGAACACGATCACGAGCCGATCGCCCTCGAGCCGCGTTTACGTCGTCAGCATTCCGAACGTCTATAACCTCTGGAGCGTCTTCAAGGATTCGTTCACGGCGCGCACCGTGTGGTCGCTGTTCGGCGTGTGCCAGTCGCTGCTCGCCGATCCCCTCTCAACCGCCCAGGCCGACATCGATCGGCGCGTCCGGGTTCGCCAGCGGGAGATCGAATTCAACGGCGTGCTGCAGTCGGTTTGTGCGCAATACGCGCGCTGTCGATACGACGGCGGTGCCGTCTACGGCACGACGTTTCTCGCATCCGACGTGACGTCCCGTGACTTCTTCCATCCGTCGGTCGCCGGACAGGCGAAGCTCGCCGCGGTGACGTGGGCCGCCGGCTATTGGGGTCCCTGAGCCACCGTCGCTTCGAGCGGCCGGTGGCGATAGAACGGGATCGGCTCGGGCGATAGCGGCGTTTCGCCGCGGATGAGGTCGGCGGCCTTCTCGGCGACCATCATCACGGGTGCATAGATGTTGGCGTTGGTGACCCGCGGAAACACGGACGCGTCAACGACGCGGAGGCCGTCGACTCCATGCACGCGCAGGCCCTCGGGATCGACGACCGCCAATGGATCGACACCCATCCGGGCGGTGCAGGACGGGTGCAGGGCGGTCTCCGCGTCGCGGGCTACCCAGTCGAGGATCTCCGCGTCACTCGCGACTCCCGGCCCTGGTGAGGTCTCGCCGGCGTCGAACGGCGCGAGCGCAGGCTGGCCGAGGATGTCGCGGGCGACATGGACGGCCTCCAGCCACTCGCGCCGATCCCGCTCGGTGGAGAGGTAGTTGAACCGCAGCGCGGGATGGACCCGCGGGTCCGTCGAGCGGATGCGGACGCTGCCGCGGGCATCCGAGTACATCGGGCCGACGTGGACCTGGTAGCCGTGGCCGCCCTTCGGGCCGGTCCCGTCGTAGCGGATCGAGAGCGGCAGGAAGTGGAACATCAGGTTCGGATAGGCGACATCCTCGTCGCCCCGGACGAAGCCGCCGCCCTCGAAGTGGTTCGTGGCCCCGGGACCCCGGCGGAAGAAGAGCCACTGGAACCCGATCCACGGCCGCCGCCACGTTTGCAGGGCCGGCTGCATCGAGACGGGCATCTCGCTCCGATGCTGGATGTAGACCTCGAGATGGTCCTGGAGGTTCTCGCCGACCCCCGGCAGGTCGACCACGGGCTCGATGCCAAGGCCCTTGAGGTGGTCGCCCGCGCCGATCCCGGAGAGCTGAAGGAGCTGCGGCGAGTTGATGGCGCCACCGCACAGGATCACCTCGCCCGCCTCGACCCGATGGCGGGTTGGCCCCGCGAGGTACTCGACGCCCGTGACACGGCGGCCATCGAAGGTCAGCGCCGATGCGAGCACGGACGTTCGGACCTCGAGGTTGCGCCGGCGCATCGCCGGGTTCAGGTACGCGGTTGCCGCCGACAGCCGTCGACCGCGATGGATGTTGCGATCGAACTTCCCGAAGCCCTCCTGGCGGAAGCCATTGACGTCGTCGGTCAGGGCATAGCCGGCCTGGGTCGCGGCCTCGAAGAACGCGCCGAAGAGGGGGTTGGTCGCAGGCCCGCGCTCCAGGACGAGCGGACCGCCATGTCCGCGAAACGGATCGTCCGGTGCCGCGGCGAGGCAGTCCTCCATCCGCTTGAAGTAGGGCAGGCAGTGGGCATAGTCCCAGGCCGCCATGCCCGGCTCGGTCGCCCAGCCATCGAAGTCGAGGGGGTTGCCACGCTGGAAGATCATCCCGTTGATCGACGACGAGCCTCCCAGGATCTTGCCGCGAGCGTGATAGATCCGCCGGTCGTGCATGAACGGCTCGGGCTCCGAGCGATAGCCCCAGTCGTAGAACGGGCTCCCGATCGGGAACGCAAGCGCGGCCGGCATGTGGGCGAAGACGTCGAAGCGCCAGTCGGGCCGGCCAGCCTCGAGGACGAGGACGCGGGTGCCGGGATCCTCGCTCAGGCGGTTGGCCAGCACGCATCCAGCCGAGCCGCCGCCGACGATCACGAAGTCGTAGCGATCGACCATCGGCCGATCCTACCCCGCGCCGTCCTCCGGTTTCGGGCCCTCGGTCAGGACGCGGACGGTCAGGCGATGCCGCCCGGCCCGGCCGCGTTCGCAACGCGTGTCGCGGGCCGTGAGCATCAGGATCGCCATCTCGCCACCGGCCTTGCGGACGCGACGGGCGACCTCGAGGCCCGAGATGTCCGGGAGGCCGACGAGGACGCTCTGCCGGTCGCCGAAGGAGTAGCCGGTCACGATGAAGACGCCATGGGCGACGATGAGCCACAGCGTCGCGAAGCCGAGCCAGCGATGGGCCCAGGCCAGGCGGTCCATGCCGAACACCTGGTCGAGCCAGGGGCTTCGCGACATGAGCACGAGCTGGAGCAGCGCGAGGTACGCGCCGAACAGGCCGGTGAGCTGGCCGATCGCGGTCAGGATGCCGCCGAGCGTGTTCAGCTGATCGAGGCCGCCGTGGCGAACCCACATGGCGGCGATCAGGACGACATTGCCCGCGAGCACCCAGACGATGTCGCCCGCAGCGACCGGCCAGACACGGGGCAGCGGCACGCGGCCGGCGACGCGAGAGCGGGGCGCCGGAGCCACGGACGGCGTCATGGAGGTCATCTCGGTCAGCCCGCCGCCGCGCCGCTGCAGTCGTAGAGCCCGGTGCCGCTCAGGCCGTCCGACGCGACGGCCGCACAGCTCGCGGTGACCCACGCCGTCCGGGCGGCGGTCATCTCCGAGCCCCCAGGCTCTGGCTTGCCGCCTGGGCCGCCATCGCGTAGTAGGTGTTCGCGAAGCCCGAGACGGTCAGGTTGACGAGATACAGGAGGCCCGCGACCGCCCCGAGGGCGGCCATCGACGCGGCGTCAGTGGACAGCGCGAGGGAGCGAGTACTGCGGCTGCGCGGGGCCACCCCCGCCAGGGGCTGCGCCAGGAGGTCCGTCATGCGCCCATCTAAGCGGTCGTTGATGAGAGTCGCGTGAGAACGCTCGCGCCCGCCGGTTCGGTGCAACGCTTCGCCGGGCCGCGTACCCGGCTCGCGGGCAGGGTTGAACCGCCGCTGTCAGCCTTCGAGGACGCTCTTGAGCCGCTCCAACGCGGTGACCTCGGCGTCCATCGTCTTCTGGACCGCGCCGCCCATCAGCAGGGCCTTCCAGCCCGAGAGCTGGGCCTCGAGCGAGAACGTCACGGTGGTGCCGCCGTCGGCTTCGGCGAATTGGAACTCCCCCGTCGGACGAACCGGTCCGGCGATCGCTTTGAAGGCCATCCTGCGGCCGGGCTCGAGCGCGGTCACCTCGTAATCAGCTGCGATGCGGCGGCCACCGGGGCCCTTCACGCCCTGCCGGTAGACGGCACCGACGCCCGTCCCTGAGACGTGCTCCGTATCGAGGACGCCAGGACGCCATCTGGACCCGTTCATCCCATCGGTAACGTACGCGAAGACGGCATCAAGGGGCCGTTTGATCGTCACCGTGCGCTGCGCCGACGGCATCTCGCCCTCCTCCTGCGAACAGGGCCACAGGATAGCCCGGGAAAGGACGCGGCAGCTGAGAGCTTCGGTCAGCGCAGCGTCAGTCGATGGTCGCGAGGTAGCGGAGCAACGGCGTCCCGATCGCGAATGACTCGGCCATGACCGCCGGCAGGTCCGGGCTCATCGCCTCAACGTCGGAGAGGCGCCGCCCGAAGGTCACGTTCTTCTTGCGCAGGAGGTCCGCGGCCGGGTGGTCCGGCGGGTAACCGAGCGGTACGCGCTTGAGCGACTCACCGTCGTCGCCGACCGTTCCGAAGGCGTTCCGGAATGCCTGCGCCTCGACGATCCCTCGGAAGGATTCGTGGTCGCCGACGATCCGGTCCCGGAACGCGCGCAACCAGCTCGGTTCGGGATGCCAGATGCCGCCGCCGACGTAGATCTCGCCGGGCTGGAGGTGGAAGTAGCCGCCGCTGGCGTGGACGTTCTCGGCATGGGTTCGGCCGGCCGCGTCGTCCCGGTGGCCGGAAGCGTCCCGGTCGCCGGGAACGTCCCGGTCACCCGCCCAGCCGAAGCTGGCCGACACGGCCGTCTTGTACGGCGACTTGTCCTTCGAGAAGCGCACGTCGCGATAGATCCGGAATGGCGATCGGGCCGGGTCGGCCAGCAGCGGGATCCCGCGCGCCTGAAATTCCTTATCGAGGGCCACGCAGAGGGCCACGAGCGGCTCCTTCAGGAGTCGCTCGTACTCCGCTTTCCGCGGCTGGAACCACGTCCGATCGTTGTTCTGGCTGAGCTCGACGAGGAACTCCACCGCCTCGGGCCGGAATCCGGCGAATGCGGTCGAAGCGGACATCTCGATCCTCCCGGTTGCGGCGCGCCACGGTCGGTGCCTCGGCCGTCGATCCTACGGCGAGAGGCTTGGCGGCGCGTTATTTCGGCGCGGCGGGACTCGGGCCCGTTTCAGTGGAGCAGGCGGAACAGCCGCGGGCCCCGCCGACGGTAGTAGGCCTGCCACATCGCGAGCTCGAGGGATGCGAGGCGATCCGGATCGAACTGGCGGCCCCAGGCTGGGTCCTGCACGTCCATCAGGCGGAGTCTGCATCATCATGGGTCGATGCAGCTGTCCACTGAGGAGGCTCGCCGCCGAGCTGGAGGTGCCGATCACGGCGTCCTCGCCACCCTTCACCCGAGTCGCGGGGTCGACACGGTTCCGGCCACATTCGTGATCGACGGGGACGTCGTCGCGATCCCGGTCGACCAGGTCAAGCCGAAGGCGTCGACCGAGCTCCAACGAATCCGGAACCTCGCGGCGGACCCGCGGGCCTCGCTGCTGTGCGAGCGCTGGGACGCCGTCGACTGGTCCCGGCTCTGGTGGGTCCGGCTGTCCCTCCATCGGTCCGAGGAAACGGCGGACGTCGTCGGCAGGCTCGAGGCCGAGCTTCGGCAGCGCTACCCGCAATACGAGACGGCAGCGATCGCCCGGATCCTGACGTTCCGGATCGTCGAGGTCGCCGGCTGGTCGGCGAGCTAGGGCGCCTGCCCGGGGACGCGGTGCCTCGAGGCGCCGCCATTTGTGGGTCCACGCCCAGAGCGGGCCGATCGAGCGGTAGCCTGCTCGGCGGAATTGCGGTGCGCGCGTATTCTGGCCTTGGTCGTCAATCGAGCGCGACCGCCGCCACGGCCGGGGAGATCAGAACAGTTGTCGCTACGTGAACGGGCTGAGCGGATCCAGCGGGAGGCCGACGTGGCGGCCGCCGACGTGGCCGTGGCGAGGATTCCCGAGCCACCCGTCGTCCCGAAGGGCGGTGGCCGGCTGCCGGCGCGCGACAACCTCCTCGCGGAGATCCGGCGACGCCTCCAGGAAGAGGTCATCGAGTCCTTCGAGTCGCTGATCGACGCGGCCGATCAGCCGGCCGAGGTTCGGAATCGGATCGTCAGGGTCGTCGACCGGATCATCGTCGAGCAGGCGTTCTCGGTGACGAGGGACGAGCGGCTGGCCCTCGTCGAAGAGGTGGTCCAGGAGATCACCGGCTACGGCCCGATCGAGCCGTACCTCAACGACGACACCGTCACCGAGGTGATGGTCAACGGCCCGAAGAGCATCTACATCGAGCGCGCCGGCAAGCTCATCCACGTCGACGCGACCTTCCTGAACAACGAGCACGTCAAGCGGATCATCGACCGGATCATTGCGCCGTTGGGCCGCCACATCGACGACACGAGCCCCCGCGTCGACGCCCGGCTGCCGGACGGCTCGCGCGTGAATGCCGTCATCGAACCACTGTCGCTGATCGGTCCGATCATCACCGTCCGGAAGTTCTCGAAGAAGCCATACACCGTCAACGACCTCATCGACAAGGGCACCGCGAGCCCGGAGATGTTCGACTTCCTCCGGGCCTGCGTCGAGGCAAGGCTGAACATCTTCGTGTCCGGTGGCACGGGCTCCGGCAAGACGACCCTCCTCAACGTGATCTCCTCGTTCATCCCCGAAGAGGACCGGATCGTCACGATCGAGGACGCCGCCGAGCTTCAGCTCCGGCAGGAGCATGTCGTCACGCTCGAAGCCCGCCCGGCGAACATCGAGGGCGCCGGCGAGATCACGATTCGCGACCTGCTGCGGAATGCCATGCACATGCGGCCCGACCGGGTCATCGTCGGCGAGTGCCGCTCCGGCGAGGCACTCGACATGATCCAGGCCATGACGAGCGGCCACGATGGCTCGCTCTCGACCGGCCATGCGAACACCACCCGAGACATGCTCCGCCGGATCGAGACGATGATCCTGATGACCGGCTATGAGCTGCCGATGCGGGCGATCCGGGAGCAGATCGCGTCGGCGGTCGATCTCATCGTCCACACGGCGCGATTGCGGGACGGCTCGCGCAAGATCGTGAACATCACCGAGGTCTACGGGATCGAGGACGACGAGATCCTGACCCAGGACATCTTCGTGTTCGAGCAGACCTCGTACGAGGACGGCAAAGTCTCCGGCGAGCTTCGGCCGACGGGCGAACGCCCAGGATTCATGGGGGTGTTCACCGCCAACGGCGTGGAGCTGCCGCCCGGCGAGTTCGGGATCCCGCCCGACGACCCGTCGAAGCCCCTGCGGCCCCGCAAGAGCCGCTGGACGGGTGGCGTGACCGGCGATGCGATCGGGGCATTCCGGTCGACGGTCGGGATCGGAAAGGCGGTCAAGGCCGGCGGCATGGTCTACGTCTCGGCCGTCGGGCCGCTCGATCCGGACTCCGGTCAGGTCGTCAACGGCTCCATCAAGGAGCACACGCGCCAGTGCGTCGCGAACCTCAAGACCAAGCTCGAGGCCGAGGGCAGCTCCCTCGAGAAGATCGTCTGGGCCAACTGGTCGCTACGCGAGCCGTCCGAGCTCGAGACCTTCAGCGAGGAATGGCTGAAGTGGTTCCCGGGCGACGCCCCCGTCGGCCAGGGCACGCTCATGCCGCTGTCCCACCGGCGAGCCGGATTCCGGGTGTCCGTCGGGGCGATCGCCGAGGCTTAGCTGCCTCTGGATAATCGGATCTCGCGCGAACGACGGAGGCGAACACCGTGGCGAAATCGAACCCGAAACACGCCAGGCCCGAGTCGGCGCCGACTGAGGGTCATCGTGACGAAGAAGATCTGTGCGGCTCAGCTGCTCACTAGCGTGCCCGTCATCCCCGAATGGACGTCACAGTGGAACGTGTAGCGACCGGGAGCCAGGGCCGGTACCGCGTAGACCTTGACCGCCGGCCCACCGAAAATCTCGCCGACGAAGAGCTGAGCGCCGCCGCCGACTGGTCCGATGGAGACGTTGTGCTGGTCTCCGTCCCGGTTCTCGAACACGAGCGCGAAGGCGCGATTCGCGGGGACGTCGATGGTCGCGCGGTCGAACGCGGTGCCTGACGCGACGATCGCCACACCACCGGAGACATCGGGCCGAACCAGTGACGGCGCCGCCGCAACCGTGCAGGCGCCGAGGACAAGCGTGATGGCGAGAGCGACGAGGCGGACGAGCGAGGTTGTCATGTGGTCCTCCAGGACGCGGTTGGGGCCGGACGCTCCGACAACCCGCATAACAACCGGAGATCAGACCCTGGCCCGGCGGCCGATGATGGTCCGCGCCAACCTGACGAGGCCGCGCAGCGATTCGAGAGGGCCGCCATCAAGGCGGTACATCTCGGCCAGGAGACACCCGATGAGGAGGGCCTCGATGCCCTTGTCGACGTAGGCCAGCGGGAACCTGGCGCCGAAGGCGAGCCAGCCCGCGATCGTGACGGCGGTGAAGCCCGTTAGCCCGAGCCGAATGAGCCAGCGGTACCGACGCGCGATCCCGAGCGGGACGATCATCGCCACCGCGAGGGTCGCGTAGCCGGCCGCGTTGGCCAGGAACATGAGGCCGCCAAGCGAGGCGTGAATCGTCGCCGTGGCGAGCGTCAGCACGACCACAGCCACACGCAGGCCCGCGTCGGCCACAGACCACCGCGTCGTGTCGGCGTGCTCGATGGATTCCATGTGCGTCCTCCGCTTCCATCGCCGGCGGTGAACCATGCCGGTCGACGACAACGAGGGTCAAGGCAGCCACGGGCCAAGTCGTCCGCCGTACGGATGAACCGCGACCCGTCGTCGAGCTGATTGCAGGACGGCAGCGGGTCCGTCGGAAGGACGACCCGCCGCCCGCGTCCTCCACCGCGCGGAGGACCGTGCCTACACGATTCCCGGCTGGACCACGCCGCTCTCGTAGGCCAGGACGACCGCCTGGACGCGGTCGCGCAGCTCGAGCTTCATGAAAATCCGGGCGACATGCGTCTTGACGGTCGTGCTGCCGAGGAAGAGCGACTCGGCGATCTCGGCATTGGACAGTCCGCGCGCCAGGAGAGTGAGGACCTCGAGCTCGCGCGGCGTCAGCTGGCCGAGGTCGACCGCGGGGCTCGGGGGGCGGGCGGTCCGTCTGGCGAACTCCTCGATGAGCCGGCGGGTCACGCTCGGCGCGAGCAGCGCCTCGCCCGCGGCAACGACCCGGACAGCCGCGATGAGCTGGTCGGCCGGCGCATCCTTGAGCAGGAATGCACTCGCGCCTGCCCGGAGTGCCTCGAAGACATATTCATCCAGATCGAAGGTGGTCAGGATGAGCACTTTGGTCGGGCCGCCGCCACCCCCGAGGAGGCGCCGCGTCGCCTCGATCCCATCGAGATTGGGCATGCGCACATCCATGAGCACGACATCGGGCTGCAGCCGCCGGCCCAGCTCGACGGCCTGAGCGCCGTCCGACGCCTCACCAACGACCTCGAGGTCCGGTTCGGAACCGAGGATCAGCCGGAAGCCGGTACGCAGGAGGGCCTGGTCGTCGGCGATGAGGACGCGAATCCTCGCCAACTGGGCCTCGCGTCCGGGAGCGCTCATCCGCCAGAGGACCCGAGCGGGAGGCGGGCGCGCACGACGAAGCCACCGCCGCGGCGCGGTCCGGCTTCGAACTCACCCTGGAACAAGGCGACTCGCTCGCGCATCCCGACGAGGCCGCGACCTCCCGGGGATGCCGGATCGTTGACCGGACCCTCACCATCGTCGTTCACCTCGACCTCGATAGCGTCCGACCGATAGCGCACCACCACGGATACCCGGGCAGCACCAGCGTGCCGGAGCGCGTTCGTCAGGGCCTCCTGGACGACACGGTAGGCGGACAGGTCCACGCCAGGCGGGAGAGGGCCCCGTTCGCCCTCGACGCGCAAGTCGACAACGAGGCCGGCCCGCTGCATCTCCCCGACCAGTGCGTCGATCTGATCGAGACCCGGTGCGGGGTCCTTCGCCGTGGCACGGGCGCCGTCGCGATCCATGACGCCGAGAAGACGGCGCATGTCGGCGAGCGCCTGGCGGCCTGTGTTCTCAATCGCCTCGAGAGACGTGCGGGCCGCGTCAGGCTGAGCGTCGAGGACCTTCCGGCCGGCCTCGGCCTGGACGACCATGATGGTGACGCTATGCGCGACCACGTCGTGGAGCTCGCGGGCGATCCGCGCCCGCTCGTCTGCCACGGCGCGACGCGACTCGATCTCTCGTAGCTGCTCGAGGTGTGCGGCGTGCTGCTGGAGCTCAACGATCTGAGCGGCGCGGCGGCGCAGGGTATCCCCGACGAGCCAGAGACCGGCCTGGACGCCGAACAGGAAGAAGATCCACGGGTCGCTTCCATAGCTGGAACCCAGCCAGATGAGGACGGTCGCCCCGATGGCCACCAGCAGGCCCGCGAACGACTCACCTTGCGAGCGTGCATTCGCTCCGACGGAGTACAGGGCGACCGTGCTGGCCAGCAACAGGGCATCCATGTTGTAGTCGCTGCGTGCGAGCAGAAAAGCGGTGCCCGTGGCTGCGATGAGCGGGACGAGCGGGACAACCCGTCGGAGCGCGAGAGGCAGCGTCCCAGCGAGGACGATGGGCGTGAGCGGCCAGGTGTGCTGGATCACGCCCAGGTCGAGGGTCAGGCCGTTGGCTCCCACGAACCCCAGGATCGCGATGGAAAGCGCGATCAGGGTGTCGACGACGAGTCGGTGAGGGCGCAGTCGGCGGAGGACCTCGAGACGCGCCATCGCGTGACAGTAACGAGGTGGGGAGTCCGGCGCATCCTCCCGCAAGACGAGCGACGTCGTCCGCGCGGAGGACGCCGAGGAGCCTGCCTACGGCCCGCTCCGCCGTCAGAGGGACGTTGCCGCAGTCACTTCCCGAATCCGACGGCCGCGTCGATCTCGTCTGCGTACACCCAGTCGTTGGCTTGTGCGTCGGGGGTGAAGATCGTGACACGCTTTGGCGTGACATCGCCCCGTGCATCGAAGGAGATCGGTCCGAAGATGGTCTGGAAGGTCGTCGACATGTTGGCGCCCCTGGCCCGCACTGCTTCGCGAAGGCTTGACGTGCTTGCCGCGGGGTCTCCCGCGACCTGCTGGAGCGCCGCGACGACGACCTGGGCGCAGGCGTAACCGAGGGCGGCAAACGGCGTCGGGTCCCCGCCGTAGGTGGCCCGGTATCTTGCTGCAAAGGCGGCCGTCTCGGGTCCGTTCGCCAACCCCGGAAAGACGCTGTACGCGTTGCGCGCGTCGGCGCCGACCCGACCGAGGAACGAGCCTCGCGTGGCGGTGCTCCCGTCGTTAAGGGCATCCGTCCCGATAAAGGGGATCCCTCCCAGACCGGCCTGCGAGGCGGCCTTCAGGAGTGGAGCGGCGCCACGGCCGGTGCCGCCGAAGTAGATCGCCTCCGGGTTCGTCGCTCGCGCCGACGCGAGCATCGCCGAGAGCGCGGTCGCTGAAGCCGGCAGGCTCGCTCGCGCGAGGACGCTCCCGCCGAGGCGTGCGAACTCCGTCGCGAACCAGTCCGCCATAACCGTCCCGTAGCTCTGGTTGTCGTCGATGACGTAGACCGACGTCTTGCCAAGCCGTTCGAAGAGGTAACGAGCTGCGCCCGCGGCCGCAACGTCATCGGTCGTCACGGTGCGGATGTAGTTGGCCCGGCGGGGAGTCGGACTGCCTCCGAGCTGGATCCCACCATCAACGACTTGCGTCAACTGCGGGTCGGTATTTGCCGGGCTGCACTGGAGCAAGCCGGCAGCACCGCTGATCGGGATCTGTTCTCGCGCGATCGAAGATCCGAATGGCCCGATGACCGCGATGACATCCGGGTCCGCAACGATCTGGCGCATGTTCGCCGCGCCCTGAGACCCTGAGGACTGGCCGCCGATGATGTCGCTGAGGATCACCGCAGGGGGAACCTCGATCTGGAAGGGCCCGGAATGTCTATTCGCGTCGCTCACCGCGAGGAGGATCCCGTTGGCGATGGCCTCTCCACCCGGGTCACCGCCCCCAAGCGGCAGCTCGATCGCGATCCTCACGATCCGGGGTGGGGGCACCCACGGCAGGCGGCCGCCGGCCAGCAGCGACGTCAGGAGCGCGAGCATAAGTGCGACGAGGGTGACCAACCACGCCAGGCGCAGGACCCGTGATGCCTCCGGGGAGACGCGGTAGCGCGGCCGCAGCCGGGCCGCGATATGGGCCGCGACCTGCTCGGGCGTCCGCGCTCGAGCAGCGCCGGCTTCGGCGCGATCGTCGAGATAGGCGATCAATCGTGCGTCGAACAGCTCGTCGGAGAGTTGGCGGCTCACGCCACGTCCTCCTCGAGTTGGGTCCGCAAGCGCTTGCGCGCAAGACGCAGTCGCGATCGTGCGGTCTCGAGCGAAGCACCAACGATCTCGGCCGTCTCCGGCATGGAGTAGCCGGCGTACAGGTGGAGTGCGACGACGGCGCGCTGAGCCGCCGGAAGCGCGTCGAAGGCGACCCGGAGCGCGTCACGCCCGGTCACCGAGGATCCCACCTCATCCGTCAGGTTGGACGAACGGACGATGATCTCCCGCGGACCGGGGAACAGTCGGGACACGAACGACGAGTCGCGTCGGTCGAGGCGGATCGCCTCGCGGACGATGATCCGATCCAGCCAGGCCGACAGCTTCTTTGGATCGCGCAGCGTTTGACGTCGACGCCAGGCCTGCTCGAGGCCGGCCTGAACGGCGTCCTCGGCGTCCGCGACGTTGTGGCAAACGAGGGCGGCGAGTCGGACCAAACGTGGCTGGTGCTGGGAAACGAAGTCGACGAGATCGCGATCCAGCGACTCGCCGGCCGCGAGGGGCGCCGTCCGGGTGCGGCCCAACCAGCTCATCGAATATCGGCCCAATAGCCCGCTCACGCTCCATAGAACCGTCACGAGGCCCAATCGGGTCAAACCAGCCGAAGATCAGTGCTCCGTGACCCGTTTGGCACCTGAACGAGTTCTGTGTATTCGTACCTGCCAACCCGGCGAATGGAGAGCGAGCCGCAGCCGAGGACGATACATCAGCGACCTGAATGGGCGGACAAGGCACGCACGGTGGGCGCATCGATGAATGAGGAGGGATTCAAGTGGCTCCAGGTTCCATCGCCGGCATCGAAACTCGACCGCCTCCCGCCATACATCGGTTCATCGGGCGCATTCCGCTGGCGTTTGCCGTGGCCGTGTTTGCCGCGGTGTCGCTGGTCGGCCCTACGGCAGCCGCACAGCCGTTCGTCACGCGGAACATCGTGGATGGCCCACACATCGACGTGATCGACTGCGGGACTTTCAGCGCGACGGTCGAGCGGACCCTGTACGGGACCGCCACCGTGTTCTTCGACCAGCATGGCCAGGCGCTCCGGTTGCAGGTCGTCGCGAACGCAGTTGGGACGGTGACCTCCGACACCACCGGGACCGTGGTGAACCTGCGCGGCCACATTCTCTTCGTGATCGATTTCATCAAGGGGACGTATACGTTCAAAGGGCAGGTGTTCATGGCCAATCGGCCGGGTGTGGGTGTGGTCTTGCAGGACACCGGCAAGCAGGTCTCCGACGACAACGGTGTCATCTTCCAGGCCGGCCCCCATGACGTGACGGACATCGGTGGCGCAGTCTTCTGCGCGGCAGTGGCGTAGGCGAGGTGCGCGAGCTCGGAATCCTCGAGGGCTTTTTCTCGGGAGGCGGCCTCGAAGGCCCACTTCCGAGCGGCATCGTCTGCGTCAGGCGGGCGTGACAAGTGGAAGGCGAGAAACAACACGTGAAACCACGACCCGGAGTTCCAACACCAATGCGCGCCGTCCGCGCGCGGAGCATCCAGTTCTCCGTCGTCGTCGCGCTTGTCGCCGTAGCTTGCTCTGGTGGCACCGCGAGCCCGACGCCTCCGCCTTCGCTGGCTGCCTCGTCGGCCCCGACAGCCCTGCCCGCCGTTGGCTCTACGCCGGGATCGTCACCCGTCACCACGAGCGGGCAGATCGCCTTCACCAATAACGGGAGCGGCCAACGCCAGATCTATGTGATGAACGCCGATGGAACGGGGCTGAAGCGGCTCACGAATGACAAGTCCAAGTACGCCGTCCCAGCCCTGTTACCCGACGGCAAGAAGATCGCCTTCGCCAGCAACCGGGATGGCAAGTTCGAGATCTACGCGATGAACCCCGATGGAACGGGTACGAAGCGCCTGACCAACCTTCAGGGCGACGATGGGTTCCCCGCCTGGTCGCCGGACGGCAGGAAGATCGCCTTCGTCAGCAACCGGGATGGCAACGCCCAGATCTATGTGATGAATGCTGACGGGACGGGAGCCGCCCGGCTGACCAATGGTCCGGACAATGACCAAGCCCCCGCATGGTCACCCGATGGCACGAAGATCGCGTTCGACAGAGACCTCGGCGGGGTCAACTTTGACATCTATGTGATGAACGCCGACGGGAGTGGGGTCACGGCGCTCGCGGCCGAAACGGCCGGTGAGGAGTCACCGGCGTGGTCACCCGATGGCGCGAAGATCGCCTTCTTCAGCGACCGGGGCGGCACGCCCCATATCTACGTGATGAACGCCGACGGGACCAGCGTGACGCAGCTGACCAACGACCCGTCCGGCGACGTCCTCCCCGCATGGTCGCCAGACGGCGCGGCGATCGCCTTTGTGAGCGGCCGCGGCGGCAACCCTGCCGACATCTACGTGATGAATGCCGACGGGTCGGGGGTGAGGCGCCTCACGAGCAACCCCGGGGAAGATATCGACCCGACCTGGTCGGTCGGGAACGTGCCCGGATAGCATCAGTCCGTCGGCGTGACACCCACGGGTCGCGCTCGCAGCCAGTCGAGGACCTCCTCGGCGTGCTGGTCCGGCGGGAAGATCGGGTAGAACACGTGCTCGATCCGGCCAGTCGAAAGGACGAGCGTCAGCCGTTTGAGAAGGCGCATGCCGGCCACCTCGAATGTCGGCAGGCCGAGCGCGTCCGTGAGCTCGAATGCGGCGTCGCTCAGGACGTCGAACGGGAGACCCAGCCGGTCGACCACCTCGCGCTGATATGCACTTGTCTGCGTGGAGAGTCCGAAGATGCTGCCGGCCCCGCAGGACTCGGGCGTGCAGCCTCGGGCACCGGGGATGGCATCCCACCCAGGCGGCAATGGCTCGCCCGGCACGCCGGTCCGTGGATAGGCAAGACCACGACGCGCCCGCGAAGATTGGCGAGGGTAACGAGCCGACCAGAGGTGGTCGGCAGTGCAACCAGGGGCAGACGAACGTTCGCGAGGTGTCCAGCCGCACCGTCATCGGTAGGCACTGGCAGGTCGTCTGGCAACGGGAACTCATGGCTCATCTTGGAGGCCACCCGAGATTAAGTCGCGCTCGTCCGGCACCGCGGTCACGCTGGAAACGCTCGCCGCAGCTCCCGGCCGCGACCCCGGGGGCCGAACGCCCCCTCATGGGAAGCCTTTCGGCCCATGTCTCCCAGGACCACGCGTAACAGGCTCGCACGCGGGAGGGGAGCGCTGCCAAGGCGTGATCCGGCTACTGCTGCCTGCGATCCAAGTCCCTACAAGCGGAGGAGGGAGGCGGCTGTCTTATTTCCGATTGGCGGAGCGTCCCCCGACATCTCGCCTGCCTTGGCGCAAGCCCTGCAACACGACCATGTTGACTCGTCTAGGGAAGGGACATAGGCATGACTGACAACAGGCTCTTCCGG
>JBBRNM010000035.1:0-22619 GCA_038230295.1 Candidatus Limnocylindrales bacterium
CTGGAAGAGCCCGGGTTTCGGGAGCGCGAGCGTCAGGGTTGCGGTGGCCGTGATCGCGATGCCGGACGCCTCCCCGGTATCGGGATCCACCCCAGATGGAAGATCCAGGCTGACGACGGGACGCCCGGCGCGGACGATGAACCCGATCAATCGCTCGGCCTCGCCTGTGGGGGCATCGTGGATCCGATATCCCAAGATGGCGTCCACCACGACGTCGGCGCTCGCCAAGACGTGCTCGAGATCGTCGTCCGAGAGGTCATAGGTCGCGACGCAGCAATCGATCTCCATGGCGATGAGCGTCGCGAGCTGGTGACGCGCCGCCTCGGACATCCGGAGCGCGGGCCGGGCCAGCACCGCCTGAACAATGGCGCCTCGATTTGCCAGATGACGCGCGGCCGCCAGGCCGCCGCCACCGTTGTTCCCGGGTCCGACCGCGACCACGATCCGTCGACCCTGCAGGTCGCCACCGACCTCAAGGCGCACGACATCGGCGAGATGCGAACCGGCCTGCTCCATCATCTGCAGGATCGTGACGCCGTATTCCTCGACCGCCGAGCGGTCCACTTCGGCCATCTGTGCCGCCGTGACCATCGGGACGTCCGCGGCACGAACAGTGGGGACCACGACCTGCATCGCCGGCATGCGGCCTACCACCGAGCGAAGAGCAACGTTTGTAACGGCATCATCAGTCCCTGGATCTCGGCCGCCGTTTGACCGGACCCGATCGCCCGTGTCACGCAGTACTTGAGGTGACCATCCACGAGACGGGCGGCGATGGCGTCGATGTCGGCCTGCAGTACCGACGCCTGCAGAAGGGCGGCGTGGCAACCCCGGCCGTCGTCCAGTTCCCTGGCTAGCCATTGTGCCGCCCCGATCAGCCTCGCGACTTGCGAGCGCAATGCCAGTCGGGCGTCCGGATCGAAGTCCGCCGGAACGTGGCAATGCGACGAGGACTCGATTTCTGTGGGCGCGATCGAGATCACGCCGCATCCTCGATGCGCTGGAGCGCCTTTGCGAAGAGGCTTCCCATGACACGCGCCGTGGTCGGGAACGCGTGAATGGTATCGGCCAGGACATCGATCGGCGTCTGGGTCTTGATCGCCAGGACGGCCTCATGGATGACTTCGGAGGCCGCCGGGCCGGCGATGAAGGCACCGCGGAGGGTGCGGGTGCCGCGATCCACGACGATCGTCACGTGACCCGATGCCTCCGCGACGTACCCCTTCGCGGTCATCGCCAGGTCCGCGAACTCCTCGAAGGCGTCGTGGCCAGCCTCGACGGCCTGCTCCAGCGTCAACCCGACGCCCGCCGCTTCCGGGTCCGTGTAGACGGCTCGCGGCAATGCCGAGTAATCCGGCCGTACTTGGTCACCAAGAGCGATCCGGATGGCGAGCTCGCCCTGGTAGTGGGCAAGGTGCGTACTCATCCCGGGACCGGCCGGATCGCCGATGAGGAATACCCCATCTGCGATCCGAAGGTCTGGACCGACGGCCGCCTGTCCGTCCGATGCGTCGACGCCGACCGTTTCGAGCCCGAGATGGGCAAGCGGGTACGTCCGCCCGACCGCCATCAGGATCTCCTGCCCCTCGACCGAGGTGCCGTCCGAAAGCTGGACAACGTGCGCACCCGTCGCGCCGGCACGTGCCTCGATGCGCGTGGCGCGGACGCCGGTTCGAATGTCGACGCCATCGCGGCGCAAGCCGGCGTCGATCGCTGCGGAGTTGCGCGGATGGTCCTTCGGATTGATGGCCGCCTGTGCGGCGACGAGCACCGTACGCACACCGTAACGGGCATAGACCTGGGCCATCTCGACGCCCGTTGGTCCGGCGCCCAGGATGACCAAGCTGTCCGGCAGCGTCCGTGCCGAGGTGGCCTGGCGGTTCGTCCACGGGGTGATCGACTCGATCCCGTCGATCGATGGGATCGTCGCGGACGAGCCCACGGCGATTACGATGTGCCGGGATCGCAGGGTCCGGTCTTCGTCTTCGCCCTCCGCTGACACGACGACCGTCCCCGGTCCCGTGATCCGCGCCGTCCCACGGATGGTGACGGCTCCGGCGGCCTCCAGGCTGCTCACATGACCGTCATCGCTCGGCCAGTCGGTCCCCTCGCGATTGATCATGTAATCGCGACGGGCCGATGCCTTTGGCCATTCGTAGTCGCCGCCACCGGCGTGCACGCCCGCCGCATGCAACAGCGTTTTCGACGGCATGCAGGCCCAGAACGGGCACGAGCCACCAAAGAGCTCCCGGTCCACGATGGCGACGGAGGCGCCGCGGGCCCGCGCCATGTGAGCCGCGGCCTCACCGGCGCCGCCAGCGCCAATGATCACGAAATCGAGAAGGTCTTCTTGCACGGGGGATCAATCTCCTGGGTTCGGACGTGGGTCGGCACAGTAGCCGTGCGCAAGGTGACGTGGCTGTGGGATGGATCACGGATCGCCGTGATCGGGCCGGTCGAATCAGGTGGCGCGGATCTCGATGACCGCGGCCAATTCCCGCTCGGATGGCTCGATGAGGACCGTCCCGTCCGTGGTGACCACGACCGGAATGGAGCGATACCCGGCCCTGCCGAGCAAAACCTGAGCGGCCACATCTGAGTGGAGGTCGACGTAGCGGTACTGGGCGCCCGTCGAGTCGAGATAGCGGCGCGTGTTGCGGCAGTCCCAGCACCAACTTGCGCCGTATACGGTGAGGACATCCGGCGTGGGGAGTGTCTGCGTCATCTGGTCAGGGCTCCGTTCGATCGTCGTCGTCGGTGGGCAGCCCCAGCGTGGACCATTCGCGGCGGTTCTTCCGTAGCGTGGCCCACAGTCGGCCGTCGCCCGGAACGGACGGCGAGGAGCAAAGCGCGAGACCTCGATCGTCAAGTTCGCGATCCAGATCAACATGGTCAGTACTGTCTGCCGGATCTGGCTCCGGGTCGTAGGCGTGAAGGTGGCATTGCCGGCCGCTCCCAGGACCGGGTCAGGCGTTGCCGGGTACCAGCTGCTGGAGCCCGAACTCGGTCTCAAGCTGGCTCAGGTTGCGGAACCCGGTGACGCCCTTGGGCTGCTCGCTCGGGCTGAAGAACGCGATCGTCGGGATGGACATGATGTTGAACGCCTGCGACAGGGCCGGGTTGGCGTCCACGTCCACCTTCACGATGGTGATCTGGTCGCCGTACTTGGCGGCCAGCTTCTCGAGCCCGAGGAGACGATCGTGTCGTTCGCCCCCTTGCTGGATCCGGATCTGCCGTCAGGGCTCGTCGACGCCGTGTGCGAGCGGCTGGAGTCGGTCTGCTTCCATCCCGACGCGCCGGAGCACTTCGTCGTCCCGACGTACAGCGTCCGAAGCCACGGCTTCGATCGGCGCCGTTACTGGCGCGGGCCGGTGTGGCTCAACACGAACTGGTTGCTGTGGCGCGGCCTGCGCCTGCATGGTCGGACCGCCCTGGCGGACGAGATCGCGAACAGCAGCCTCGCGCTCGTCGGGCGATCCGGGTTCCGCGAATACTTCGAGCCCTTCGATGGATCGGGGCACGGTAGCGACGACTTCAGCTGGAGCGCCTCCCTCGCGATCGACTTCATCCGGTCCGCCACGTGACAGGGCCAACGTCGTCAGCCGACGTACGTGCGATCCCTGTAGCACCAGATGAAGCCCGAGTCGGCCGGCATCTGGTAGATGACCGGATGGTCCTGTGTCAGGGCGTGAGCCCGGGCGTGGCCAGCCTGCGACTCGCAGCAGCCGACGTGTCCGCACGTGGCGCAGAGGCGGAGGTTGAACGTGCTGCCGCACTCTTCGCAGCGTGCCCCGCTCGGGGCCGCCCGCCCGGCCGGGATGTGTTCGCAGGTGGTGGCGATTGAACCGGTGAGCCGGCGAAGGATGTCCATGGACACAACCCTACGCAGGGATGCCGTGGCGTTGATGTGACGCGCCTTACGGCCCCGGAGCTCACGAAGCGCACATGATGACCGGACGGGGCCGCGCCCGACGCGGTGGCGCGGACCCGGCCAATACCCGGAGGCAGGCTTCCCCAGTGACCGATTCGATCGCCGAATACGAAACGCGGATCGCGCACCAGCGGGCTGACAAGGACACCCGGTTCCGAGCGTCGCCACACAGTCCGATCCCACCTTCGGGGCGAATGGCGTTCGAAAGATTGACGTACTTTCCGGTGGATCCCGCGGCCCGGTTCGAGGGCCTTCGATTGTCGCGACCGGCCGAAGACCTGCCGACATCGTTCGACATCGCCACCTCCGATGGCGGATCCCGACGTGCACAACGCCTTGGTGCGCTGCGGTTTGTCTGGAACGGACAGGATCGCGACCTGATCGCCTATGACCTTGGCACCGCCCACGGCGCGTTGTTCGTACCGTTCCTCGACGCGACCAGCGGGTCGGACACGTATGGCGCGGGCCAATACCTGGACGTGGAGCCGGAGGAGGACGGAACGTACACCCTCGATTTCAACCTCGCGTATCACCCGTTTTGCGCCTACTCCCCGGATTGCTCCTGTCCACTGACCCCGGCCGAGAACCGGCTGCCGGAACGGATGGAAGCCGGCGAGCGACTTCAAGTGGCGGACCCACGATGACGGCCGTACGCCCGGAGCCGACACCGATGCCGCCAAGCCTCCCGTCGCAGGTACGGCCGGACGGCGAAATCCTCCACGAGCTCACCCGCTCCATCTGCCCCGAATGCCGGGCCGTCATCGACGCGCAGGTGCTGCTGCGGGACGGTCAGGTCTACATGCGCAAGCGCTGCGAAGTCCACGGCTGGTTCGAGGGGCTGATCTACGCGGACGCCCGTGCATACGTGGATCAGGCGAAGTACAACAAGCCCGGGCAGGCACCGGCACGCATCTCGACGGAGGTCTTAAAGGGCTGCCCGCTGGATTGCGGCCTGTGTCCCGAGCACCGGCAACACACGTGCCTGGCGCTGGTCGAGGTCAACAGTGCTTGCAACCTGGACTGTCCGGTCTGTTTCGCGAACGCCGGCGCCGGCTTCAATCTCACGGTTCCGGAAGTCGAGGCCATGCTCGACCGGTTCGTCGAGCTGGAAGGGCACCCCGAGGTCGTGCAGTTCTCGGGTGGCGAGCCGACCATCCACCCCGACCTGTTGGAGATGATCGCCGCTGCACAGGAGCGCGACATCAAGTACGTCATGGTCAACACCAATGGGTTGCGGATCGCCAACGACCCGGAATGGTTCGTGCGGTTCGCGGCCCTCCGGCCACTCATCTACCTCCAGTTCGACGGCCTGACCGACGAGACCTACCAGGTCATCCGGGGTGAGCCCCTCCTGGAGACGAAGCTGCGCGCGCTTGATCGCCTTGCCGAGGCCGACCTGCACGTCATCCTCGTCGCCGCGATCGAGCGCGATATCAACGAGCATGAAGCGGGCGCCATCGTCGAATTTGGACTGCGCCACCCGGCAGTCCGGGGGGTGATGTTCCAGCCGGTGACCCACAGCGGACGCCATCCGGATCACGATCCGATGCGGCGGATGACCATCCCGGACGTCCTGCGGGCGCTGGACGCGCACCCGGGCGGGACGTTCCGGTCCAGCGACTTCGTCCCGATCCCGTGCTGCTTCCCCACCTGCAGCTCGGTCACGTACGCGTACCTCGGCGACGACGGCGAGGTCATCCCGCTGCCGCGCATTCTCGAGGTGGACCAGTACCTGGACTACATCACGAATCGCTCAGTGCCCGGCATCGACCGAGACGTCCTCCACGCACTCGAAGGTCTCTGGTCCGCTGGGTCAGTCCCCGGCGACACCCAGTCCGAGGCGTTTGTATGCGCCGCCTGCGACCTGGACCTGCCAGCCTTGACCGACCTCTCTCGGCGGATCTTCATGGTCCAGATGCGAGACTTCCTGGATCCATGGACGTTCGACGTCAAGAAGGCGATGAAGTGCTGCATCGGGATCCTCCAGGACGACGGCCGGATGATCCCGTTCTGCACCTACAACACCGTCGGCTACCGCGAGGAGACCCGTCAACGATTGGCGGCCCGTCGGCGTGGCGGCCCGGCGATCCCCGTCATCGAGGCCACGCGATGATCCAGCCGGCAGCGCCGACGACGGTCGCGGCTTGTTGCTCGACGATCTATGGCAGCCCACTCGCGGAATTGCTGGTCGGCGACAGCTTTCACCCGGGCGGCCGCGAAGGGACGCGCGAGTTGCTGGCCGCCGGCGAGCTTCGACCGGGGATGCACCTGTTGGATGCTGGATGCGGCCTGGGGGCATCGGCTCGACTCGCGGCCGGCGAATTCGGCGTCTTCGTCGACGCCGTCGACGCCAGCGAGACGATCATCGAACGCGCGCGGGCCCGGGGCGACAGCGCAAGGATCCAATGGCGTCAAGCGGCGTTGCCGTCGCTGCCATTCACCGACGCCTCGTTCGAGGCCGTCGTCGCCGAGTGCGTTCTCTCAACGACCGATCGCCCGGCTGCCCTCGCCGAGATCCATCGAGTCCTTCGACCCGGTGGTCGGCTGTTGCTCAGCGACGTGGTCTCTCACGGGGCCGCCTTGCCTTCCACGATCCATCCACTTGTCGGGGCAGCGTTGTGCGTCTCCGGCGCGTGGCGAGGCGACGAAATGGACGAGCTGCTCAGCGACACTGGCTTTCGGATCGCCAGGAGCTGGCATCGTTCGTCGGCGATCATCACCCTTATCGACCGAGTGGTCGCACGCGCCAAGGTCATCGGATTGGCCGCGCAGGATCTCGGCCTCGACGTCGGAAGCCTGATCGCTCCCCTGGATCCGACGATCGACACCTCACCGGCTGGACAAGCGGACCTTCGAGCGGCAGCGGACGCGCTGATCGAGGAGGTCCAGGGCGGAAGACTTCGATACGTTGCCCTGGTGGCCATCCGAGGCGAGGCTGACGCTTGAGCAAACGCTCACGGTTACGGGCGTCGGGTTCCACTACACCTCGCCCGCTTGCGTCGGTGGCCGCGAACCGTCGTGCATCGCGCGATCGCGAAGCGGCTCGGCAGAGCCGGATCCGCCGATGGGCGCTGCCGTCGATCTTCCTCGTCGTTGGCCTCGCCGCGATCGGCGTGCTCGCACTGAACCTGACGAGCCCATCGGCGGCCGAGAGTGCAAAGGCGCCGCGACCCGTCCTGGGTGAAGTCGCGGCTCCGGTGGCCATCCACGAGTACGGGGATTTTCAGTGTCCTTCGTGTGGGGCGTTCGCCCGATCCATCGAGCCTCAGGTTCGCGCTGCCTACATCGAAACCGGCAAGGCGCGGTTGGTGTGGCACGATTTCGCGTGGATCGGAGCGGAGTCACGTGATGCCGCCAACGCCGCCCGGTGCGCCGCCGACCAGGGCAAGTTCTGGGAATTCCACGATCTGCTCTACGCGAACCAGGCGGGCGAGAACGTCGGGACGTTCTCGAGTGAGCGGCTCAAGGCCTTCGGCGACCAGCTGGGACTCGAGCCGACCGCGTTCCACGCCTGTGTGGACTCCGGCAAGTACCGCGATGCTGTCCAGGCCGATTTCGCCGACGTCCGCCAGCAAGGGTTCAACGGCACGCCCACATTCGTGATCGGCAAACAGCGGATCGTCGGCGCCCAGCCGTTCGAGGTCTTCGCGGCCGCGATCGACGCGGCGCTCGCGAACCCGTAGGGCAACGGCAGAGCGCATGGGCGTCGAGGCGCTGGTCGCCTTTGCCGGTGGGGTACTTTCCCTGCTCAGTCCCTGCTCTGCGCTGCTTCTGCCAGCCTTCTTCGCCTACGCCTTCCCGTCGCGCGGGCAGCTCGTCCTGCGTACCGGAATCTTCTATCTGGGACTTCTGACGCTGTTCATCCCCCTTGGTCTGGGCGTCGGCGCCATCGGCAGTCTGTTCCTTGAACGGCGCGCCGAGCTATCCATCCTGGCCGGTCTGTTCCTGATCACGATCGGATCATTCCAACTCGCGGTCGGCGGATTCGAGCTACCCGGCGCCGGGCGGATCTCCGGAAGCCGGTTCGGGGTGAGCGGCGAGTCACTGGCGGCGACCTACGCGCTCGGGCTCGTCTACGGCATCGGCGGGTTCTGCTCCGGCCCGTTGCTCGGCGGCGTCCTCACCATCGCTGGTGCCTCCGGCGGAGCGCTGGAGGGCGCCCTGCTGCTGGCGATCTTCGCGGCCGGGATGGCGGCGCCGTTGCTGATCCTGGCGCCGCTGTGGGAGCGGCTTGACGCCACCTCCCGCGGACGCCTGCGCGGCCGGGATATACGGATCGGACCGTGGACCCGTCACGTTTCGGTCGTGATCTCCAGCGTACTGTTCATCGTCCTCGGCATCGCGTTCATCGTCTTCCAGGGGGGCAACGCCCTGGGCGGCCTATATGCCGCGGTCGGGGTATCCGATCTGGCTCTGGCCGTCGAGACGACCGTTCGCCGACTCGCGCTCGAGGCGCCGCTTGCCTTGGCAGCGATGATCGCGGTCCCGGCGCTCGTCGTCCTCGGGATCCTCGTCGCCGGGCGGCGCGGCGAGGCTGCCAGATGACCTCGGATCTCGATCCGGCCGTCTCGCGACCTCATCGACCGTTGACTTCGGCCGTCGTCGCGACAGCGGCGATCGGGGCGGGCCTCCTGTGGCTGATCCTGTCGATGATGACTGGACTCATCTTCCACTTCATGCCGGGGGCACCAATGCTCGCCGCGATCTGGGTCCGGCGCGCCTACGGACCCGATGTGCCGATCCCCTGGCGTTCCCTTTGGGCACACCTCGCAGGCGGTATCGGCGTGACCGTCGTGATCGCGATCATCATCGCGAAGGCGGGCGGAGCGTTGGACGCGGTGTGGCTGATCGGCGCCGCGGTCCTGGCCGGGACGGGGCTCGCGATCTGGCTGGGCCGACGCCGAGCAGGTGACGATGCTCGTGGCTCAGATCGGCCGATTGAGCTCGACGACGGTCCGCCATCGTCGTAATCGCCCCGCGCGGACCTGGTGTTGGACCAACGATTCCTCCACTATCACCATGGTCATCGCCATCAGGCCGCGCAGCGAATGCGGGCGCGAGCGAAGCAGGTGCCGGGCGATCCGCCGCCGGTCCCGGCTGCGCGCGACGAGTCCCACTGTGACGTCGTCGCTCGTGACCGCGGATAGCCCGATGGCCGCCGCCGCGACGACGATGGGGTCCCGAGGAGATGGGCCGTAGGCGAGGGACGTCGCGAACAGGCGTCCCGGTCCCTTCAGTACATTGCCGATCGCGAGAAGGAGGTCCCCGTCCACCCGCGCGAACATGAGCGAGTCCAGCGCGTAGGCGCCTGACGCGCCGACCGGCGGTGGTCGGCGGATCGAACCGCGACGGAAGGAGGCCCGGGCCATGGCTCCCGATGAGGCTGCCGTGGCGGTCGCGATTGCTCGGGTCGAATCGTCGATCCCGATGACGGTCGCCCCGGTCCGTCGGCTGACCTCGAAGGCGATCCCGCCAACGCCACATCCGAGATCCATGAGCCGAGTTGACGCGTCAGGCTCGAGAGCGCGGATGAGCGCCCCCAGGTCGTCCGCCGTCGTGTACCCATGGGCCGGAGCGCCCGGGATCGGGGCAGCAAGCTCGAGGAACCGCCGACCCTCGTCGGACCCGGTCAGCAGCCAGTAACTCACCTCGAAGTAGGCCCGGATCCCTGCAGATAGCAGAGGCTGGAGCGTTGCCATCGGGGCGACGATACGGCGTCGCAAGCGTAAGCCCGGTCACAACCGATCCGACTGACAGTCGATACGATGGGAACATGTCGCCCCTGCCTCCGGTCGTACTGGTTGCGACGCTCGCGCTCGTACCTACGGCGTGTCGGGCCCCGGCCGTCGGGTCGGCGTCTTCAGACGCGAGGACCGCACTCGACCCCGGCAACTCGCCGCACTCGTCACGGGACCATTTCTGGTTCGCCTGGGCCGCCTTCGAACCCGACACCAAGATCTGGAATCCTTGATGAGTGGCGTGCACGTCGGGCCTGTGACCATCGACATCGCCGCTCCCCCTCACCTCGTCTACCAGATGCTCGCGGCGATCGGCCAAGGCGGGCAACCAAACGGCGAGCGTGCCCAGATCCTCGAAGATCATGGCGGTGAACTCATCTGCGACTTCTGGACGAGCATCGCCCTGCCCGGAGGTCGGGACCGGCTCGTGCGCACGCGCGAGCGTGTGACACTCCTCCCTCCTGATCGGATTGAGTACGAGCACCTGGACGGTCCCGTCCGGGGCTTACGTGAGGAGATCCGGGTGGATATCGGTGTCGACCTCGGGACTCGTCTGACGTATGCGGGGGTTTACCATCCGACCGGGACGTGGGACCGCCTCCGAGCCATGGTGGTCGCCCGACCGGCCATTCATCGAGTGATGCGTTCGCATTTCGCGGACGTTCGCGATCGGGCCGAGGCCCGGGCCAGCCGGAGCCGGGTCTTCGCGACCGAACGAAGTCGACCTTGACGCAGGCCGAGCTGTCGCTTCTGTCCTTCAAGGTGAGTGCGCCCCTCTCTGGTCAACTGGCCGACCTCGCCGGTGGGCGCGCCTTGGTCATCGGATACTTCGCTTCGCGTCGTTGCGCAGTGGTGACAGGGGATTTCAGCGTGTCCTGGCGTTCCTCACGACCGTCAGCAGGTTTCATCGCGCTGCCCGCCGTTGAAGACGTCCCTTTGTACGTTGATCGACGCCTGCTCGACATCCTACGTCGAGCCGAGCCGGAACTCTGGCCTGGCGGCTTCTTCCGCCGGGGCACCCCATCGATCCGGCTGGCGCGGCCCGAACTGTGGCTGCAGTTCCTCGAGGGACCGGTCGTGATGAGTCCGCGTCTGCCGAGTTGACGACGGTGGCGGCGACACGATCGCCGCCGAGCGCTGATTCGCCGGCGATCCGGGGTTGGAACGGCGTCACGGTAGGCCCGCCGACGGGCGTCCTCGTGTGTGAACGACCCCCAGGCACTCGGTGTCGCTCTCGCACACGTTTCCCGCAACGGAAGGACGACCGAACATGTTGCTGGCCGGGTAACCCAGAGCACCCGCTTCGCGGCACAATGAGTTCATGGCCGATGACCTCGTCGTGCTCGACGGGAGTACGTTCTTCGTCTCCGATCCAGCCGGCGACGTTCGAGGTCAAGGCACGAGTGGCCTGTTCTTCAAGGATGTTCGCCATTTGTCGACCCTGTCGGTGTTGGTCGACGGCGAGCCGCTGCGGGTCCTGACCAGCAGGGTGGTCGACTACTACTCGGCGCGGGTCTTCGGAACGCTCGCGACGGCGCGGATGGGTCTGAACCCGCCCATCTCGATCCAGCGCGACCGGATCGTCTCTGACGGTGTCCACGAGGATCTGTGGGTCCGAAACCACTCGGAGGTCGACCAGCGGCTGACGATCGAGGTCGCCTTCGGCGGCGACTTCGCCGACATCTTCGAGATCAAGCAACCAAGTATCCGCCGGAACGGGGACACGGGCGTCATGCTCGGCCAGCGCGAGGTCACCCTGTGGCACGAACGTGGCGGCACGCGACGAGCCACGCGTCTCGCATGGAGTGGGGACGGCGATCTCGAAGAAGATCGGATCCGGTTCGTTCTGGAGCTCGCTCCGCGTGGCGAATGGCAGACGTGCCTGGACATCTCGTGCGTAGTCGGAGACGAGGAGCACGCGCCCCGGGTGGGACATGGCGGTTTCGGAAGCCTCGAGCCCCAGATGCCGCGCAGTCTCGAGGGCTGGCTTAGGGACGCGCCGCAGCTTGACACCGATGTGGACCAGATCCGCCACACCTACCGCCGGAGCCTGGTCGACCTTGCCGCCCTCCGGTTCCGCCCGTTGCCCGACCTCGGCTGGTCGCTGCCGGCGGCTGGCCTGCCGTGGTTCATGGCGCTGTTCGGCCGGGACAGCCTGATCACCGCCTACATGGCGCTGCCCTTCCAGCCGCACCTCGCGGCGACCACTCTCGAGGCGCTGAGCGAGCTGCAGGCGACCGACCGCGACGACTTCCGCGATGCCGATCCGGGCAAGATCCTCCACGAGGCTCGTCAAGGCTGGTTGGCAACCCTGGGCGAGACGCCACACTCGGCCTACTATGGCAGCCACGACGCGACCCCCCTGTTCCTGATCCTCCTCGACGAGTACGAGCGCTGGACGAGCGACCGTGAGCTCGTCCGCCGGCTGGAGCCGGCGGCTCGTGCTGCGATCGCGTGGATCGACGGGCCGGGCGATCCCGACGGTGATGGCTATCTCGAGTACCAGACCCGCTCCCCCAAGGGCCTTCGGAATCAGGGTTGGAAGGACTCGTGGAACGCGATCCTGTTCGCAGACGGACGGCTCGCCGAGCCGCCGATCGCGACGTGCGAGATCCAGGGCTACGCCTACGACGCCAAGATCAGGGCCGCCCGGCTGGCCCGAGTCTGCTGGGGAGACGATGTTCTCGCCGAGCGACTCGAGCGCGACGCCGCAGCGCTGTACGAGCGATTCGATCGCGACTTCTGGCTCGATGACCGCGGTCACTATGCTCTTGCGCTCGATCGCGACAAACGGCCGGTCGATGCCCTGACCTCGAACGTCGGCCATCTGCTGTGGAGCGGGATCGTTCCGAAGGACCGAGCGCGGGCCCTACGTGACCGGCTGATGGCTCCCGACATGTTCAGCGGGTGGGGCATCCGCACGATGTCGAGCCGGGATGCTGGCTACAACCCGATCGAATACCACGACGGGACCGTCTGGCCGCACGACACCGCGATCGTCGCCGAAGGGCTCCGGCGCTACGGCTTCCGCGAGGATGCGGGCCGACTCGCGTGGGCGCTGTTCGAGGCCGCGGAAGCGTTCGAATACCGGTTGCCCGAGGTCTTCGCCGGCTTCGACCGTGAAGCCACGACGGTGGCTGTGGAATACCCGACGGCGTCGCGGCCGCAAGCCTGGGCGGCGGCCGCGCCGCTGATGGCGATTCGAACTCTCCTCGGGCTCGACGCGGAGGATGGCGCGATCAGGTCAGTGCCATCGCTCCCGGGCCCGATCGGTCAGCTGGAGCTGCGGCGCGATCGAGTGTGATTTGGCTTGCGGAAACTCGAGGCGCATCGCGGAGAGCATCCGGTCGGCGAAGTCGGCCTCGCCGGGCGAGCTGAAGGGTGCACGCAGCGCGGACGTCAGGATCGGGGCTGGAACGCCCTCGTCGACCGCCGCGGCGATCGCACAGCGACCCTCGCCGGAGTCCGAGACACGGCCAGCGAACCCCTGGAGCCCCGGGCTCTTGGCGAGCGCGCTCGCGGTCACGTCCAGGAGCCAGGAGGCGACCGCGCTGCCCCGGCGCCCGACCGCAGCCACGGCCACGAGATCGAACTCGTACTCGTAGAGCTCCCAGGACCACGTTCCCCGCCCGGCCCGGACCGTGTGGTCGATGGCCTCGACGAGGTCGCGCCGGACGCGATCGTTGTCAAGCAGCGTGTTGTCGACGTCGAAGTGGAACGCGATGGGAACTCGAGTCGCACTCACGCGAGCACCTGGGGGGTGTGCCACGTGCCGGCCGGCTTGATCAACTGGTCGGCGGCGTTGGGACCCCAGGACCCGGACGCGTACCCGCGCACCGGCTGCGTCGGCCGGAGCGCGGGCTCGACGATGCGCCAGCATTCCTCGACACCGTCCTGGCGGGCGAAGAGCGCCTGGCGTCCCTCGAGCGCGTCGGACAGGAGTCGCTCGTAGGCTTCGGCCTGCTCGCCGAGGGTCTGCCCGTACGAGAACGCGAGCGGCACCGGCCGGGTCTCCATCGTCTCGCCCGGGACCTTGGCCTGCAGCGACAGCTCGATCCCCTCGTTACCGCCGCCCAGCCGGAGCCGGAGGTGGTTGGGGTGGGGCACCGGCGTACCCGCTTCGGCGAACAGGAGACGGGGCGGCTCCTTGAACTCGATCACGGCCTCGAGAGCGGTCGCTCCCAGGCGTTTCCCGGCCCGCAGGTAGAAGGGAACCCCGGACCAGCGCCATGACTCGATCTCGAGCTTGAGCGCGACGAAGGTCTCGACATCCGACTCCGGCGCGACACCGGCCTCGGCTCGGTAGTCGTCGTACTGCCCGCGGACGACGACGTCCGGGTGGACCGACGTCGTCGCGCGGAAGACCTTGACCTTCTCGTCGCGCATGCGGTCTGCATCTGCGCCGACGGGCGGCTCCATGGCCAGCAAGGCGACCACCTGGAGCAGGTGGTTCTGCACGACGTCGCGCAGGGTGCCCACCTCCTCGTAGAAGGCGCCGCGCCCCTCCACGCCGAACGACTCAGCCATGGTGATCTGCACACTGGACACGTAGCGCCGGTTCCAGACCGGCTCGAGGATCGCGTTCGCGAAGCGGAAGGCGAGCAGGTTCTGGACGGTCTCCTTGCCCAGGTAGTGGTCGATCCGGTAGATCGCCCGCTCGTCGAACGCACGGTGCAGGCAGGCGTTCAGCGCGCGTGCCGACGCGAGGTCGCGCCCGAACGGCTTCTCCACCACGACGCGCGCACCATCGTGGAGGCCGGCGCCCATCAGGCCGTCGATCACCACGTCGAACATGCTCGGTGGGATCGCGAGGTAGAAGACGGGGTGGCGCGCCGCAACCAGTCGTTCCCGCAGACGCTCGTACGTCCCCGGCTCGCCATAGTCGCCACTGACGTACCCGAGGCGCCCGGCGAACGCGTCAAGGTCCGCGTCGGGTGCGGAGGGGTACCGGGTGCGGACAGCCTCGCGGGCGAAGACACGAAGCCGCTCGTCGTCCCAGGCGGAACGGGCGACCCCGACGACGGGCACGTTCAGGCGACCGCGCGCGGTGAGGCGGTAGAACGCCGGGTGGAGCTTCTTGCGGGCGAGGTCTCCCGTGGCCCCGAAGATGACGAGAACGTCCCCGATCTCGCTCGGATCGGCTCCCGCCGCGATGAGTGCGGTCATCGGATCGTCCTTTCATACGCCAGGCGTCGGGCGGATTCTGGCCGGTCGACTGGATCGGAGCTGCCGCCGCCAGGTCGCTCAGCTCGTGCCAGCGCGGGCGGCGAGCGCCGCCCCGACGATCCCGGCGTCGTTGAAGAGCTGCGCTGGGATGATCTCGGCTCGAGTACGAAGGCGAGGCAAGAACTTCTCGTAATCCTTGCTGATCCCGCCACCGATGATGAGCAAGTCGGGTGATACCAGCACCTCGAGCCGGGCCAGGTAGGCGCTGACGCGCCTGGACCACGCCTTCCAGCCAAGCCCCTTCCGAGTTCGCACGCTCGCGGCGGCGAGCTTCTCGCCGTCCTTGCCGGCCACGATGATGTGTCCGAGCTCCGTGTTCGGCACGAGGTGTCCGTCGGTGAAGAGGGCGGTCCCGATGCCGGTTCCGAGAGTGACCACGACGACCACGCCGCCCTTCCCACGGCCGGCTCCGAACCGCATCTCAGCGATCCCGGCGGCGTCCGCGTCGTTGAGGACGACGACGTCACGCATGAGTCGATCAGCGAACAAGGCGGCCGCGTCGGTCCCAAGCCAGGAACGTCGAAGGTTCGCGGCGCTTCCGATCACTCCGCCGCGCACGATGCCCGGGAATGTGATGCCGATCGGCCCATCGCCCCCGACCAGATCTACGACGGTCGCGACAGCCTCTGCGACCGACCTCGGCAACGGAGGCGAGGGCGTATCGATGCGGGTGCGGTGCCCTAGCAGGGCGCCGGTCGCCAGGTCAACCCGCCCCCCTTTGATCCCGCTGCCACCGATATCAATCCCGATGCGTGAGGCGGAGGGGGGCTCGTCCGCGCGGCCACCGGCTGGGCTCCGGCGGAGTCGCGTTACGGGGGCCGCGGCGTTGTCAACCACCGGACTGCCCGGGCGGACGATCGCCGATCGGTTCCGAGCGGTTGCGCTCAGCCGCGTGAAGGATCTCGGTCAGGTGCATCGGTCCTCGTGTCCAGCGGAGTCAGGCGGGATGCCCCGACCTTACCAAGGCCGAACGGGCGTGCGATGTGACGTCGGACACGCCCGTCCATCCGCCCACCTGGATCGTCCCGATCGGACGCGTGATATTGGATATCCAGCGAGCCCAGAGCTCGGCCGCCCAAGCACAGAGGCAGTTCGGATCGCCCGACCATCCGACAGCGATGACCGAGTGGCGAATGAAACCGCGGAGATCGTCTCGATCGATCCGACCCCCACCTCGGAGGATCTGGACGAGGAAGCACAGACGCAACTCTGGTTCGGGTGATCCCCTCGATGGCGAGGCGGCGGCGGCGTGATCTACCACACAGACCGCTCGCTGGTCGCCGGATAGGGTCGCCCTGTCGAGCAATCGCCATGGAGATCACCGGATGACCACACCAACCTTGAGCACGCAGCGCATCGCGACGGGAACATGGATCCGAGCCGGCCTCATCGGCGGCATCGTCGCCGGGATCGCCTTCGCCATGTTCGAGATGATGATGGCCGTCGTCCTCAACGGTTCGGAAGCGTTCTTCATGCCGCTTCGAATGATCGGAGCGATCGCGGTCGGGAAGTCCGCGCTCGATCCGGCGACCTCGCTCGTGACCGCCGGTGGCGCCGGCCTCGTTGTCCACATGGCCCTCTCGATGATGTACGGGGTCGGCGTCGCGGCCCTCCTCGCGCTTGTTCCTGCACTGTCAAGAACGCGGACCTCCACGATCGCCGTGGCGAGCGCCGCCGGCTTCGGCCTGTGGATCCTGAACTTCTTTATCCTTGCCCGCATCTCCGGCTGGACCTGGTTCCCCGACACCCAGAACATCGCCGTCCAGTTCGTCGCCCATACGGTCATGTTCGGCACCGTCCTGGGTCTGGTGATCGACCGTCTCGCCTTCCGCGGTTCGCGTTAGCGCCTGCCGCCGGGCTTCATTCGGACCTGCGCTGGCCTGGGTGCTCGCGTGGGGCCGATCCACCTTTCGCGAAGCATTCGACCGCCCATCCCGAGGAGCCCGCCGGCACGGAGCCTCAGCGGAGCGCGCCTGCACGTCGCCATGGACGTCCTCCCGTTGCCCAAAGAGGCCAGAATGGGAGACGTGGCCCAGCAGGCGATCGAGCTCATCCTCGCTCGGCAGCTCGCGAGTGGACTGGCTGTCCCGGTTCTCCTCGTCGACGCGATCGGTGACACGCTGTTCTTCAACGAGCCGGCCGAGCTGATCTTCGGGCGCCGGCTCGACGAGATCGATGCACTGCCGTTTGATCGGCGCGCCGCACTGCTCGCGCCGCTCAGCATGGATGGCGAGCCCATTCCTCCGGAGGAATTGCCCGGGATGGCGGCCATGCGCAATCGGCGGCCTGCTCACGCCGTCTTCCAGATGCACGGGCTCGACGGGGTCCTGCGCCCGGTAGAGGCGACGGCGATTCCGCTCGAGAGCACCGGCGGTCGCGTCCTCGGCGCCATCGTCGTCCTCTGGACGCAGCGCGATCCCTCACGGCCGCCCGGAGCGGCCGGGTGAAGCTCACGATCTGGGGCTCGCGCGGATCGATCGCCAGCCCTGGGCCTGAAACCGCCAGATACGGCGGCAACACCGCCTGCATTGAGGTGAACGATGACCCTCGGTGTGCACTGGTCCTCGACGCCGGGACGGGGATGCGACTGGCGGGTCTGGCCCTAGCGGGCGACGGCCGTCCGATCCATATCCTCCTGACGCACCTCCACTTGGACCACATCCAGGGCCTCGGCTTCTTTCGGCCCTTGTTTGAGCCGGGTCGCGAGATTCACATCTGGGGCCCGCCCTCGACGACCCTCGACCTGCGGACCAGGTTGACCCGCTACTTGTCCCCGCCGCTCTTCCCGGTCCGAATCCGGGAGCTTGGGGCGCGCGTCGAGCTCCACGACGTTCCGGCGCGACCCTGGCGCGTTGGCGAATTCGGGGTGACCGCTGACAGTGTCATCCATCCCGGTCCTACCACCGGTTACCGGATCACGCTCGGCGACGCGGCGATCGCCTATCTGCCAGACCACGAGCCCGCGCTCGGCGGCCTCTCGGGTCAGCCGGACTGGACGTCCGGATATGACCTGATGCGCGGAGTCGATGTCCTGCTCCACGACGCCCAGTACACCTCCGACGAGTATCGCCAGCGCGTCGGCTGGGGTCACAGCAGTGTCGAGCACGCTGTCGCCGTCGCGGATCTCGCCGGGGCGGACCGGTTGGTGATGATCCACCACGAACCCGACCACTCAGACGCCGTCATCGACGAAATGCTCACCGAGGCGCGACAGATGCGCCGAGGCGGCGAGGTTACGGCCGCTGGCGACGGGCTGATCCTCGAAGTCTAACCGCGGCGGCCGAACCCAGGCCCGCAGCGCGCTCAAAACGCGGCTCGCGATACCTGATTCGGGCAACTGACTCTCGATCACGGCACCGTCCCAGGAGCCCTACGCGCTGTTCCGTGTCGCGGCCTCCCATTCGTCGGCTCCGTCAACCGGGATTGATCGGATTCTCGGTGGGCCTCGTCGACGAGATCTGCGTCGCTCAGGATCGGGCGGAAAGGCGACTCCGGCACGAGGACCGTTACCGGCAGCGCGTTGATCGAGCCCAGATCCGTCACTGGAACCTCGATTATCGATAGAGCTTCTGGGTCGACGGTTGTGCCGGGCTGTGATCGGGGCTCGGTCGCGGGGATCGCTCCAAGTGCGCTCAGCGGCGGCGGGGTCATCGTATTCGTCCGGGAACGCCTCGTCCGACTGCTGGACGCGGCCGGCGCCACGGTCGCTCGAGGCCGGCTGTCGTTCTCCGCCGGGCTCAGGATCGAGCTGGACCGAGCGGAGCTGTGGATCGACTACCTCGACCGGCCGCTCGCCTGGGTCCCACCCGGCGGCTCGCGCCCGTCGCCGTGAAACTGAGACAACGGGTCCGGCGCGACCGCGGGGGCGGGTGTCGGGCGACCGCTCAAGAGCCCGAGGTTCGAGACGATGAAAGGGATGACGTAGTTCGCACCGACCTTGGCCGCGAAGGCGAGGCTCATCGCACCCGCAAAGACCGTGTCTGACTGGTTGACCAGGGTCAGGATCGTCCCGACGACGAGCGCGACCATGGCGGTGCGTCGAAGGTGTGCCGGGCGGAGGCAATAGGCGATAGCGGCGGCGATGCCGTCAGGGTCGGTTTCGGGCCCGATCGGTGTTCGTTCGCTTGTGGCGCCCCCTAGGTCCGTCGTTGTCCGTTCGCTTGTGGCGCCCCCTAGGTCCATCGTTGTTCACACCTTTGCGGGACGCTGATCTGGACGACGTGTCCACCCCCCGCTCGCGGATGGCCGTCGCGACGTGATGAACGCCACGGTACCGCCGTTGGACCGTGAGATGGCTCACATCACGGGCGGCGAGTCGGGCGGACAATACGGGCATGGATCTCGTTCGGTCGCCCGACGCCCGGCGGACCGGCTGTCCCCACCTCCCCGAGCACGTGGCTGAAGCCTCCGGCGCAGCGTGCCAGGAGTGCGGGAGTCGGTTCAACCTCCGATTGTGGGCCACGTGTGGCCACGTTGGCTGCTGCGAGTCGCAAGCGGGCGATGCTCGACGTCATGCCCTCGCCGAGGGCCACCCGGTCATCCTCCCGATGCCGATCGGACAAGGGCTCACCTGGTGCTACGAGGAGGGGGCCTATGTGGGCTAGGCGGGTGCTGGCCGGCGCTCTCGCAGGCGCGCGCACGATCGACGGGCGCTTCCTCGGCTGGGCAGCGCGGTTGTCGGTCGTGTCACTCGTCGTCTTCGGCGTCCTCAATGCCATCGTCCCGACGCCGTTCTTCGCCCGGCCGATCGCGCCTGAGCCATTCGCGATCTTCGTCTGGCTCGCATCCGCCCCGCTTATGGGTGTCGTCGCCGCGACCTACCTCGCGCCTGCCCAGCCGGTGGGCGCGGCCCCGGCCCCGGTCCCACTGTCTGAGCTCGGTTCGGCGCGTGGCGGGACACGGCTGGGATGGCTGGGCGGATTCGCCGCGTTTCTCGCGATCGGCTGCCCGGTCTGCAACAAGGTCGCGCTCGTGCTCCTTGGGACGAGCGGCGCCCTCTCGGTGTACGCGCCGCTCCAGCCGCTTATCGGCGCAATCTCGATCAGCCTGCTGCTCGTGACCATCGCACTGCGGTTCCAGCTCCGCGGTCGCGCCCTCGCCTGCCCGACCTGAGGTCGCCCCATGGCGCATACCGTCGAGCTACTGTGGTTCGCCGACTGCCCGAACTACCGAAAAGCCCGCGCCATGGTCGAGGAGGTCATCGCCGCACTCGCGCCGGGCACGCCGATTCGAGCCATCGACGCGACTGACCCGGCCGTCGCGGCGGACCTGCACTTTCCTGGCTCGCCAACGGTCCGGATCGACGGCCGCGACATCGATCCGACCTACACCGATCCAGGCGACTACACGCCGCGCTGCCGACTCTACTGGACGGAGGCCGGTCTTGGCGGTCTACCCGAGCGTCGGTGGGTGGAGGCCGCCCTCCGCTGAGGGCCGGGCCCCAACTGATCGCTCTGAACCTAATCACCTCGGGGAGACTGCGATGAGCGACACGTTCCACCTGGTCATCATCGGCGCGGGCGAGGCGGGCCAGGTAGCCGCATACCTCGCCTGTGGGCGGAACGCGCATGTGGCGATCGTGGATCGCGAACTGTTTGGCGGATCGTGCTCCTTCTGAGCCTGCATCCCCTCCAAGGCCCTTCTCCACGCCGCCGCGATCCACCACCTCGGCGCCGAGTCCCCATGGCCGCGAGCGTCCGACTTCCGTGACTGGATGATCAATCGGGAGCACCGCGACTGGCCCGACGACGGCGGCCACGTGCGCGACCTCGAGGCCGCGGGCCGGTCGTCATCCGCGGCGAGGCCCGGATCACCCCGTGGGGGTCGAAAACCCCGATTCGCGATCACACAGCCCGGTAGGATGCGCCGATGCTGTCCCTCCTGTACCTCTTGGTCCGCGCCCTCGCCCGTCTCCTCGTCAGCGGTGGCCAGCGTGGCCGATGCCGGCGGATGCTGCTGCAACACTGAGGTAGGCCCCGGCGCGGAGGGCGAGAACGAGACGGTCCTCGACTCCTCGGCTGAGCTTCGTCGGACGTGCCATGGTGGTCTCCATCGGGCCGTCCCCTTACGGGGCGGGCCTAACGCGGGCCGGGACTGGCTCTTCACCAGCGAGGGCCTCGCGTCGGAGTTCGGCTGAGCCGACGGGGCGGAGATCTCGTCCGAATGCGGAGAAAGTCGCTTCGAACGCGTCTCGTCGCGAAACCGTACCACCGGCTAGGCCGGCGCGTCGAGGCGCGGGCTTCAGACGTTCGTTTGTGAGCGGTCGGCCCGAAAGCCGTGCTGGAGCGGCGCGCAAAACCGCGCGAAATGGCCACTCTGCCGGGCTGATTGGTTTGGGCCCTGAGTCGGCGGGACGCTGCTTGGGAAGCAGACACTCTGCCAGCTGAGTTACTCGCGCTCGGGAGGGCCACATTCTACGTGAGCCAGACGCGGCCTCGGGTGTCTCGCTCTGGAATGCAACACGATGCCGAGATCGTGCTCAAATAGGACCTCTTCAGGTCAGCCGGGTGACCCTCGGGCGATCGCACCCCGGCCGGCAGGTACAGCGGCGGCGAGTCCGGCTCGGAAGGCCGCCGCGCCGCCGTTCGCTGGGTGACGAACCGCGGTAAGGCGGGGCAGAGCCCGGGCAGCATGCACGCCAACGGCTACGACGAGGGCTGGCTGGAGAATCGCGATCAGTCGGACGAGGAACTGCCGGCCGGCCACGAGCTCAGCCTTCGGTGGCGTCCGGTTCGAGAGCGGCGTCGACCCGGCTGGGTGCGTCGGGCAGACATTCCAGAGGACCGTTTCATCCTCGAGCTCGAGCTCGCGAAGGATCCGATGGACGATCGATGCGGAGTGCTCGACCCGACCGCGAGGATCGTTGCTTGATCGCCCCTCCGGGGGAAGGGATCGCTCAGAGGTGAAGGCAATCCCGGAGAATCGACAGCCCGCGTAGCCGGCGGCCTCGTCCAAGTCCGCCGATGGTCGCCTTTCTGATGTCAGGCGATAGCAGCAGCTTCGCCGCTCGACGGTTCCGCGAGCACGGCGCGTCAAACCGCTAATGACGACGAATCAGCTGACGTAGGCGCCTGCCGCCAGCGTCGGCCGCGCGTGCTGATTCGAACGGCACACATGCCCTGGCTATCCCCGATGTTTGACTTCGCGTGGATGCCTTGACTGCCGGCCTCAGGGTGGGACAATCGGCGAATGGCCGGCCCTGCGGCGCGGTGGTCCATCATCTCGGCGAGCGTTGTGTTCGCTCTTGCCGCATGTTCCGCAACGGCTCCATCTGCCAGTCCCGGCGCTGAGACCACGACGCCGTCAGCACCTCCATCCGCCTCTCTATCCGCCTCTCGATCGCCATCTCCGGCCCCGAGTCCAACCGCCGCAGCCTGCGTGACCTCGGCGCAGGTCGCGGCGAGCACACCACCGACGGGTTCCATCCGGGTGAACATGACCGGGCCGCCACCTCAGTTCGCTCCCGCCGCCCTCGAGGTCAAGGCCGGCAACGAGGTCTTCTTTCTGTCCAACGTCTCGCACGGGACCCACAACTTCGCCATCGGTCCCGCCGACCGCTCGAGCCACTGCGCGGTCAGCGACCCGCTGACGATCGGTGAGACTGCCGTGTTCAGCGTTCAGGGCCTGAAACCCGGCACCTATGCCTTCTGGTGCACGATTGATGGTCACGCGCAGGAGGGCATGGTCGGCACGCTCTCCGTGCTGCGGTAGGCGAGCCCTTAGCC
>JBBRNM010000036.1:0-22508 GCA_038230295.1 Candidatus Limnocylindrales bacterium
GAGGCGACGAGCTCGGGGCGGCGAGCGGCGATCGCGAGGACCGGCGTGACGCGGTAGGCGGAGACCGGGATCCAGAACGTCTCGAGCTCGCCGGCGACCCGGACGCCCGCGGCGTCGAGATCGAGCCCGACCTCCTCCGTCGCCTCGCGGAGCGCCGTCGCGACGACGTCGGCGTCCTCGGGCTCGGCCTTGCCTCCGGGAAAGGAGATCTCGCCCGAGTGGTGGCCGCCGCGATCGACCCGTTCGATCAGGATGACCTCGGCCTCGGCATCGTCAGGCACGCTCCCGTCCGGGGCCAATCGATCTGGAGCGACGAGCACGAGCACACCGGCCGGGCGAGCGTCGGCCGGCCCGCGGGTGATCGCCGGCGTGCGGCGCTCGCCGGTGTCGAGCCGGGTCGGCATCAGCACGGCCGGTGGCTCCGGCAGCGTCGCCGGCAGCGACTCGAGACGAGCGACCGCCTCGGCGTATCTCAGTTCGGGCGGCCTCCGCCGTCCCTGTCCGATGGATTCGTCTCGGGCACGTCGAGCACCGCCGGCCCTCGACCGCGTCCACCTGCGCCGGCTCCGACCGATTCGTCGCCGCGGCGCCGCGCGTCGCGCCTTGTCCCCGGCTCGCTGACCACGGACTCGCCGTCGGAGGTGAACACGAGCGTGGCTCCCGACGGATCGGCATCGAGGGCGACCGTCTGGCCGGGCTTGAACCGGCCCTCGATCAATGCCCGGGCGAGGGGGTTTTCGACGAGGCGCTGGATCGTGCGCTTGAGCGGCCGAGCACCGTACGTCGGGTCGGTCCCTTCCCTCGCAATCAGGGCCCGAGCCGCCGACGTGAGCTCGAGGATCAGGTCCTGCGTCGCGAGGCGGCGCTGGAGATCGGCCACGAGCAGGTCGACGATCGCCGCGAGATCGGCGTCCGTCAGCGCGTGGAAGACGATCACCTCGTCGATCCGATTGAGGAACTCCGGCCGGAACTGGAGCCGGAGCTGCTCGGTGACCTGGCGCTTCATCGTCTCGTAGGCGTCCCGATCGTCGGGCCGCGCGGCAGAGGCCGCGATGATCTGCGAGCCGATGTTGCTGGTCATGATCACGACGCTGTTCTTGAAATCGACCGTTCGGCCCTGCGAATCGGTCAGCCGGCCGTCGTCGAGCACCTGGAGGAGGACGTTGAACACGTCCGGGTGGGCCTTCTCGATCTCGTCGAAGAGGATCACCTGGTACGGCCGCCGCCGAATCGCCTCGGTGAGCTGGCCGCCCTCGTCGTAGCCGACGTAGCCGGGCGGGGCGCCGACCAGGCGCGAGACCGCGAACTTCTCCATGTACTCACTCATGTCGATCCGAACCATGGCCTGCTCGTCGTCGAACAGGAACTCGGCGAGGGCTCGGGCGAGCTCGGTCTTGCCGACGCCGGTGGGACCGAGGAAGAGGAAGGAGCCGATCGGACGACGCGGGTCCTTGAGGCCGGCGCGCGCCCGCCGAACCGCGTCGGCGACGGCTTCGATCGCCTCGTCCTGACCGATCACCCGGTCGTGGAGCCGCTCCTCCATGTGGATGAGCTTCGCCATCTCCCCTTCGAGCAGCCGCGTCACCGGGATGCCGGTCCATTTCGCGACGATCTCGGCGATGTCGTCGGCCGTGACCTCTTCCTTCAGCAGTGAGCCCGGACCCTGGAGGGCAGCAATGGCCGCCTCCTGCTGGGCGAGCCGCTCCGTGAGCTCGCGCTGGGTCCCGTACTTCAGCTGGGCGGCCCGCTCGTAGTTCGCCTCCCGCTCGGCCTGCTCGATCTGGACCTGTAGGCCCTCGAGCTCGGACTTCGTGGCCCGGATCGCCTGGATGGCCGTCTTCTCGGCCTCCCAGCGCTGCTTCATGGCCCCGCCCTCTTCGCCGATCTCGGCGAGCTCCTTCTCGAGGGCTTCGAGGCGGGCCTTCGATGCGTCGTCCTTCTCCTTTCGGAGGGCCTCGCGCTCGATCTCGAGCTGGATCCGGCGCCGCTCGAGCTCGTCGAGCTCGACCGGCATCGAATCGATTTCCATCCGCAGCCGCGACGCCGCCTCGTCGACGAGGTCGATCGCCTTGTCGGGCAGGAATCGCTCGGTGATGTAGCGGTCCGACAGCGTCGCTGCCGCGACGAGCGCGGAGTCCGTGATCCGGACGCCGTGGTGGACCTCGTAGCGCTCGCGCAGGCCGCGGAGGATCGAGATCGTCTCCTCGACGCTCGGCTGGTCGACCACGATCGGCTGGAAGCGCCGCTCGAGGGCGGCGTCCTTCTCGATGTGCCTGCGGTATTCGTCGAGGGTCGTCGCGCCGATCGTGTGGAGCTCGCCTCGGGCGAGCATCGGCTTCAGCAGGTTTGACGCGTCCATCGCCCCCTCGGCCGCGCCGGCGCCGACGACGGTGTGGAGCTCGTCGATGAACAGGATGACGCGTCCCTCGGCGTCCTTGATCTCCTTGAGCACGGCCTTGAGGCGCTCCTCGAACTCACCCCGGAACTTCGCGCCGGCAATGATGGCGCCGAGGTCCAGCGAGACGACGCGCTTGTCCTTGAGCGTCTCGGGAACGTCGCCACGGACGATGCGCTGGGCGAGCCCCTCCGCGATCGCGGTCTTGCCGACCCCGGGCTCGCCGATCAGGACTGGGTTGTTCTTCGTCCGGCGCGAGAGGACCTGCATCACCCGGCGGATCTCGTCGTCGCGGCCGATCACGGGGTCGAGCTTGCCGGCGCGCGCCTCGGCGGTGAGGTCGCGGCCGTACTTCTCGAGCGCCTGGTAGGTGCCTTCGGGATTCTGGGAGGTCACGCGCTGTCCGCCCCGAACTGACGCGAGCGCGCCGAGGATCGGCTCCTTGCCGGCGCCGTGGGACTCGAGCAGCTTCTGGCCTTCACCACCGACCTCGGCGGTCCCGAGGAGCAGGTGCTCCGTCGAGGTGTATTCGTCGCCGAGCCGGCGGGCCTCTTCCTGGGCCCGGTCCAGCACGCGCTTCGCGCGGGGATCGAGGCTGATCGAGCCGCCCTGGATGCGGGCGCGTTTGGCGAGGATCGCGGCGAGCTCGCCTCGGAAGGCCGGCACGTCGACGCCGAGGCGCCGCAGGGTCTCCGCGGGCACGCCGTCATCGGGCTCGACGAGGGTCGAGAGCAGATGCTCGGCATCGAGCACGGGACTCTGGAGCCGCTCGGCGAGCTGCTGGGCGGCGACGATGGCCTCCTGGGCCTTTTCGGTGAATCGGTCGAGTTGCATGGTTGGGACCTCGGGCGATGGGTCGGGGCGGCGGGTCAGGCCCGCGGGTCGGGCTGGTCGACGAGATCGAGGAAACTCGGAGCGGCGGCCCTCGCGTCGTCGGAGAGATGTCTCGGAAGGACGAGCTTGACGCGCACGTAGAGATCCCCCGGGCCCTCGCCCTTGAGCCGTGGCATGCCCTGCCCCTTGAGACGGAGCTTGCGACCGTTCTGCGTGCCCTCCGGGAGCTTGAGCGCGACCCGGCCCTTGAGGGTCCCGACGTGAATCTCGCCCCCGAGGAGCGCCTCCTTCAGGCTCACCGGGACCTCACGCTCGAGGTCCGCGCCGGTCCTCGTGAACGTCCTGTGCGGTCGCACCTGGGTGACGACAACGAGGTCGCGACCATCGGGACCCTTGCCGGAGAGGCGGACTCGACTGCCCGAATCGACGCCACGGGGAATTGTCACCTCGAGCCGCCGACCGCCGACCTCCACGATCCGGGTCGTGCCGTGGAAGGCCTCCTCGAGCGTGATCTCGGCCATGGCCTCGACCGGCGCGAGCCGCGGTTGGCCGACGCGATCCGCGTTCGCGCGCGAACCACCGCGAGCCGCACCGGCGTAGCCCATGCTGGAGAGGATGTCGTCCATCGAGCTGCCCCGGGTCGAGAACCGCTCGGGCTCGCCGGCGGCGGCGCCCTCATCGCCGAACATCATCCGGAAGAAGTCCGAGAAGCCCCCGGCGTCGCTCGATGTTCGGAACTCGTAGCGGACGCCGCCGGGCGCGGTCCGCGAGCCGCTGGTATAACCCGCGAACGGCCCGTTCGGGCCGAAGGGATTGCCGCCTCCGGTGCCGCCGGAAGCAGCTCCGGCGGCGGCGCCAGCACGTTCGTACGCCTCCCAGTCCTTGCCGAAGCGGTCGTACTTCTCGCGCTTCGACGGGTCCGACAGGACCGCATTGGCCTCGTTGACGTCCTTGAATCGGCGTTCGGCGGCTTTGTCGCCCGGATGCCTATCCGGATGGGACTCGCGAGCGAGCTTCCGGAACGCCTTCTTGATGTCCGCCTGGCTGGCCGTCCGTGGAACACCCAGGGTCTTGTAGTAGTCCTGAAATTCCATTGAACTGGCAACCTCAGGTGTGAATCAACTTTCGTTCACCGACGCCCGAGGCGGAGCCCCGCGACGCCATCGGCCCGAGGTTTAGACGACGACGGTCGGCTGATCCGTCGGGTAATCCGGCCGTCGGATCGGGCGGTCGCCTTCGCGGCCGCTCTTCTCGTCAGGCGTCTGCTTGCCGCCCTCGATCTTCGTCGTCGCGACGAGGGGCTTGGGACGGCGGCGGAGCGCCGTCTCCAGCACCTGGTCCATCGAGTCGGCGAGGACGATCTTGATCTGCTTGCGGATCTCGTCGGGGATGTCCCGGAGGTCCTTCTCGTTCTTGCGAGGAATGACGGCGATCCTGGCGCCGGACAAGTGTGCGGCGAGGATCTTGCTCTTCAATCCGCCGATCGGCAGCACCCGTCCGCGAAGGGTGATCTCGCCGGTCATCACGAGATCGCGGCGGATCGGGATCCCGGTGAACGCCGAGACCATCGCCGTGGCCATCGTGATGCCCGCGGACGGACCGTCCTTCGGAATCGCGCCGGCCGGCACGTGGATGTGGAGCGTCTGCTTCTCGAAGATCTCGCGCGGGATCCCGAGCTCGACCGCGTGGGTCCGGATCCATGACAGACCGGCTCGCGCGGACTCGCGCATCACCTCGCCGAGCTGGCCGGTGAGGATGAAGTCCTCCTTGCCGTCCATCCGGGTGACCTCGATCGCGATGACGTCGCCACCCACCTCGGTGACCACGAGGCCCGTTGCCGAGCCGACCTGGTCCTCCGGCTCGAGCTCGCCGTACTCCCAGCGCGGCGGCCCGAGGAACTCGAGCAGCTTCTTGACATCGACGACGGTCTTCCGCTTGCGGCCCTCGGCCACGGTGCGGGCGACCTTGCGCATGATGTTCGCGATCTCACGCTCGAGGTTCCGGACGCCGGCCTCGTGGGTGTATGCCTGCACGAGCTCCGTCATCGCCTCGTCGGTGATCTCGATGTTGCGGGGCTTGAGGCCGTGGTTCGTCATCTGCTTCGGGATGAGGAAGCGCTTCCCGATCTCGACCTTCTCGCGCTGGGTGTAGCCCGGGACCTGGATGATCTCCATCCGGTCTCGGAGCGCCATCGGGATCGGGTCGACGAGGTTGCCGGTCGCGACGAAGAGCACCTTGCTCAGGTCGAACGGCACCTCGAGGTAGTTGTCCTGGAAGGTGTTGTTCTGCTCGGGGTCGAGGACCTCGAGGAGGGCCGACGAGGGGTCGCCCCGGAAGTCCATGCCAACCTTGTCGATCTCGTCCAGCATGAAGACCGGGTTGTTCGTGCCGGCAGTCTTGACGTTCTGGATGATCCGGCCCGGGAGCGCGCCGATGTAGGTGCGGCGATGGCCCCGGATCTCGGCCTCGTCGTGGATGCCGCCGAGGCTCATGCGGACGAACTTGCGGCCCATGGCTCGGGCGATGCTCTTGCCGAGCGAGGTCTTGCCCACGCCGGGCGGTCCGACCAGGGCGAGGATTGGGCTCCGGATCGTGTCCGCGAGAGCGCGAACCGCGAGGTACTCGAGGATCCGCTCCTTGACCTTCTCGAGGCCGAAGTGGTCCTCGTCGAGGATCTTCGCGGCTTCCTTGATGTCGTAGTTGTCGTCGGTCGTGACGTTCCACGGCAGCCCGACGAGCCAGTCGACGTAGGTTCGGATCACGCCGACCTCGGGGGAGGCGGACGGGATCCGGCTCATCCGGTCGACTTCCTTGAGGGCGCGGGCCTTGACCTCCTCGGGCATGCCGACGGCCTCGACCTTCTCGCGAAGCTCGTTGATCTCGGCCTGCTGGGGATCCTCCTCGCCGAGCTCACGCTGGATGGCCTTCAGCTGCTCGCGGAGGATGTACTCGCGCTGGGTCTTGTCCATCTCCGACTTGACTTCGGACTGGATCCGACCCTTGAGCTCGTGGACCTCGATCTGGTGGGCGAGGAACGTCGAGGCGAGCTTGAGGCGCTCGGCGACGTCGATCGTCTCGAGCAGCTCCTGGCGCTGCTCGGTGGTCATGTCGGGGCTGTAGGCGGTCATGTCCGCGAGGAGGCCCGGCTCGGTGATGTTGCGAGCCGCGACGGCCGCCTCGGGGGGCACAGGCGCGCCGGCCTGGACGTACTGCTCGACCTGGGCCTGGACCGAGCGCATCAGCGCCTGGACCTCGACGTCGGTCGGCGTCTCGTCCTTGAGCTCCTCGATCGTGGCCCGGATGTACGGATCGGTCTGGGTGAAGCCGTGGACGCGGATCCGGACCTGGCCCTGGATGATGGCGCGGACGGTGCCGTCCTGGAGCTGGACCACCTGGGCGATCTTCGCCATCGTGCCGATGCCGAAGAGCTCGGACGGCTCGGTGATGTCTTCCTGGTCGGCCTTGCGCTGGGTCACGAGCGCAATCGGCCCGCCGCTCTCGACGGCGGCGTTCACGGCCGCGACGCTCTTGTCTCGCCCCACCTGGAGCGGGACGATCATCTCCGGGAAGATCACCGTCTCCCGGAGCGCGACGAGCGGAAGCTCCTGGGTGATCACGGGTCGCTCGGCGGCCTGCTTTGACGGTCGCTTGGCCATCGGGTTCTCCTGTTGTCCCTGGTTCGGACGATTGGGCTTGGTGTCGGTGTCTGTCATGTCGCTTTCGGTCAGGTCGTTACCGGCTCGGCGGCCGGTTCGGTGGGTGGCTTCTCGGGCTCCCGGCTCGCCGCGCCTTCGCTGTAGAGCCGCTCCAGGATTCGGGTCCCGAGTCGCTCCTCGAGCTCGAAGAGGATTCGCACTCCGGCGAGGTTGACGCCGAGGTTCTGGGTCAGGTGCCGGATCCACAGGACCCGGCGGACATCGTTCTCTGAATACAGGCGAATGTTCGTCGGCGTTCGCGCGGGACAGATGAGCCCCTCTTCCTCGTAGATCCGGAGCGTCCTGGGATGGACGCTGACGATGCTCGCGGCGACGCTGATCACGTACACGGGACGAGTGGGGTCTCGATCCGGCCGGCGGAACGTCATGGTTCGGGTTGCTCCGTCAGGCCCTGGCGTGCTCGGCCGGGGCAGGCTTCGACGCAGGGACGAATCTCGACTCGCTCGCGGGGCCGTCGTGGCCACCCGCGGTCCAGCGGATCGGACGGAAGTGGTCGTCATCGAAGAGCCGGTCCATCGCCTGGCGAAGGCTCATCATCTCGCCGCAGTTCGAGGGACGGCGCACGATCGTCATGTCGTACACCTCCCGTGTACTGGATCCGGTCGTCTTGACCGGTCGTCTCGTACCCTAAAACCCTGACAATGCTGTTGTCAAGAGTGCTGCCGGTTTCGATTTCGTAATTCGTCGGGCTCGGGGCTGTTCGGGCCGGGCCGATGGCCACTCTGGCGTCCCGCCCAGCGGTACCGGAGCAAACCTCCGGCACGTGTGTCGGCGACCGGTGTTCGGATCAAGTAAACACTTCGAGGCGATCCGGGATCTTGGCGGGAGCTCGCGACGAAGCTGGCGCGAGCCCACCACCTCGTCCGGTCGGCATACAAGCCGTTTGGCGGCACGCCGCGACCCAGTTGGCACCGGCACACCGAACTTCAGCTCGCGGCCAAGGTCGTTGGGACCTCCCTCGGAGCTGAGGATCTCCCTCGGAGCTGAGGACCCTGACATTGCGTCCAAGCAGCCGCGGCCGCGACGACAGTGACGCGTCACCGCGCGCGACAGTAGATGCTCCGTTCAGGTCATCCGAACAGCGGTCCCAACAAGGCGCGGTCGGCCGTATCGATCGGCGGGCGGCACGCGCCTGTGACGCTCGCGCCCCTTTCGTAGAGGATGGCCGCGAGGCTTCCACCGTACCATCAACGTCAGCAAGCCCCGTAGCTCGAGGTGGTCGCGTGAGCGGACCCGTCATCGTCAACAACCCGGACAACAACAACGGCGCCCTCCTGGTCGGCATCATCGTCGTGATCGTCGTCCTGCTTGTCCTCTGGTACTTCCTCTTTGGGCCTGGCGCGGGGGGCGCTGGAACCCCGGTGATCACGACGCCGCCGCTTCCAGGCGCCAGCTGAGCCTCGATCCTTCAGGGACGCTCACGTCCGCCGTGTGAGGTGGGCAAGGCGCCAATCCCAGCTGATGTGCTGACCGCCGCCTTGAGAGTGGCGGTCAGCGCTTGTCTGCCCGGAACGACGTCCCCGCGCAGCAAGTGCTCGTGCGCCAGGTCCCGAACGGCTCGGTTGGGGCCCGTTTTCGCCAGATGCTAACTGTCGTGCGCACGAGGGCGTCAACCGCTTGATTCGGCTGGTCGTCGCCTTCGGCGAAGCTGTAGCTCTGCCGGGTGGTGCTCAGCTGAGCGTGGTTCGAGCCTCGGCGGAACCGGATTGCGGATGGTGCCGCGGCTGTAGGTGCCACAACCGGCTCTTACGTTCCCCCGGCGAGCGTCTGACACAAATGGCGGGAGTCGGTCGCGGAGCGTCCGTAGGATGCGGCCGTTGGGTACGTGCGCGCCCGAGTTGGTCTGGCGCTGAGGCTGCGCTTTGCCCCCGCGATCAGCGAGTGGCCGTTTCTCCCGCGACCGCCTGGTCCTCCAGGTTGGCACCGAGGAGCTGGTCGCGCAGCAGCGCCTCGCAGTCGGTGCCGCCGATCGCGATCACCTTGTCGCCGACCGCGAGGACCGTGTCGCCTCGGAGGGGCGTCGCGACGCCGTTCCGCACGACCGCGAAGAGCGAGCAGCCCTCGGGCATCGAAAGCTCGCTCGGCGAGCGGCCGACCGCTGGCGATCCCGCCTGGAGATGGGCCTCGATGATCTCGAGGTCGCTGTCGCCGAGGGCAGCAAGGTGGAGCAGCTCATGGACCGGGATGTCCTGCTCGATCGATCCGAGGATCATCCGCGTCGGGCTGATGATCTCGTCGACGCCGAGGTGGCGAAACAGGGCCTCGTTCGTCGGGTTGTTGACCCGGGCGATCGTGCGCGGCACGTCGAAATGGTGCTTCGCCATCTGGCAGATCACGAGGTTGTCCTCGTCATCCCCGGTGACCGCGGCCACGATGTCGGCGCGATTGCAGCCGGCCTCGTCCAGGTATTTGCCCTCGCAGCCGTCGTGGGCGACCACGATCGAGCCGATCTCGTCGGCGATCTGGCTGGCTCGGCCAGGATCGCGTTCCATGAGGACGACCTCGTGGCCGCTGTCGATGAGCTCCCGGGTGAGGTAGTAGCCGACCTTCCCGCCGCCAACGACGAGGACGAACATCTCAGGCCTTCCCGCCGGCGGCGCCGGCTGCTCCGGTGGTACCGACCGCCGCGGCCGCACCGGCGGGCGGAGGCGGGCCCTGGTGATGGTGGGCCACGGCGTCGATCACGGACGGCATCCCAGAGCCCCGGAGCCCGACGAAGGTCTGGATCGCGTCCGACAGCATCGTGGTCCGGCAGATCGTCGCGATCCCAAGCTCGGCGTAGGCGGCGGCGCGGACCGGATCGTTGACCTTCGCCATCGCCCGGTTGACTTCGAGCTTTTCCATGGCGATCTGCGCGGCCATCACATTGCGGTTGTCGCCCTCGGTGAGGGCGAGGAACGCATCTGCGCCGACGGCACCGACTCGCCGGAGGACGTCCTCGTCGGTCCCATCGCCGCGCACAGCCTGGCCCCGAAACTCGGACGACAGCCGCTCGAACGCCCGGGTGGACAGGTCGATGATCACGACCTCGTGTCCCGCCGTGTCGAAGGCCTCGGCCAGGACTGCGCCGACCCGGCCGCAGCCGATGATGACGATCTTCACTCTCGCTCCTCTGGAATCGGCTCGCGCACGACCCAGACGGTGCAGGGTGCGTGCTTCAGAACATACGGGATCGTCCGCCCGATCGCGAAATCGCCCCCGAATCGCTTCCGATATGAGAGCCCGAGGACGAGCAGGTCGGCCTCGCGTTCGGTGGCCTCGTCGACCAGCGCGGCCCCGACCTCGCGGGCCTGGAGCAGCACGGGCTCGAGGCGGCCCTTGAGGGTCTCGGCCGTCAGCTCCGCCTGGTCGAGGACCTGCTGGGCCTCCTCGGATCGGGATGCGATATCGGCATCGAGTGGCAGCGACCACTCGATCTCGACGACGTGCACGCCGATGACCTCGCCGTGGGACTGCCGGGCCAGCTCGGTGGCGAGGCGGACGATGCGGTCATCCTGCGCCCCCCCGGCCAGCGCGACGATGGCACGGGTGAAGACTGGGTGGATTGGGTCGGCCAACGCGGGTGGGCTGCCTCGGCTTTCTGGGCTGGTCGCCGGCCGGGAGATGCCGGATCGACGGGGCGCCCACGATACCATCGGCGCCGTTACAGCCCGAGGGACAAGCGGGCCGCCAGTCCTCCCGGCAGGCCGACAGACCGCATCGCCTCCTGGACCGCGGCGATGTCGTAGGCCACCCGATGCCAGTTGATCCGGCCCTCGCTCGGATCGAAGATCGCATACGACGCCTCCGGATCGCCATCGCGCGGCTGGCCGACGCTGCCGGGATTGAGCAGGGCGCGGCGACCACGGAGCTCGAGCTCCGAACCGTGGCCGGGGCCGACGACGTCGATCCGGCCGTCGTGCTCCACGAAGGCGACCGGGACATGGGTGTGGCCGTTCAACCCGGTCGGACTGCCGAGCACGGCGAGGTTCGCGCGGGCGACCGGCACGGATGTCACGTACTCCCAGATCGGCTCGCGTGGGCTGCCGTGGACCAGCTCGCAGCCCTCGATCGTCAACCGTTCGGGCAGGTCGCGGAGCCAGGCGACGGTCGAGGGGGAGATCACCGTCCGGGTCCACTCCATCGCCCGCCGCGCATCGGTGTTGAACCAGTCGATCTCGGAGCCGCCCGCCGCCGCTGCGTCGTGGTTCCCGCGCACGCCGACGGCACCGACCTCGATCAGGCGCCGGACGACTCCGTCGGGATCGGGGCCATAGCCGACGTTGTCGCCGAGGTGCCAGATCGCATCCACGGGGCCCGCCGCCGCGAGGACCGCATCGAGGGCGGTGAGGTTCGAATGGATGTCCGAGAGGACCGCGACCCGCATACGAGCGGAGCCTAGCAGCGCGTCCGTGGTCCCCGTGGCACCCGTCCCCGCGGCACGGCCTTCCCCAGGACGACGAGGACGTGGCCCTCGAGACCGGGCACGGCCGTCGACCGAATCGTGATCCGGGCACCACCAAGCGGCGCTGCGGCCCGCATCGCCGCCTTGACCTCGGTGGTCATGTCGCCGCGTTTCCAGACGATGAGGCGGCCACCCGCCACGAGCAGCGGGAATGCCAGCTCGACGAGGTCCGGCAGGGCCCCGACCGCCCGCGCCGTGACGGCGTCGAAAGGCTCGAGCTCGCCACGACGGATCGAGCTCGCGAGCGTCTCGGCCCGGGTACAGACGACGGTGACCCGATCCCCGAGATCCGCGACCTCGACCGCGGCTTCGAGGAATCGGGCCTTCTTGCCGATCGACTCGACGAGGGTCATGTCCGCGTCGGGCGCCGCCGCGGCGAGTGGGATGCCCGGGTAGCCGCCGCCGCTTCCGAGATCGAGGAGCCGGACGGATCCGCGCCTCACTCCGACTACCGGCAGCCCGGTGAGGCTGTCGACGACATGGAGGACCGCGACGCGTGCTGGATCCGTGATCGCCGTCAGGTTGATCGCCCGGTTCCACGCGAGCAGCAGGCGCGCGTGGTCGTCGATCGACGAGCGAGCCGCCGTGGTCAGCGAGACGGGCAGGGCCGCCAGGCCGGCGTCGAGCGCGGCGTGATACTCCGGCGGCAGGGGGGGCAGGGCATCGACTCGCGTCGGGAGCGATTCTCGCCGGCGGTCCACGCTCCCTCCCTGGAGAGCCCGTGACCGCCGGGGAACCGCCCCCGGCGTGGTCGTTCCGTTCGCAGCCTGGGCCTGGCGGTCTGACGCTGCTCCTTCGGTTCGTGGCCGGGTTTCCCCGAGCCCCTCGCGAGCGACGTTCCCCGTTGGTTTTCCCGGTGCGGATGCCGGATATTGCGACTCGGGGCGGGGATCGTCAACCGGGTTATCCACGAGAGTCGCTGCCTCCCTCTGGATCGTGGATAAGGGTCAATCCCGGGCCGCTCAACGTGGATGAAGGGGTTGCGCAGCGTGGATGACCGGGCACGTCCGCGACCGGTCAGCTGCTTCGGGGGCTGCTCCGAACCGGGCGTCCAAGGGTCCGTCGGACGACATCGACGACCTCGTCAACGTAGCGCTCGGCATCGCCATTCTCGGCGGCCGTCCGAACGCAACCCTGGACGTGGTCCTCGAGCACGAGGATCGCGAGCGAGTCGACGGCCGCGCGGAGGGCGCTCGTCTGTTGCAGGATGTCGACGCAGTATTCCTCGCGCTCGATCATCCGGGTGATGCCGCGGACCTGGCCCTCGATGCGCGCCAGGCGCCGCACGAGCTGGGACTTGTCGCGCGAGTAGCTGTGCCGGAACGTATCGGCGCCCGCTGCCGGTGGGCCCGCCTCATTGGTCGTCATGGAGAGATGATACTCCCGGGGGGTATGCCGGGCAAGCTGGGCCGGTTCGAGCGTCGAACGGGTACACTCCCGAAGGATGGATCCCACGGACCACCTCCGCGCGCTCCTCGACGGGGTCACCTGCACCGTCTGCGAGGATCGCGTCCCCGCCGAACGGATCCGCCTCCTGGCGTGGCGCGACGAGCTCGCCTTCCTCGAGATCGACTGTGCCGCCTGCCAGAGCACGACGCTCGGCTTCGTGATGTCACCTTCCACGACCGACGAGCGGGTTGCGAATCACGCTGCTGCGCCGATCTCGTCCGACGATGTTCTCGACATGCACGAGTTCCTGACCCGTTGGGAAGGTGATCTCGCGACCGCCCTCCGGAACGTCGATGGCAACGTCTCCCGCGGAGCGGATCACCGTCGGTGACGGAACCCGTGGCTCCTACCGGGGATCGCGACGTGCTCGCCCACGAGGTGTCCGCGGACGCTCGCGAGCAGGCCGCGTTCGCCCACGCCAGCGAGGCCGAGATGGCCCGGATCCTCGACTTCTATGACGTCCGCTGGGAATACGAGCCGACAACCTTTCCGATCCTCTGGAACCTCGAGGGCGACGTCGTCGAGAGCTTCTCGCCGGACTTCTACCTCCCGGAGCTCGACCTGTTCCTCGAGATGACGACGCTCAAGCAGCGGCTCGTTCGCAAGAAGAACCGCAAGCTGCGCCGTCTTCGGGAGCTCTACCCGGACATCCGGATCAAGCTCTTCTATGCCCGTGACTTCGCGGCGATGATGCTGAAGTACGGGCGCTTCGCGCTCGTCGAATCGCTGTCGGGCACGATCGGCCAGGTGGTCCCCGATCGGTCGGCTGCGGCGGCGCGAGTCCTCAGCGCTCTCACCGTTCCGATCGCCCCGCCCCCGTCGCCGTCGGTGGCAGCACCGCTCGGGGAGCCGACAGGTGCGCCCGCGAGAATGCTCGGGGAGACGCCCCGGGAGGAGCCCCGGGAGGAGCCGGTTCGCCGCTCGCGAACTGCGGCCCGGCGCGTGCGTCGGCGACACCTCCGGGCGACGCTGCAGTCCGAGTCGGGCCTCGCCACCACGAGTCCGTATCACCGCGACGACAACGCTAGCGAGGCAACCGGCGAATGACCGTGACCACGACCGACCTTCGAGCAGACATCGGCGAGATCCTCCTCACCGAGGGACAGATCCAGGCCCGAGTCGGGGAGCTTGGCGCGGCGATCACCGCCGACTACCAGGGCCGGGCGATCACGCTCGTCAGCGTGCTCAAGGGCTCTTTGCCGTTCATGGCCGACCTGATGCGCTCGATCGAGGTGCCGCTCCGGATCGACCTCATGGAGGTCTCCTCGTACGGCGGCGCAACAACCGAGTCGTCCGGCCTCGTGCGGATCCTGAAGGACCTCTCGACGAGCATCGAAGGCGAGGACGTCCTCATCGTCGAGGACATCATCGACACCGGTCTGACGCTGAACTACCTCGTCCGGTACCTGCGCGGCAAGAAGCCGGCGTCGCTCCGGATCTGCACCCTCCTCGACAAACCCGCCCGTCGATTGGTGGACATCGAGGTCGACTATCGCGGCTTCACGATCCCGGATCAGTTCGTGGTGGGCTACGGCCTCGACTACGGCGAGCTCTACCGCAACCTGCGGTTCGTGGGCGTGCTCCGCCCCGAGGTCTACACGACCGAAGGATGAGCATGCATCGGCGGCCCGTGGGCCGCTCCCGGCTCCTCGCCTCCCTGGGCGCGATCGTGGCCCTCGTCGGCTGCTTCCTGCCGTGGTGGACCGTCGGTGGCGTCGATCAGCTGCCGACAATCGACGGCAATGCCTTCGACTCGTTCGGCATCCTCGTCTTCATCGCCGCGATCGCGACCCTGGCTCTCGTCACGCTGCCCTACGCCTCGGAGCGCCCGGTCAGCGCGGACCGCTGGCAGATCTACGCGATCTTCGCCGGGGCCGGCTGGCTCGGATTCGTCGGCCGGATCCTCGATCTCGGGCTCAGCCAGGCCTTCGCGTTCCGACAACCGACCGACGCACTCACCCGGATTCCGGGGCTCTGGGTAGCGGGCATCGGTCTGGCGATCCTCGCCCGCGCGATCTACGACATGGCTCGCGAGCGGCGCCTTCGCTGATCCCGCGCTACGGGACTGTGGTGCCGCCGATGTGGATCTCGATCGATCGGCTGATCCCACCGGGGCCGAAGCTCATCTGGAGCCGGTACACGCCAGGCGTCCACACGAGCAGGTGGCTGGCATTGCCGGCATCCGGGATGCCGAGGACGGCGAAATGCGAGGGCCACGGCGAGGCAAGCTCGGCGCTCGTGATTGTCGTGTAGGTTCCGTCCGTCTGGAGGCGCAAAAGCTCGAATGACGCGAGCGAGAATCCGATCGGCATGTTCACGCCGATCAGGAAGAGGTGGTTGCCCTCGGGCACGTCGAATCGGGTGGGCCACACCGGACCCGAGATCTGGCCGCTCGCCGAGGGCCTCGGTGAGGGACGGCCGGCGCTGGGGCTCGAGCTCGCTCCCGGGACCTCCTCGCCGGAGAGCTGGATCACGAACCCGAACGTGACGAGGTAACCCGCGGGCCAGATCGCCCAGGTCGCCGCGGGCTCGTGAAGCCCGAAGATCGAGGCGTCGTAGTCGAGCGCGTTGAACCCGCCGCTCCCGGGCGAGGGGAGGATGAGGCCGGGTGTGGGAGATGCGCCGCCCGGCGAGGGCAGGACGGCTACCGGTCCGCCGGTCCCCCAGGGCTTGATGATCGCGACGAGCAGGGCACCGAGGAGGAAAGCTCCGAGGAAGCCGGCCCCGCTGCGAAGCCCGGGCGACGGCAGCCGGACCGGCTGCAGCTCGCTCATGAGATCGCGATCAGTCGCCCCCGAGATAGGCCGCTCGGACGCCTTCGTTCTTCGAGAGCGCCGCTGCTGAATCGTGGAGGACGATCTCGCCGGTCTGGAGGATGTAGCCGCGATTGGCGACACCGAGCGCCATCAGCGCGTTCTGCTCGACGAGCAGGACCGTGGTCCCCTGCTCGTTGATCGTCTTGAGGATGTCGAAGATCTGCTCGACGAGGATCGGCGCAAGACCCATCGACGGCTCATCGAGCAGCAGCACCTTCGGTGCGGACATGAGGGCCCGGCCGATGGCGAGCATCTGCTGCTCGCCGCCCGACAGGGTCCCGGCTCGCTGGGACATTCGCTCCCGGAGCCGGGGGAAGAGCGTGTACGCCCGCTCGTAATCGTCGGCCAGCTTCGTTCGATCACGACGCGCGAAGGCGCCCATCTCGAGGTTCTCGTGCACCGTCATCCGCGCGAAAACCCGACGACCCTCGGGGCTCTGGCAGACGCCGAGGGCGACGATCTGGTGGGGGGGCATTCCGTCGATCCGCTTGCCGGCCATGAGGATCTCGCCCTGGCGAGGCTTCAGCAGGCCCGAGATCGTCCGCAGCGTGGTCGACTTCCCGGCACCGTTCGAGCCGATGAGGGTGACGATCTCGCCCTCCTCGATCGACATCGACACCCCGCGAAGAGCGTGGATCGCGCCGTAATACGTGTGGATGTCGTTGATCTCGAGGAGGGCCATCGCTTTAGGCCTCCGCCGCGCCGCGGCCGAGATACGCCTCGATGACCTTGGGGTTCGCTCGAACCTCAGCTGGGGTCCCTTCGGCGATCACCTCGCCGTGGTCGAGGACGGTGATGCGCTCGCTGATCCCCATGACGACTCGCATGTCGTGTTCGATGAGGAGCACGGTGAGTCCTAGCTCGGTGCGCAGGCGGCGGATGAACTCCGTCATCTCGCGAGTCTCACTGCTGTTCATGCCGGCCGTCGGCTCGTCCAGCAGGAGCAGCTTGGGCCGGGTTGCGAGCGCGCGGCCGATCTCGAGGCGTCGCTGATCGCCATACGGCAGGTTCCGGGCCCAGGTGTCGGCGCGCCCCTCGAGGCCGACGAGCTCGAGGAGCTTCTGCCCGTCCTCGATCGACGATTGCTCCTCGCGGAGCATGCCGGGCGTCCGAACGACCGAGCTCCACCAGCGGCTCGTCAAGTGGACGTTCATCCCGACCCGCACATTGTCAAGGGCGGACATCGTTCCGAACAGCCGGATGTTCTGGAAGGTCCGACCGATGCCCAGCCCCGTCACCTCGTGGGGTTTCTTCGCCTGCACCTTATCGCCGCGCTGGGACACGATCGCTTCGCCATCAAAGGTGATCTCGCCCGCCGTCGGGACGTAGTACCCGGTGATCATGTTGAAGAAGGTCGTCTTGCCGGCACCGTTGGGGCCGATGAGGGAAACGATCGAGCCACGCGGAATGTCGAAATCGACGTTGTTGACCGCGGTCAAGCCGCCGAACTTCTTGCTGACACGGCGCGCCTTCACGAGGAGCGAGGCGTCGTCCATCGAGCCTGTCAGCATCGGGCCCGATGCAGTCCGCAGCGGGGTTGGCTCTGGCGGGACGTCGAGCGTCAAAGGTCACGCCCCTCGCCGGGAACTTCGGGTGCGCGGGCATCCGGTCCGACCTCGGATTGCCCGGGTGGCGCGACCTCGATGTTATCGAGATCGAGCGGGGCCCCGGTTTCCTCATCGGTCGGGATGCCCATCTCGGCCTCGGCGGCGCTCAGGCCAATGACGCTGAGCTCGGCCTCACGCTGGCGGCTCGGAATGAAGCCCTGGGGCCGGAACCGCATCATGAACAGGAGGATGATCCCGAAGATCAGGAAGTTGAATTCGGCGGGATTTGGCAGCCCGGGCGCGTTCTCCTGGATGCGCTGGCCGAGGTAGGGCAGGAAGGTCTTGTCGACATACTGCAGAGTGATGGCGCCGACGACCACGCCCCAGATGTTTCCGATGCCACCGAGGATGATCATGATCAGGACCAGGATGGAGATGTTGAAGTCGAAGAAGTCGGACGTCGTCGCTCCGAGGTAGGAAGCCTGGAGCGCCCCGCCAACCCCGGCGAAGCTCGCGCCGAGGGCAAACGCGAGCAGCTTCGTGCGAACGGTATTCACGCCCATCATCTCGGCTGCGACCTCATCCTCGCGAATGGCGATCCACGCTCGCCCGATCCGTGAGTACTGCAGGTTTCGCGCGAAAAGGATGGCGATGAGGAGCAGGACGATCCCGAGATAAACAGGCAGGAATCCGGCGCCGGCGTCGAAGGGTATGTTCAGGATCGGAAGAAATGGGGCGTCGACGGGGTTGATCCCCTGGACGCCGCCGGTCAGATTGGCGCCGACAAGATGGATGTTGATCGGCCCCAGGACCAACGACCAGGTGACGTTCGACAGGTTCTTGAACACGAGCGGCACGATCTCGCCGAAGCCGAGTGTCACGATCGCGAGATAGTCCCCGCGGAGCCGCAACGTGGGCGCGCCCAGGAGCGCACCGAACGTCGCGACGACGACAACGGCGATTGGAACGATGATCCAGAACGGGAGGTGGACCCCCGGCTGTCCCGCTCCTTGCAGGCTCAGGAACTCGAGGTTGATCCCGAATGCGGACAGCCAGGGCGACGCGAGAAACGCCGCGACGTACGCGCCGATGGCGTAGAAGGCCACGTAGCCGAGGTCCAGGAGACCGGCAAATCCGGCAACAATGTTCAGGCCGACGGCCATGATCCCGAAGATCATCATGAACGTCATGACCGTGTCGTCGGGCAGCGGCAACGGGAACACGTTGCGGCTGAAGCTGGCCAGGAAGTACTGGTCGAGCAGGGGATAGACGAGCCCGAGCAGCACGATCACCGTGACGAGGATCGTCTGGCGTGGCTTCTTCCTGAACGCCGCACGGTAGCGACCCGGCAGGCCCGCAACCGTCTGCGAGATGTGATCCAGCCACGCCCCAAGCCCGGTGCCGATCGGCGGCGGGCTCGTATCCACGGACTCGGCCTGGTCGCTCATGCGCGATCGGCAAGCTGCTGACCGAGGAGGCCCGTCGGTCGGAAGACCATGATGCCGATGAGGACGCCGAAGACGATTGCGTTGGTCCACGCAGGCGCGATGTAGCGGTCGCTCAGGGCGTTGACCTGGCCCAGCAGCAGAGCCCCGAGGACGGCGCCGCGCAGGTTGCCGATCCCGCCGAGCACGGCCGCGGTGAACGAGTTCAGGCCGAAACGGAAGCCGAGGCTGTAAAGCGTGACATTGTTGTAGAGGATCTGGACCACGCCAGCAGCACCGGCCAGGGCGCCGCCGATCAGGAACGTGATCGAGATCGTGCGATTGATGTCGACGCCCATGAGTCCGGCGGCGTCGGGATCCTGGGCGGTAGCCCGCATCGCCTTGCCTTGCCGGGTCTTGGCCACGAACCAGGTCAGTCCGACGAGGAGCGGGACCGTAACGACGGCCACGAAGACCTGCGACACCGTGATCTCAAAGCCGGTGATCCCGAAGCCTGCCAGCAGGTTGTCCTTGGGGAAGATGTTCTCGGTTGTCCGCTGGTTGGCGCCGGCGAAGACGAGCCCGACGTTCTGGAGCACGAAGCTCATCCCGATCGCGGTGATGAGGGGCGCCACCTTCGGGGCGTGCCGAAGTGGCCGATAGGCCAGACGTTCGATGGCCATGTTCAAGACCGCGGTGAGAGCGATGGTGATCGCGAGTGTCGCGACGATCTCGCCGATCATCAGCGGCACGGGCGTTTGGGCGGTGAGCGGGAAGATCCCGAGGCCACCACCCGCCTGGTTCGGTGCCAGGAGGAAGAAGGCGATCAGGGAGCCGATCATGAAGACGTCGCCGTGGGCGAAGTTGATCAGCTCGATGATCCCGTAGACCATCGTGTAGCCGAGCGCTACGAGCGCGAAGATGAGCCCCTCGGCCAGACCGATGATCACTGTCTGGATGAGTTGGTCCATGGGGCGGGACCCTCAATTTACGCGGCTCGACCGATGAATTGCCCCGGATGTAGGCCGGGCGGGTCGACTGACCCGCCCGGAACCGAGTGCCTCAGTGACGAGGCGTTAATTCGGCTTTGCTTGGGTGATCACGCCCTTGTACTCCGGCGGCCACGCGGCACCGACAAGGTAGCTCGAGATGACTCCACCCTTCGGGTCGCCATTGGCGTCGAGGGTGAACTTGCCGATGACGGTGTCCAGATCGGTTGTGCCCATGATGGCCTGGAGGATGAGCCAGCGGTCGTTCGTCGCGGCCTTCTTGAGGCCGGCGAGGACGACCTCGGCAGCGGCATGGCCGTAGGCAGCGTAGAACGGGGGCTGTGTGCCACCGTGCGCGGCCGTGTAGGTGTCCGCCCAGGCCTTGCCCGTGCCGGTCAGCTGGCTGATGTCGACTCCACCGAACGTCAGGTACGTGCCCTGCGCGGCGGATCCGGCACCGGTGAACCAGCTCTTCTCGTTGACCCCGTCGGGGCCAAACATCGTGACCGTCGGGTTGCCGGCCTTGATGTCCTTCCAGAGCTTCGGCGTGCCCTGGCCTGTGATGGCTCCAACGAACACGACGTCCGCGCCGGACGTCTTGATCGTCTGGGCGAGGGCTGCATAGTCGGTTGCCTTCGGGTCGTAGCTCGCGGAGCCACCGTTCGGGCTGACGACCGTGCCGCCGATCTTGCCGAAGTGCTGGGCCCACGCTCGGCCGATGCCGGAGCCGTAGGTCTGGCCGTCGTCGATGACGTAGGCCTTCTTGAATCCGAGCGAGAAGGCCCACTCGGATGATGCGCCACCCTGCGCGTCATCGGTGTTGATGTCGCGCGCGTAGTTGCGGTACTTGAGGGGGTAGTACAGATCCGGCTCGCCGGGTGTCGTGACGCCCGAGACGGCCTTGGTCAGCCCGGGGTAGCTGTTGGCCGGGCTGAACATCACCATGCACGCCTTTGCCAGGATCGGGATTGACAGCTTCGCGGCGCCCGAATTGTAGGTGCCGATGTAGACCATCGCATCCGGATCGTTGGCTGCCTTGTTGGCGTTCGACTGCTCAACTGCGCCATCCCAGTCGCCACCTTTGGCAGCCGACGCGTCGTCGAGGCTCGTGTACTTGATCGTGAAGTTGCCGATCTTCTGGCCATCGAGGACGGCCTTGAGCTCGTCCAGGATCGAGGTGCTCTGCGGAAGGCTCGCGCCTTCGAGCGGCAGGCTGGAGTAGATGTGGATCTCGGTCGTGCTGCTGCCGACCTTGTTCTTGCAAACGTCAGGCTGCGTGGCCGTCCCGCCGCCGGTGGCTCCTGGCGAACCTGCGACCGAGCTGCCGGGGGTGCTCGAGCACGCGGAGAAGACAAGCACTGCCCCTCCGGCGAGCGCCCCGATTTTGCTGAGCTTCATTCAATATCCTCCTCGAAAACGATCGCCCGGTAGCCCGGGACGATCCCCGGTCGGACAACCGTCGTCCGCGAGGTGCCGCCTCCGACCCGCCGACGACGCCCGGCCCGGCGATCCTGTCGGTCGTGCCCCGGAGGGGCTCGGTGCCGTGAGATGCAGGGCTGAAGGTGCGTTGCGGCGACGGTGCGAGAGGACGGCTCCAGGCAGCGCGCAGGTTGCCGCCGAAGCGATGCCGTATGATAGGGCTCGGCGCACCGATTGCAACACCGGTCGTTCGCCACCCGGGAAGGTCACAGGAGCGTTCCACGCTCCCCCCCGTGCGGTCAGCGAAGCACCGGCGCCCGGTCGGCCCTGGTCGGGTCGGGTCGAAGGCAGTTGGCGCCGGTTCCGCACCTCGAGGGAGCACACCAGCGCGTGGACTACACGGTCCGAGCGGCCCGGATCACGGACATCGATCGTCTCGTCGCCTTGAGCGGCGATCAGCTGGGGCGCAGCGTCTCCGGACAGCCCGCCCCAGCCGACCTGCTTCGACAGCTCGTCTTCCTGCCGCATGCAACCATCCTCATCGCCGAGCGGCGGCGTGACATCCTGGGCGGCGCGGTCCTCGCGATCCGCCCATCCGTCAGGGCCGGCGGTTACGTCGGCACCATCGATCTCCTCGTCGTCGACCCGACGACCGATGTCGATGACGTGACCGACGGCCTCATCGAAGAGGCGATCCGGTCGGCAACCAACAAGGGCTGTGCGTCGGTCGAAGCGCCACAGCCAAGTGACTCCACCGAGCGGGCCCGCTGGGAGCGTCACGGATTTACCGATCAAGGTCCGCATCTTGGACGCCTCGTTGCCCCAGTCGGGCAGCGAGCGCGATAGGAGTACAGGTGAGCAAGAACGTCGCCGTCTTCGTTGACGTGGCGAACATTTTCTACGCGGCCAAGGCGGCCGGCGTGGACATCGATTACGTCACGCTTCTGAAGGCGAGCAGCGCCGGCAGGGATCTCGTGCGCGCATATGCATACACGGGCCTCGATCCGGACAACGAGAACCAGCGCAATTTCCACGAGTTCCTCCGCCGCCACGGCTACAAGGTCGTGAGCAAGGACATCCGCAAGTACGGCGATGGGAAGGTCAAGGCGAACCTCGACATCGAGCTGGTCGTCGACATGATGAAGACCGCCCGGAACCTCGACATCGCGATCGTGATCTCCGGCGATGGCGACTTCGCCCCGGCCATCCGCGCCGTCCAGGAGATGGGCGTCCGGGTCGAGGTCGTGAGCTTCCGCGGCAACACGTCGTCGGACCTCATGGAGGTCGCCGACCTCTTCACGGACATCACCCAGATCGCGAAGGTCGAGAAGGGCTCGTCGCGATCGGGTCGCCGCGTGGCGACCGATGACGAGGACCTGTCCATGACCGAGGTCCCGGACAAGTTGTTCGAGGGGACCGGCGAGAGCCGACGCGGGCGCGGTCGGACGCGAACCCGGGCCGGTGAGCCGGCGCCC
>JBBRNM010000037.1:0-22257 GCA_038230295.1 Candidatus Limnocylindrales bacterium
GCCGTCTCGGCGACCAGACGGACGGCTCGCTCTCTGAGCTCGGATGGATACCGCCGCTGGACCCGGCGGGAGGTGTGCTGTTCTGCCATGACTCCATGATCCTCCAAGGAATGGAGCCTCCACCAAAGTCAGTACGGTTCAAACCGCGACGGGTGGGCCGTTAGCCTGTCGAATTGTCACGCTTCTGCAAGTCTCCACGCCGGAGCCGGTTAGCCCACATGGCAATGGTCGGGTCGCGCCTCGAGCGAGGCTGGGGTCGTTATCGCGGGTCGCGATGCTCGATCTGCGACGCTCCGTGGGAAGCCTGGTAGGCCGCCCCAGGTCGACGGCGTTTCGTAAGCCGGTCTTGCAGGAAGCGCAGGACTGTGAGGATCACGAGCAGGCGGCTCCCGAATACCCGATAGACAATGAAGCGCCCGAGCCAGCGAAACATGGCTCGAGCCTGCGCGTTGGGGCATTGCCCGCGGCCGTCATGATCGGCCCACCACCTCTCACCCGTCCGTCAACGCTCGGGTCCGACGCGGCGCAGCGCCGCTAGTACTGGTACGACCGGTCCCTTCGACGCGGTGCCCCTTCGCCCCACACTTCCGCGCATAGGACCTTTGCCTCCTGCTGTGCAAGGGCATTGCAAGGGCGCGCTCGCCGACCATTTGCGAGCTCGCGGCGGATCGAATCGAACTGCCGTCGAACGCGACCGGTCAACAGGGGATCGACGACAAGATGCACTTCGCGCGCCGGCCCAGGACGCCTCGGACCAATGGGTCGCGGCGCGGCCAGAGCCTCACCGAGTTTGCGCTCACGATCCCGTTTGTCCTGCTCCTGGTCCTCTTCGGCGTCGACTTCGGCCGCGTATTCCTCGGCTGGCTGACCCTGACCAACGCGACCCGCGAGGCGGCCAACTTCGCGGCGATGAATCCCGACGCCTGGACCACGCCGGCCAACCTGAGCGTGCAGGCGGCCTATGCCAACCTCGTCCAGAACGAAGCTGCGGGCGTCAACTGCATCCTCCAGTCGCCGGTGCCCGCCCCGAGCTTCCCCAGTGGCACGGGGATCGGTTCGCCCGTCGTCGTGCGGATCACCTGCGCGTTCTCGCTGATTACGCCCGTGATCAGCCGGCTGGTGGGCAGCCCGCTCAACGTCAGTGCCACGGCCGCGTTCCCGATTCGGAGCGGGATCATCGATGGGATTCCGGTCCCGACGGCGACGCCTTCGCCGACGCCAACTCCGACACCCACGCCGACGCCTGCCCCCACACCAACACCCGGGCCGACGCCGACGCCGAACCCGGTGCCGACGCCCACCCCTGCGCCCACCCCTGCGCCCACGCCGACGCCGGCCCCAACCCCCACGCCGGTGCCCATGTGCACCGTGCCGTCGCTCATCAACATCCAGAGCACTCAGGCATCGAAGAATTGGACGACCGCCGGTTTCGTCCCGTCGAACCTGATCTTCAGTCCGCTCGTGCCGCCGCAGTACAAGATCCAGCATCAGAGCCGCGCGGCCAATACCTCGGTGCCGTGCTCGTCGACAATGACGGTCACCCCGTGAGCTCGGCCCGGCGCAAGCGCGAGGGCGGCCAGGCGCTCCTGGAGTTCGCCCTCGTCCTGCCGGTCATCGTGCTCGTCCTGATCTCCTTCCTCGAGATCGGGCGCGCCGTCAGTGACTGGAACACGCTCACGAACGCCGCCCGGCAGGGCGCACGCGTCGCGGTCGTCAACCAGATCGCCAGTCACACCGAGTGCGACGAGAGCCGGCCCGTCGAGGACCCGTTGAATGCCCATTGGTCGGCCTGGGGCTGCGTGATGGCGGCGACGTCGCAGATGCGAATCAACAGCGGCGACATCACGGTGACGTACGCCGCTCCTTTGGGAACCACGCTTCAGTGCACGACGATCGTCCACGTCGGCTGCATCGCGACCGTGAGCGTGACGTATCACTACACCCCCGCAACCTCGCTCACGACCACCTTGATCGGTCCGATCACGATGACCGCGGTCTCGAAGATGCCGGTCGAGCGGGTATTTCCATGACCCGCAGCGACCGAGACGCACCAATCGTGCCCACGAGGCCTGGAAACCGCGGCGGCGAATCCGGACAGGCGATCGTCGTCATGCTCGGCGTGATCCTCGCCGCCCTGGCGCTCGTGGCGTTGATCGTCGATGGCGGCAATCTCTTCACCCAGCAGCGGATCACGCAGACCGGCGCGGATGCCTCGTCGGAAGCTGGGGCGATCATCCTCGCGAAGCGGCTGGCCGGGGCGTCGGCGCCGAGCGGGGGCTGGGACGTCGCGGTCAACGACCGGATCCAGTCGACCGCCGCCGCGAACGACATGACGGTCCTCAATGCGTATTACACGGATGTGTGTGGGATCCCACTCAAGGCCGACGGGACAGCGGCCCTGAACGGCAGCGTCGAGGACTTGTCGCTCGCTCTAAAAGTGAACAACCTCTCGCATGTCCTGCCCGGGGGGTCCGCCACGACGCCGGACTGCCCCAGCCTCCAGGTGGGGCCCGCCGCGGGCGTGCTGATCATCGGGCAGAAGATCGTCCAGACGTACGTCGCCCGGGCGATCAACATCAAGACCTTCACCGTGAACACTCGGGCGACAGCGGTGGCCGGCTATCTCCAGGGCTACTGTGACTCGACCCAGGGAAACGCGTGCGCCATCCTGCCGGTCGCGATCCCCGTGAACATCCTCGGCTGCGACGGAAACAACGCGCCGGTGAACACGGGCTCGCCTTGGAGCTTCGGCGTCGTGTACAAGATCGGGCTCTGCACCAACGGCCCCGGCAACGTCGGCTGGCTCGACTGGACGCCGCCTGGCGGCGGAACGCCGGAGGTCGCGAATTCGATCCTCCATCCGGACAACCCGGCGATCAACCTCCCGTCCTGGCAGTACACAACGTCGACCGGCAATCCGAATGCCCAGTCCATCGAGGACGCGCTACGTAGCTACAACGGCCAGGTCGTCCTCATCCCACAGTTCGACCTCACCTGCAGCCCGAAGCCCAACCAGCCCGACCCCGACAACACGAATCCCGCAATCGTCAGCGGGCCCAACTACGGCTGCCCCAGCGGCTCGCTCGGCGGCAACGGCCAGAATCAGTGGTATCGGATGCCGAGCTTTGCCTTCTTCCAGATGTGCGCTCCGTCCGTTACCGGCTGCGGGGGCCTCGAGGACGCGTACACGAACGGCAGCAACAGCGCGACCTGCGACACGGGTAACGGCGAAACCTCGTGCATCGTCGGCAAGTTCGTCGATATCCTCGGCTCAGGCACCGTCGGCGCGGGCGTCGGATCCGGCACGGGCAGCAAGGCGATCGGCGTCCAGCTGGTCAAGTAGCGGGCCAGGCTCACGGAACCCCCGCGAGCCCGGCGGGGTTCGGCGACAGACCTTGCACCTTCGCGATTGGCGGTGCCAGCTGTCGACAAACTTTCGGCTGCAAAGTCAATGAAAGGGTCCTATCGGGGATAATGCGCCGACCCGGTGGAGGATCTCGGGAGCGGCGTTCCGTCGCTCTGCTCTGCTCGGTGTAGTCAGGGGCTCCTGGACGTTGCCGCTCTTCTTCTCGTATGGCGCCCGCGGTCGCGCGACGCCCGTACACGGCCAAGCCCTCGTCGAGTTTGCGCTCGTCGTCCCGATTCTCGTGCTCATCCTGATCGCGATCTTCCAGTTCGCGTACGTCCTGGAGACGCAGATCGGATTGACAAACGCGCTCCGCGAGGCGGCTCGACGGGCCGCCGCGGCCCCAGACCCGACGCAGGCGTGGGTGCTGCAACAGCTCGACGGCGCGGCCGGCAATCCGGGTCTCCTTGCGCAGAACGTTCAGGGCTACCAGGCGTCACGGGCGATCAAGACAGTGTGCTTCTCCAGCTACAGCGTCGCGGGCGTCACCGGGACGAACTACCAAGTCGACGTTCATATCTCGTATGACCATCCGGTGTTCTTCCCGGTCCTGTCGTTCATCACCGGATCGCCGACGATCTGGACCCTGACCTCGAACGCCGAGATGCGGTTGGAAAACGTCACGACTCCTCCGGTGGCCTGTCCATGAGCCGACTGCGATCCAAATCGAACGGGCAGGCGATGGTCGAGTTTGCGATCGTCGCGCCGATCTTCTTCCTGCTCGTGTTCGGCGTGCTCCAGCTGGGACTGCTCTTTGGAGCCCAGAACGGTCTCGTCGACGGCGTTCGCGACACCGCGCGCAAAGCGGCAACGTATCGCGTGGACGAAGAGACGTTCGCTGACGCGACGGTGTTCTCGTCGATCTGCTCAACGCTTGGCACCGAGCTGCAGGCCGAGCTCAAGGCGAAGATGCCGGCGTTCAACCCGCTCGGCCCGCCCCTCCGATATCACCCAACGATCCAATATGAGTGGCAACAGAATCCAGGCTCGGGCCAGTATTTCCTGGTCGCGGATGTGAAGGTCGTGTACGACCATCCACTGTTTGTCCCGCTGGTCGGAAAGATCATCAATCCCAGCGGCAACGGCAGCATCTCGCTTCAGGCCAGCGAACAGATGCGCGTCGAGAATCCATCGCTCGGTCAGCCGGTCTCCACTGCCGCCCACTCATGTTGATGAGGACGCCTTCGATGCAACGCCGTCTTTCGCAGCTCGGCCAGGTCCTGCCGCTGTTCGCGCTGTTCCTCGTCGTCCTGCTTGGTGCGGCGGCCTTGGCGATCGACTACGGGTCGTGGCTGCTCACCGACCGTGCGCTCCAGAACGTCGCTGACCACGCAGCCCTGGCAGGCGCTTCGCAATTTGCGCAACGGCAAACGCAAGCTGCATGCACATCGACAGGCACGCAATGCGCGAATGCACTTGCCCACGCGTGGGCCTCTGTGAATAGCGACCTCAACCTCGGCCTTACCGACGCCTCGATCGCGCAACTCGCGTCACAGGGGAATGCTCCGGACGGTGGGTGGCTATCCGTCACGGCATCGGGCGTGACTCAAACGTTCCGCGGCCACACGATCTGGGTATCCACGCCGCCGCCGACGTACTCGGCATACACAAACGCGGGTGGGCGCTATTCGAGCAACTTCGGAATCATGTTCGTTCGCGTCGATCGGCCAACGCAGTCGCTGCTCGGCGGCGTCTTCGGGCTCCATCCTGGGCCGCGCACCGGATGGGCGACTGCCGGGGCGCTACCGACAGATTTCGCCCTCCAGACCTTCTGCCGCAATGGCGTCTACCAGAATTGCGTCAACTCCGCCGGTCTCACGATCGATGGCCAAGGAGCGATCACTCTCCTCCGAGGCGACGTCGCATCAAACGAGAGTCTCAAGGTCACCGCGAGCGGAGGCAGTGGCGTCATCCTTGAAGCTGGCAACGCGTTTGTCGTGAACGGCAGCTGCGGAAGCTCATCATGGAGTTGTCCGGTCAACCCGCCCCAAGGAGGTATCTCCGACGGCACGACCACTGGTGCCAAGAACGCGTATTACATGGCGCCGCTGGCCGTACCGCGATTTGCGTCGCCTCTCGAGTACGCGACTCTCACGACGTGCCCCACTACGTCTCAGTGGAATGCCAATCAAGTTCCATGCGTGCCGCAGCAAACGCAGCCCGGCAACGCCAGCTCCGGAACTTGGGTCTGTGGGAATGGCGGGACTTCGCCGGCATGCGGGATCCCCACCGTGACGACCACGAACGGCGTTAGCTCAGTCACGTGCGGTGCGGGTAGCTATGACCCGACGACACGAGACATGCGGCCGAATCTCGACGAGACAACACAGAAGATGAACGGTTCGCAGTTTCCCACCCTCTATCAAAATGTGAACGATCCGACCATCGATCCTGCTGGTAACACGCTTCCCGCTCCGCCAGCGTCGCAGACGATGACGGGAACAGTCCAGAATTCGGTTTACAGCAGCCCCGGCTTCGCAGCGACATATCGCGTCGGATTGACCCCTCCCCTTGGTGTCCCGCAGGCGGGATTCGTCAACGTTTCATTCGTGATTTACAAGACGCAGTCAGGCCTTCCTGTCACAACCGGCAACAACGAATCGGTAACCGTTCAGCTGTACCAGAAGCAGGGCAACAGGATCAACCCTATCGGCACGCCAATAATCGCTGCCGCGACTGGGACGGTAACTGCGAACCAGAGCCTGCAAATCAACACGGCGTCCGTGCCGGGCGGCGATTACGCCAACCTTTATCTCCAATTCGACATTGCCAAGGACAACGCGTCGGGCGCCAATGGCTTCGGAGTCTCCTGGATTCAGGTCGAAACGCCGCCCCTGCAGCCTCCCCAACCGCCGACGATCAATGCTGGATTGTGGCAATCGATTTCGGTGCCGAGCGGATGCGCCGTACTGGATCCATCGCCGTCCACTGGCTTGCAGCAATACCAACTACCCGGGGTATTCAGGTTCAGCGGTGCCGGCAATGCGATTACGATCGGAGCCGGAGCCTACCTCATCGGAGACGGAGTGAGTCTGGTCTTTGATTCGAACTGGTCCGACCCTACCGGCGGCAAGGGGATCGTCGTGGGCAACAACGGTGCGCTCGTTCTTAATACGGCCATCCACGGCGGCTACAACCCATCGTCGCTAAGCGATCTTCCGTACGACGCGGTCAACGCGGCCTGGCAAGTTAACCCAGCCACGATAGTCGGGACTCATCCGGGAAGCGCCACGTGGCCGGTTTGCACGATCGGCGGAAATAGCTGCGTTCCGCGCAGTTGCTACATGAATACGGACCCGGCCCAGTGCAACGGCCAGGTCACGACGCCGATCGCGAACGGCCGAGGCATCACGTTCTACTTCACGCCGTCAGCTTGGCCACCGTCCAGCATCCGGGGGCGTTTCAAGTTAAGCGGAAGCTCAGGCAACTCCCCCGGAATCGCGTTCCGTGGGGTCCTGTACGCGCCCTACGACGACGTTGAAGTCAGCGGCAGCAACGGGTTCAACACGGTGGGTCAGGTCTTGGCGTGGACGGCGAAGTTCAACGGAGGCAGCGCCTCGATCATTCTCGATTACCCATATGCCTTCGTCCCCGCTTCGCCGTATCTCCTGGAGCCCACGGTCGCCCATTAGGGCCATCTCGAGGACGGTCGGATCGCGGCGCGCGAGCCAGCCCGCGATCACGATTGGCGGGATGATCCGGCTCTGGGGCGGGAAGCCCGGCCAGGACGCCGGTCGCATGACCGAGCGAGCACCGGCGACCGGTCCTGCTGCATCTTGAGGGTGATCGCGAGATCAAAGGCCGCACTTCGCTTCGCGGGCACGTCGAGGAAGATCGCGGCAAACCCGCCGAGCGCGGCAAGGAGGATCCGGCGGATGAGCGGATGGATCTCGCGCTCCCGCCGAGCGGCGACGTGTGGCGGCGCGATCAGGCTTGGCGCGGGCGCGGAGGCGGCGGGCATTCCCGGAACGCTAACCGCTCGCAGGAGCCAGCCATGTCTGTTCGTCCATGCCCGAACCTCGCGGATGTGTTGCGCCTCGCGGGTCCGCTGGGGTGATCACCGCCCCGCGGCTGCCTCCGCGTCAGCCCGTGGCGGCCTTCGAGGCGAGATCCACGTCGGCGAGGCGGCGCCAGCGGGTCGCGAACAGCCAAGCGACCCCGTACAGGAGCGCCACGACGATCAGGAGCGCGCGATAGCCCGTGAGGAGCGCCAGGTATTCGAGCGCCCCGCCGACCATCGCGCCGAGGAGGTTGCTCGCGAACGCCATGTCGGCCGTCTTCGTATCGCGGAATGAATACGTGAACACGAGGTTCGCGAGGAACACCGGGGTGAACGCCAGCACCGCCGCCAGGAGATAGCGCAGCCAAGCCGGATTGATGAGCAGCGACTCCGGCGGGATCGCGAACGCCACCGCGAGGGCCACGAACAGCAACCCGTACAGGACGCCGGGCCGCTGCAGCCGGAGCCGCGCATTGACCAGGATCGCGGCCAGCACGGAGGCGAGAATCGCGAAGAAGGCGAGGGCGTTCACGAACCACGTCGAGCCGAAGAGGAGGCTGAAGCTCACGAGGCTGCGCGTTTCGAGGAGCAGGAACGCCGTCCCGAGAACGAAGAAGTGGGGGCTGAACCGCCGCAGCGAGGTTCCTCCAGCCCTCGCGGCACCCGCCACCGCGAGGATCGCGATCCCGACGACGAAGGCGAGCGCCAGCAGGTAGTACGGCGCGATGTCCGGGACGCGGAGGTACAGGAAGGGCCAGTCGTCGGTCGCCGGCTTGGGCGTGGGACCGTCGACGACCGGCAGGGGGTTGACCGTGTCGCCCGGCGGGGGGGCTCCAGCGAGCGCGTCGACCGCCGGGCCTGCGGCGAGGATGGCCTGCTGGGCGTCGAAGGTCTTGAGGATCGGCGCCCCGCCGAAGGCGTCGGTCAGCATCCCGCCGATCTTGGTTACCAGCCAGGGCTCGCGGTAGTAGTTGTAGAGGACGAAGATCCCGGTCGGGGTGAGGTGATCCCGGACGCTCGCGAACGCCTGCTCGGTGAAGAGGAACGACTCGAGCCGGATGTTCGCCGTCGAGCTCACGAGGGTCAGCGAGTCCGGCAGGGCGAAGATGATCAGGTCGTAGCGCTTGTCGGTGCTGCGGAGATAGGCCCGGCCATCGTTCTCGATCGCCGTGACCCGCGGATCCTGGTAGGGGTGGTCGGGGTGGTTATCGATGCCGAGCTGCTGGATGCCCCGATCGATCTCGACCGCGTCGACGTGGCCGGCGCCCTTCGACAGGGCGATCGCCGTATCGGTTCCGCTGCCGGCCCCGACGATCAGGACGTTTGGGTACGTCCGGTCCGGGAACCACTTGTAGAGCTGGCCGTAGAAGGGCTCCTTCGGCTGGTTGACCGGGTGCAAGGCCTGGTGCGGGATGCCGTTCACGTTGATGTAGGTCTGGCCGTTCCCCGCGATGAACGTGTCGATCCGGTAGTAGGGCGACCATGTCTCGTCGGCCGGCGGCCGCGCGAGCAAGACGACGAGCACCAGGGAGAGGAGCGAAAGCCGCCGCGGCCAGGAAATACCCGTGCCGGCAGCGAGCAGGATCACGAGCAGGGCGACCACCGAGAACCACACCACCGGCGGCGTCTGGGCTGCCGACAGAATCACAAACCCGGCGATGCCGGCCATCGAGCCGGCGATATCGAAGGCGTACGCCCGCAGCGGCGGCATCGACCGGAGCAGGGGACCGAGCGGCAGGGCGAGGCTCGCCATCAGCGCGGTGACGAGGCCGAACACGATCGGGAGCACGAGGAAGTTCACGTCGGCCGCGTGGCTCTCGGTCAGGCCGAAGAAGATCTCGTTCTGCGACCGGATCTGAACGTTGAGCTGGAGGCTCGTGACGAGCCAGACGACGGCGACCAGGACGAGCGGGAAGATCGTGATCGACTCGATGGTCCGTGTGCGTCCCAGCAGGATCCCGACCCCGATGCCGAGGAAGCTCGCCATCAGCAAGAAGTTGCTGAAGAAGCCGATGTACCGGACCTCCGAGGGGATCCAGCGAATCAGCAGGAGCTCGACGAAGAGCAGGGTCCCGCTCGTGAGGATGAGCCGGACACGCGGATCACGGAGACGCTCGAGCGCTCCGGAGCGGCTCTCGATCGTGCTCACGCTGGCGTCTCGGTCACACGCCGATGGTGACACGACGCCGAGACCGTGAGGCGGTCTCAGGGGCGGACTTCGCGGCTCAGGGCCGCCGTCGCTAGCGCAAGGTCGCCGGCTCGGGCCTCCCCTGCCGTGTGGCTTCTTCCTCGGCAACGCGGGCCAGCTCGGCTTCTCGCTCCGCTACCACAGCTTCGGGTGCGCGCTCGAGCGTGATGAACGAGTTCCGGGCGCTCTCGGCCGAGCGGATGAGCTCGTCGAGCTTGAGGTGGACGGCCTTCGAGTCCCGGTTCGCGCTGTTCTGGATGACGAACACCATCCAGAACGTGATGACCGTCGTGCTGGTGTTGATGAAGAGCTGCCAGGTATCCGAGAAGTTGAAGATCGGTCCGGTCAGGGCCCAGACGACCACGACCAGCACCGAGCCCAAGAGTGCCCAGAACGACCCGAGCACGGTCGTCAATCGATCGGCGATCCGGTTGAACCGGTCGTTGAGCCTTGTTCGATCGCCGTTCGGCGTGGTCGCCTTTGTCGTGTCGGTCAACGCGATCCTCCTGTGATCGCCCCCATCCGGGCACGACCGCTCGATACCGCTGAATGGCTGGGTTTCGAGCGTACCCAGCGCGGATTGCCGGGACCCTACGTGCGGCCGGCCTCGCGCAACGGGGGTGTGGCGAATTCGGCCTCTCCCGCGCGCCTCGCAACGGCATCCGACCCCGCGAGTCGCGCTCCCGCCGGCCGGCCTGGAAGCCAGAGCGACACGAGCGCCACGGCCAGCGCCGCCACCGCGAGCAGCCCGAATCCCATCGAAACCCCACCGGCCGTCACACTCGCGCCGAGGACGGCGCCGGCCAGGCTCGCGCCGACCACGCCGCCGAGATACCGGCCGGTGTAGTAGGTCCCCGCCGCCATGCCCATCCGGCCCGGCTCGATCGTCTCGAACGCGGCCGCCTGGCGCGGCGAGCCGGCAAGTCCCAACCCGAGCCCGACCACCCCAAGGAGGACCGCGACGAGCAGGGCCGAGCTGATCCCGACCGGCAGGGCGAGGGCCGCGAGTCCAGCCGCGGTCACGAGCGACCCCGCGACGACGAGGCGCCGTCGACCGATCCGGTCCGAAGCTCGCCCGCCGAACGGCGCCACGATGGCCCCGACGCCGGCAATCCCGAGGAGCACGATCCCGCTGGTCGCCGGGCTCTCGTGGAGCAGCCGCTCCACGAGCAGCGGCACCAGGATGAAGCTCCCGTGGAGCACGACGGTCGCACCGAAGATCCCGATGATCGCCGCCGCGAACGTCCGCCGTCGAAAGAGGTGCGGATCGACGGCCGGCCGCGGCTGCCGGAGCTCGACCACGACGAACAGTGCCAACAGCGGGACCACGGCAATGGCCGCGACCGTACCCAGGGCCCCGGCGTCGGCCCCGCGCAGCGCGACCAGGAATGCGGCGATCGTCAGCCCGAGCAGGCCGAGGCCCGCGATGTCCAGCGGCGCGTGCGGCCCGGCGGGAGCGTCGCCGGCTCCGCGCCCCGGCCGGTTCAGGACGATGGCGACGATGATCGCCGCCCCGATCGCGATCGGGGTCGCGAGGAAGAACATCGCCCGCCACCCGAATGCGCCGACGATGACCCCACCGATGAATGGACCCACGGCAGCGCTCGTCGAGGTGAGGAGGTCGAACAGGCCGAACGTCTCGCCCCGTCGGTCGGGCGGCGCCGTTTCGCGGATCAGGGTTGCCGAGGAGGTCGAGACGAGCGCCCCGCTCGCTGCCTGCAGGACGCGGGCGACCTCGAGCACGACGAACGAGCTGGCGAGCGCCGCAACGAGAGACGCGGCGCCGAAGCCGAGGACCCCGGCGAGGAAGACGCGCCGCGATCCGAAGCGATCGCCGAGCGCGCCACCGACCGGCAGCGCGATCGCGACCGCGCCGAGGTACAGGCTCACGAGCGACGTCACGGTGCTTGCCGGAAGGCGGAACTCGTCCATGACGCCGGGCAGCGCCACCGCGAGCATCGTGGAGTTCAGGGGTACGAGGATCGAGCCGCTCGCGACGCCGAGCATGACGGCGCTGATCAGGCGGCCGCGACCCGGCCCCTCCGGAGCCGGCCGGGCGTCGGTCACAGCAGTCGAACGGTCCCGCTCGTGCCGTCGATCTCGAGCTGTTGCCCGTCGTGGATGGTTGTCGTCGCGTTCGCGACACCCACGACCGCCGGGAGGCCGAACTCCCGGGCGACGACCGCAGCATGCGACAGGACGCCACCGGTATTGGTCACGAGGCCACCGGCGATCGTGAAGACCGGGACCCACGAGGGGTTCGAGGACGGGCAGACGATGATGTCGCCCGGCCGGATGCGTTCGAATTCGCGTGACGTCAGCACGACCCTGGCCGGCCCGCGAACGATGCCGGCCGAGGCGCCCGTGCCGCGGAGCACGTCGGCTTCGGTCGAGTCGAATCTCGCCCCATCGAACCGGTCGACCTCGGTTTGGGCGGGCGGTGGCGTGCCGACGAACCTTGGTGGTGTGATTGCCTGCTGGCGTACGTGCTCGGATCGGCGTTCTTCGATGAGCGAGCGTCGGTCCGCCGGCTGGCGGAGGAGCTCGGCGATCTCGTCGCGGTGCAGGTAGAGCACGTCGGCTGGCTGGTGGATGACGCCTTCGCTGACAAGGCGCTCGCCGACACGCATCGCGAGCTTGCGAAGCCAGGCCTGCGATTTGCGATCGATCCAGTAGTTGTGGACCTCTGTCAGGAAGCCGATCGAGCGCGCATGGCGCAGGGTGTGCTCGAATTTTGCGAGGTCATCGGGCCGATCCGCGAGGCGACTCCGCGCGGCATCCGCCAGGTCGTTTGCCTCACGCTCGAGCCGCCCTCGGCGCGCTTCGGCCGATTCCGGGGTCCGCTCGAGCCGCTTGGCGAGCTCGCTCAGGAGGTTTCCAGGCTCCTCGTCCCAGGAGGCGAGCGACAGGTCGTCGACGCTCTGGCCGAGGTGGCCGTGCCGCTTGAGGAACGCTTCGAACGACGTAGCGAACGCGGGGCCGTCGGGCAGCCCACGAAGCGCGTCGAGCGAACGAACCCCGTCTCTGAGCGCCTCGGACAGGGCCGGCGAGGCGGCAGCGGCTGCGGCGAGCTGCTCTGCGCCCAGCTCCACGTCGAGAAGCTCGTGGTGTCCGCCCAGGGCGAGCCGGAGCGCCTCGCCCGGCGGCGCGCCCGGGTTCGCGACCTCGTAGGCGTCGGCGAGGTCGTCCATCACCTGGTACGGCCCGAGGATCGCGTCGAAATGGATCGCCCAGGCCCGTTCGCCCGCCCGCCAGCCAGCCTCCCAGCCTGCCGCGATCTCATCGCCGGAGCCGGTCTCGACGGGGACGCCCTCGATCCGGTCGTAGAGCTGGTGCAGCTGCGGCAGGAGGTCTTCACGCCAATAGAGGTCGGTCGCCTCGATCCGCGAGCGGGCCATCGCGGTGTAGCGCTCGAGCACGGCGGGCCGATCCTCCGGTGGGTAGTTGCGCTGAATCGCGAAATACGCGTAGCCATTCCAGACGGCGCAATGCCAGCGCTGCGGGAAGGTGCCGAAGCCCGCGTCGCTGTACCGGATGTTCGGGTCGTCGAAGCCCGAGCCGACGACGCGGACGAAGTCGCCTGCGAGCGGCGTGAGTGCAAACGGCATGTGCATGTCGTCCCACTCCCACGTCAGCTCGACGTCGGCGGGATCGTCGAACTCGATCGGGAACGCGGGGTCGCCGAGGCCGACCGTCTCCGGGCTGCCGCTCTCGGTTGTCATGGTGGGTTCGCTCACGCGATCGCGACCCCCGCCCCAGTCGTGATCGGGCGAGCCTGCAGCAGGTACCAGATGCCGCCACTCACCGCGGCCTCGATGTCCACCGGGGCTCCGAAGCCCGCCTCGACCCGCAGGATCAGCTCGATAAGCTCCGCGAGCACGGCCCCGCCGATGGCCGGCTCGCCCGTGCCCTCGCCCGGCGTGAACTCGAGGATCGCGCGGCTGTCGCGATCGACCACGAACGTGTCGGGCGTCACCGTGCCGGACACCATCGCGTCGCCGAGGCCGCGGACGGCGGTGACCACGAGCTGGTCCGTGCGGCCCGTGACCGGGTGTCGCGTGAAGGCCACGATCGCCGCGTCGGCCGGCACAAGGGCCTGCACGACAATCGCCATCGCGCCGCCATCGAGCGGCAGGCCGCGCCTCGTCCGGTAGGCCATCGCCGGGCCGCTCCACAGGGACGCCCAGCAGCGCCGCACGGCGGCATCGACCCCGTCCGCGGCAACCCCAAGCTCCGTCTCGTGGAGTCCGGCGTACGAGGCCTCGTTCCCGTCCTCGCCGATGGCCGACGACCGGACGGCAAATCGCGGCACGGGCTCGTCGGCAGCTGGGGGCGTCAGCTCGCACAGCCGGGCGAGCGCCTCCGCGAGCTGGCTCGCGATGTGCGCCTTCAGGGGTTCGCCTTCGATCCGCGTGGCCGTGCCGATGTCCGTGATCGAGCCCCCGACAGCCTCGAGCTGGAGGTGAAATGCGGCGGTCGTGAGGCAGAAGCCAGGCGGAATCCTGAAGCCCATCCGGCCGAGTCGATCGAGTGAGCCGCCCTTCCCACCGAGCGCGTCGGGGCCGCTGCGGGCACTCCCGAGCCACTCGATGATCTCGCCGCGATCCGCCTGCTCCACCGGGCGCTCCCTCGTACGCGTGCTGACGCCGACACCCCGTCACCGCGGCCCGGAGTTTAACAATCCGTTGCCGAACCGCAAGCGTCCCCGGACACAGAAAAGCGCCCGACGGCGAGACCGTCGGGCGCTTCGAGGGAGTGAGTGCCTCGGTCAGCGGGGAGGAACGACGTCCTCCTGGACGGTCTCGCGATTCCAGTCGGTACCGCGGTCGACGTCGTCCTTGACGCCCTCTTCGGCCTTCTCGCCGGCACCGGCGCCGGCGCCCGCGCCGACCGCGCCGCCGACGACCGCGCCGGGAGGTCCGGCGATCGCGCCACCGATGACGGCACCCGCAATCGCGCCTCCGGCGCCACCGGCTCCGGCGCCGGCCTCGTCGTGGTGCTCGTGCTTGGTGCTCTCACCGGCGATCGCGCCGCCGGCGGCTCCGATGACGCCACCGACCACGGCGCCGGGCGGTCCCCCGACGGCCATGCCCACCGCGGCGCCACCGAGAGCGCCCGCGCCTGCGCCGGCCGCCTCATTGGCATGCTCGTCGCGGTCGGTCACGGTCATTTCGCGCTCGATGACGTTACCGTTCTTGTCTCGCTCCAAGATCTCGTCAGGCATCTCGTTCTCCTTTTTCGATGAGGCCCTGGGCGATCCCCAGGGCGGGTCGGGCACCGTTGCGCCTTCTGACCTTCGCGGGGCGGGCGTCGCAGACCCATTCCATGCGGCAGCCACGCATTGCGAACGTCCGCCAGCCGCTGTCACCGCGCCTGGCTCGACCAGGACCCGACGTCGGGAGGACGCGAGGCTGCCGTCACGCCCGACCCGTTTCGAGGCGACTGGAAGTAACCTCCGCACGGCGACGATCGAATCACCGCAGTCTCCCGTCGGCGCCCATGTCGCGCCCGCGCGATCAGCCATCAGGCCAAGCCAAGGAGGTCCCCATGGATGCCGTGTCATTGCTCCGCGACGATCACCGCAAGGTCAAGGCGCTCCTCCGGGAGCTCGAATCCACGACCGAGCGCGGCGTCAAGACCCGAACCGAGCTCTTCGTTCGGATCAAGGCCGAGCTCACGGTCCACGAGATCATCGAGGAGGAGATCTTCTATCCGACCCTCAAGCAGCACCCGAAGGCGAAGGCGATCGTGCTCGAGGGATACGAAGAGCACGACGTCGTGAACATCCTCTTGGGCGAGCTCGAGGCACTGCCCGTCGACGATGAGACCTGGGGCCCCAAGGCGAAGGTGATGATCGAGAACATCGAGCACCACATCGAAGAGGAAGAGGGCGACATGTTCGTGAAGGCGCGCCAGGTGTTTGACCGGGCCGAGCTCGAGCAGCTCGGCGAGGCCATGGCCGCGCGGAAGCAGGAGGCCGAGGCGGCGGCCCGCTGAGATACGTAGCCACCCAGCCCGCAACCCGTTTGCAAAGGCGTTTCGGGGATCCGCTGCCGGCAGGCCGTCGTAGGGACCTGTAGTCGAATGATGCGACCAACAGGAGGTAGCGATGTTCAGACGAATCCTTCTCGGCGCCGGCGCAGCGACGCTCGCCCTCGCCATGTCCACGGCCCCGGCGTTCGCCAGCAATCCGCCCGGCACCGGCCAGCCGTCCGTCTCGTGCGACGACTTCACGGTCATGCCGAACGGCTTCTCGTCCGGCGGCTTCGCGAATGCCGAAACGCATTACGCGAACCCGGATAGCACGGGCGGGGTTCACTCGGGCAACGTGCACGTCGTCTCCCAGTACGACGTGGCGTGCTACCAGCACACGTTGCACCAGCACTGACGCCGAGCGCGAAGCGGAAACGGCCGGCCCAGCGGGCCGGCCGTTTCGATTCCGTGGGATGCTGGATTCGTGAACTGGGCCGCCGTCGCCGAAACCTACGATCGGATCGACGTCCGGATCACGGCCTTCCTCGCTCGCTTCAGCGTGCCGACGCTTCGGATCGGGCTCGGGATCGTCTTCTTCTGGTTCGGGGTGCTGAAGTTCTTTCCGGGGCTGAGCCCCGCCGAGGACCTCGCGGCCCGTACGATTGAGACACTCTCGGGCGGCGTCGTCCAGCCCGCCGTGTCCCTGCCGGTCCTCGCGACGTGGGAGTGCCTCATCGGCCTCGGGCTCCTGACCGGCCGCTTCCTGCGCCCGACGCTCGCGCTGCTGATGCTCCAGATGGCCGGGACCATCACGCCGCTGCTCCTCTTCCCGACGGAGACCTGGACGCACTTTCCGTACGCGCCGACGCTCGAGGGCCAGTACATCATCAAGAACGTCGTCCTCGTCGGTGCGGCAATGGTCGTGGGTGGCACGGTGCGGGGTGGGCGGCTCGTCCCCGAGAGGCGGCCGCCGGAGGCTGCGACCGACTTGCGCTGAGCGCACAACGTACCCCGCCGGCCGACGGTCGCGAGATGGTTGTGAGCCCGCGCCCCGGTTCGACACCCGCGCCCGTGCCGTCCTGCCGTGCACGCTGGCGACCCCCAAATGAGGTACTCAAGAAATGCACGCTTCTCCCAATCATCCGGCAGGGCGCCGCACCGGTGCTACAGCTGGCCCTCCTTGGCGTCCTGGCCCTCGCGGCCCTCGGCCTCGGTGCCTGCTCGGCGGCGGCCAGCAGCATTCCAAGCGCGATCACGAATGCCACGATTCCGCCGCTTCCCACGAGCAGCAGTCCGATCACGGGCTGTGTCGACAGCGCCACGTTCGCGGTCATTCAACAGCTCAAGGCCCCCGGCCCCGATGTCGCGGCGCTCCTGACGGCGAACAAGACCATGCTCCTCACCGGCCTCCAGCAGCTCGATCCTGCCGACGCCGCAACCACCACCTGGCGGGACGCCCTCGTAGCTGCCCTGAACTCGGGTGACATGACGACCGCGGCCACGCAGGTCGCGATGCTCACGAACAGCCAGGTCACCCTCACGAGCTGCTGAGCCTCGGACCCGGCGTATCGTCGCTCGATGCACGATGCCTCGGGGACCTGGCACTTTGGTCTCGTCGCCAGGTGGTGGGCCGAGTTCACGACCCCGGAGGCGCACGAAGTCGACTACTACGCGGCCGCGATCCGACGGTACGGCGAGCCGGCGCTCGACCTCGGCTGCGGCACCGGCCGGATCCTCGTGCCGCTCGTTCGGCAGGGCCTTGACGTCGACGGCGCGGACGTGTCCGGGGACATGATCGTGCTCGCTGCAAAGGCGGTCGCCGGCCTCACGCCGACACCGTCCCATCTCCCGGCCTTGGTCGCCCAGCCCACCCACGAGCTCGACCTGCCGCGCAGGTATCGCACGATCTACATGTGCGGCGTGTTCGGAATAGGCGGCCGACGGGACCACGATCGAGAAGGGCTCCGTCGGGCGTACCGACACCTCGATCCGGGCGGCGTGCTCCTGATCAACCACACGTTGCCCTATGAGGGCCTCGACGAGGCGGCGTGGGGCCGCTGGCTGCCGGCGCATCGAGGCGGTGTTCCCCGGCCGTGGGACGACGACGGCGAGCGCAAACGGACGGCCGATGGCGACGAGATCGAGCTCGAAAGCCGACTGGCGTCACTGGACCCAATCGCCCAGCGCCACACCCTCGAGATGCGCGCCCGTCTCTGGCGCGACGACGTGCTCGTGACCGAGGAGACATCGCGCCTCGACGAGAGCCTGTATTTCGTGGAGGAGATCCTGCTGCTCCTGGAGGACGCGGGCTTTCGCGAGGTGACCCTCGAGGGCGGCAACGCTGGCTATGCTGGCGAGCCGGTCGGCCCCGACGACCCCATCGTGATGTTCGTGGCTCGGAAGCCGGCGTAACCGCTCGCGAGCGGGGGCCGGCTTCCGTGGATCACGGCCGTCGCGCGTACCAGATGTTGCCGGGGCCGGTCCAGCTGAAGCCTTCGCCCCACAGGGCCACGGTGTTGCCGGCCGCGTTGATGTCGATCTCGAAGTAGTCGCCGTATGGCGACAGGAAGCCGTCGTTCGGCGTCGCCAGCTTGTAGCCGAAGCCCGAGACGAACCGCGAGAGCTTCGACTCGGGGCTCCACGTCGAGCCGGCATTGGTCGACGATCGGGAGTAGACGTTCCAGCGGGCGCCCGCATCGAGGTTCCCGCCGTCATGGCCGTTTCGATCGTCCATCCAGGCGATCCGGACGTCACCCGCGGCGCCCGCGACGAGGGCTGGGAACAGGTTGTTCGCCCCCGTAGGCGCGAGCGAAACGTCCACGGCCGCGGACCACGACGCTCCGTCGTTCGAACGGGCGAAATAGAGTCGCTGCGGGTCGCCCTTGACGCGATTCGCGTCCCAGAGCACGTACACGCGATCCGCCGCGTCCACGTCCAGGGCCATCTGCGCGCCCCAGTAGTCATAGCCGGCGCAACCGCAGTTCGGCGGTGCCGCCGAGACATCGACCCTCGAGACCGTCCAGGTCGCTCCCAGATCGGTCGACTTCGTGACATAGAGGTTCACGGAGCCCTTCGCCTGCCCCGGCTTCGTGATGCCGTTCCAGGCGAAGTAGACGACGCCGAGGGAGTCGACAGCGCCACCGCTCGGGAAGGACACGCCGAGGTCGGAGTTCGTCGTGCCGACGAGGGTATGCGTCGCCCATGTGCTCCCACGGTCGTGCGAGACAGAGACGAACGTCTTCTCCTGGGTGTGGTAGACGAGATACAGGTTCGGGCCACGGACCGCGAGGATGTCCTTGTCGGTCCCGCGCTGGAGCGGCTCGACGAGCACGACGTGCCACGTCGCGCCGAAATCGGTCGATCTGGCGACGTATTGGCTCGACTTCTTGTCCTGCATGAACGAGGCGTAGACGGTCCGCCCGTCGGCCGGATCGACCACGATCTGGGGGTCGTCCTGCCGGGTCGAGGTCGGCGAGAGCACCCGCGGGAGACTCCAGGTCGCGCCGTTGTCGGCCGACACCTGGATGTCCATGTGAGGGCTGCCGCAGGCGGGACACGTCGGGTCGGGATCGCCGGCCGTGCCGCCGCCGAAGCCCACGTAATGCGTCCACATCGCGTACACGTGACCGTAGGCGTCGGCGGCCATCGCCGGCTCCCAGTCGTCGCCGCCGGGGAATCCCAGCCGCGTCGCTGCAGTAAAGCTCGATGGCGGAGCCGCGCTGGCCAGCGGTGCGAATGACAGGGCAATGATGAGGGCGGCCGCGCCGCTGGCGACGATCGAGCGCATGGTGGGCACCTCTGTGTGAGCGGGCGGCAGGCCCGCATCGCCAAGGATCGGTCAAGCCGGCCGGATCTGTCACGCGCACGGCGCGATTCGTTGCCCGGGCGCACCACATGCCTTGCGGCGACCATCGGCCCTGCCGAGGTTGATGACGGTCTGAGCAATCCCCAGTCCGGCACCGAATCCGGGAGCGAAATGTTGGTGATCCGCCGCGCCCCGGTGCCATCTACTCCGACCGTGTAGATCTCCGCGGCCCTCGAGCCGCGGGGGAGGAGCTCGAAGGCCGTCAGGCGACCGGCGCGGCATCCCATGATCGCCCGGCAGCAGCTTCTCTACTGCCTCGAAGTCGGAGCCGTGGAGCGTCTGGAGAGCGTGGAGGTCGTCGTCGTTCCAGCGGGCGTCGGGGGCACCGGTCGTGTGCAGCCGGCCTGGTGACGAGCCGGGCAGATGTATGACCGCTCGAATCGCCTCGGCGCCTCCGTTCACGCTCACGAGCGCGCTGGCCCCGGGTCAACTCCGTAACGAGCTGTCACCTCAGTCACATTTGGCACAGTTGACTCAGAGGCGTCTCGCGACCGCCGCCACGCCGCCCGGGGACCGCCGCGACCCAGACCGGGTACGGACGCCGAGTCCCGGGCCAGTTCGCCCGCTACGATCCAGCCATGCCCAGCACCGATCTGCTCGCTGCCGCTCAGGCCCTCCTCCCCGAGATCGTCGCAAACCGCCGACGCATCCACCTGCGGCCCGAGCTGGCACTCCAGCTCCCCGAGACCCAGCAGCTCGTCGTCGAGGAGCTCGAGAAGCTCGGCCTCACGCCCCGGCGCGGCACGACCACGACCTCCGTGACCGCAACGATCGGGGCCGACAAGCCGGGGCCGGCGGTCGTCCTCCGGGCGGACATGGACGCGTTGCCGCTGACCGAGCGGACCGACCTCGACTTCGCGTCCGAGATCGAGGGCCGGATGCACGCCTGCGGTCACGACACCCACGTTGCGATGCTGCTCGGCGGCGCCCGCCTCCTCCTCGAGCGGCAGGCCGAGCTCAAGGGCCCGGTGAAGCTCATGTTCCAGCCCGGCGAGGAGGGCTTCCACGGCGCCCGATTCATGCTCGAGGACGGCCTGCTCGACGGGCTCGACCCCGCGAAGACCCGGGGCTTCGCAATCCACATCACGACCCGCTACCCGAGCGGCGAGATTCACCTCCGGCCGGGTCCGCTGCTGGTCTCGGCCGACAACTTCAAGATCACCGTGCACGGGCGCGGCGGTCATGCCTCAGCGCCGCACGTCGCAGCCGACCCGATCGTCGTCGCGGCCGAGATCGTCACGACGCTCCAGACCGCCGTGACCCGTGAGGTCGACGTCTTCGATCCGGCTGTCGTGACCGTGGCCCACCTCGTCGCGGGCACGACCCACAACATCATTCCCGAGACGGCGTTCCTCGAGGGCACCTACCGCACGCTCTCGGACAAGCGCCGCGAGGCGACCGGGAAGCTCATCCGGCGCGTCGTCGACGGCGTCTCGGCGGCCCACGGCCTCACCGCGGAGATCGAGTTCGTCCCGGTCTACCCGGTGACGCTCAACGACCCGACCGTCACCGACCGCGTGCGCGACATCGCGACCGGCCTCCTGGGCGAGAAGGACGTCGTGACCATGCCCGCGCCCGACATGGGCGCCGAGGACTGGTCATACGTGCTCCAGAAGATCCCCGGGATGATGGCATTCCTCGGAGCCCGACCAGCGGCCGCCGACCCGGCAACCTACGGCGACAACCACTCCGACCGGGTCATCTTCGAGGAGGCACCGATGGCGATCGGCGCGGCGCTCTACGCCCAGGTCGCCCTCGGGATCTGGTCCGAGGAGGGCTGAGAAAGTCGATCACCGGAGCCCATAGCCGAGCTTCGACGCGGCGCGCGCGAGGGACCGGGTTGACGCAAGTCGTTGACTGATCAATCATTTGCGCATGCCCGCAATCACCGTTCCCGACATCACGATCCTGCCCCGAATCCCCGAGCCGGATCCGGCAACCACTCGCCAGCGCCCGGTCCGTTCCGTGACGAGCGCCCCATCGAGGTTCGAGGGCGAGGGCTTCCCGGTTCGCCGCGCGTTCGCCGGGGTGGAGCTCAATGAGCTCGATCCGTTCGTCCATCTCGACCAGATGGGTGAGGTCGAGTACGCGCCGGGCGAGCCGAAGGGCACGCCGTGGCACCCGCATCGCGGGTTCGAGACCGTGACCTACATGATCGACGGCGTGTTCGAGCATCACGACTCGAACGGCGGCGGCGGGGTCATCACCAACGGCGATACGCAATGGATGACCGCCGGCGCCGGGATCCTCCACATCGAAAAGCCGCCAGAGTGGCTCGTCGCGAGCGGCGGCCTGTTCCACGGCTTCCAGCTCTGGGTCAACCTGCCGGCCTCGCAGAAGTGGTCGGCTCCGCGCTACCAGGACATCCGGGCTGCGGAGGTGGGACTGGCCACGTCCCCGGACGGGGGCGCCCTCGTCAGGGTCATCGCCGGTGACGTCGCCGAGCTCGCCGGCCCCGGGTCCACGTACACGCCGATGACGCTCGTCCACGCGACCTTGAGCCCCGGTGCTCGACTCTCGCTGCCGTGGCGACCGGATTACAACGCCCTCTTGTATGTCATGGCCGGGTTCGGAACCGTCGGCGGCCCCACCCTCGCGATGCCGAACGCCGAAGCCCACCCGATCAGGACCGGCCAGCTTACGGTCTTCGGCCCGGGCGACGCGATCGCCGTCTCGGCGCTGCCCGCGCGGGAGCAGGAGAGTCGGAGTCCCAACCTCGACGTGCTGATCCTCGGCGGCCGCCCGATCGGGGAGCCCGTTGCCTGGATGGGCCCGTTCGTGATGAACACCCGGGAGGAGCTCGTGGAGGCGGTCCGCGATTACCA